>QKCY01000560.1 GCA_003245525.1 Victivallales bacterium | reverse complement strand
ATGGTCAGACCGCCAGCACTTTCCTGGGCAACCACGCTACCGTTGTCCGCATCGGGCTGGAGCAGGTCATGCGCGCAGAGCAGGGAACGCCCCGGCGCGTACTGGAACACCAGAGGCACCGGGGTACGGCCGAAACTCCGGCGGACCCCTTCGGCGAAATCGGCGGCATGGCGGCGAAAAGGCGGCCAGGCGGCCGGACTGAACCATTGGCCGGTGGCGGCATCGGCGGCAAGGACGGGTGCCATCAGGGAGAAGCCCCGCAGCTTCGTCTCCCCTACCCCTTGCCACGAGACGGTGGCCCGGCGGCGGATGCGGGATACCTCGGGGAAGAGGGTGTACTCGGTGGCGACCGTCCAGTCCCCGAACCCGATGGTGGTGACGACGGTGCTGTCGTCCTTGGCCAGTACACTCACCAGCCGGGGGGGCGTCTGCGCGCTGGGCAACCAACGGTCGTCGCTCTTCAGCCGGCAGGGCTCCGCCTCGTTGGCCCCGGCAGCCAGCGGCTGGCCGTCCACGGTCAGGCCGGTCCACGCGCCGGTGGCCTTGGCGAAATCGAGCGACAGGGCGGGGCTGCCGAAGTGCCAACTGGCCTCGGTTTCCACGAGCGGGGCTCCCAGGAGGGCGGCGGCGGGCAGGATGGCGAACGCGAGCAGACGGATGATTGGCATGTGACAAGATTCTCCGGGCATGGATGAACTATGGGCAACATGGCCTGTCGGACGCTGGAGTCCAAGCACCCGGAGAATCGGGCGCTATCGCTTTTTCCTGTTTCTCGTCCCCAATTGGTGTTACAGTATGGTGAGGGTTGTCGGTTGGGGGTACGGAGCCAGGGAGTTTCCCAGGAATAGGTTCGCCATGGCGGGCTCGCCCGCGGTCAGGATTGTCAGATGGTCACTCGCACTGTACGGATCGTCAACGAATTTGGTATCCACTGCCGTCCCTCCTGCTTGATCGCCAAAGCCGCTTCCGAGCTCGAATGCAAGGTGACGATCCGTACGGAAGAGGGGGCGCAAGCCGACGCCTCGCGGGTGCTGGACCTGCTGGGACTGGGGTTGGGCCCCGGCGACCTGGCCACGATCATCTGCGAGGGACCCGGCGAGAGCGAAGGCTGCGAATGCATGGGGGAACTGCTCGCGCGCCACTTCGATTTCAAGCGCTGATCCTGTCGCGCGCCGCCGGGAGCTTGCCGGCGACCCCGATTCATGTTCTTTTCCCAATGTCTGGAGTCGCATTTCACCGCGATCCGTGCCACTTTAGGTAGTAGAGTGGCCGTGATCGTGGCACTGCCGGAAGCGTGGGTCGGCGGCCCACAATAAGGTGACTGTATGCTGAACTACGCGTTGCCAAACGACATTCGAGGCGAATGGATCTGGCTTGCGGACGATTGCGACCGGCTCGAGAGCTTTGTCTTCTTCCGGCGCGAGTTCACGCTGTATCAGACGCCTGCGTCCGCCGAGCTCTGGGTTTCGGCGGGCACCCTCTGCCACGTGTACGTGAACGGCCGCTACCTCGGTTTCGGGCCGACCCCCTGCGTCTCGGACGATGCCGACGTGGCCTATTTCGACGTCTCTTTCCTGCTGGAGACCGGGGTGAACGTCATCGCCATCATGGGCTACAACACCACGGTGGCCCGGACCGGTTTCCGGCGGCGCCCAAGCGGCCTGTGGGTCCAGCTCAATACGGACGACGCCCCCGCCGTGTGGACGGATGACACGTGGCTCTGCCACGACGGCGAGTGCTACCGGATCGGGCGCCCGCGGGCATCCGAATCGCGGGGCTTCTGCGAGAAGGCCGACCTGCGCCACTACCCCTTCGGCTGGACCGAGGTGGAGTTCGAGACCATCGACTGGCGGGCACCGGACTCCTGCCTGGCCCTCGGCGATGTGCCGGGCAAGCTGAACCTCTGCCACCGGGCCGAGTGGACGCTCAACGCCGACGACTCATCGACCGTGCTGTTCCGGGGCGAGTATAGCCAGCAACATGCGGTCACCAATATCTGCTGGGGGGGCCTGCCGGAAGTGCGCGGGCCCGGACTCTACGTGGCCGAGACCTTCCTCTACAGCGCCGAGGACGTGGAGGCGGAGGGCTACGTCTTCACCGACGACCCCTATGTGCTGATCGTCAACGACGAGCGCGTGAAGGACCAGGGCATCGACAAGCTGCCGCCCAAGGCGGACTTCCAACGCTGCCGTCCCCCCTGCTTCGGGCAGGGCGAGGTGGTGTCGCCGGAGATGGTCCTGTCCCTGAAGCAGGGCTGGAATCGGCTGCTCTTCGCCCAGCACGTGGAACTGGGCTCGGCGGGGGCCAGCTTCCTGTTCCCCGAGACGGGGCCCGACGACCTGCTCTCGCTCCGCAAGCCGGAACAGACCAACCTGCGCGGCTGGTCCCTGTGCGGGCCGCTGCGCACGCCGATCCAGTTCGTCTCCCCCAACCTGTTGCTGGCCGACGTGCCCAAGTCCCCCTATGTCCCCTTCTTCCGGCCTGCGCCGGACGAGAACGTCTATCTCATGTCCTGCGAGTTCTCGCCGAGCGACTACGCGCCCGAAGAGGTGGAAGCCCCGGTGGCCCTGGCCGAGGGGCAGTACATCGTCTTCGATTTCGGAGCGGCGGTCTACGGCTGCCCGGAACTGGAAATCACGGGCGAGGACGGCGACATCCTGGACGTGGTCTGCTCCGAGCAGGTCGTGGCCGGGCAGGCCCTCTGCTGGGCCGAAGGGCGCCGGAACGCCGACACCCTGATTCTCGGCCCCACCGACCGCGGTGTGTGGCGGGGCATCGTGCCGCGGGGCATGCGCTACCTGATGGTGGTGGCGCGGCGGGCGGCGGGCAAGATTCTGCTCCACTCCTGGCATGTCCGGCGACGCAAGTACCGGTTCGACAACCAAGGCTCCTTCGCCAGTGGCGACCGGGTACTGGACGATATCTGGGCCACCGGTTGCCGGACTCTGGAAGCCACCACCCAGGGCCGCTTCCTGGACGCTCCCGCCAAGGAGGCCACCCAGTACACCACCGACGCCATGATCCAGTCCTGGGCCGCCTACCATGTGTTCGGGGCCTACGAGATGGGCGGCTTGGCACTGGCCGAGTTCGCCGACAGCCAGTTGGAGACGGGAGCGATCCCCGCCTGCTGCCCCGGCGACTACTTCGTCGAAATGCCGGACTACTCGCTGATGTGGATCGTCTGGCTGCAACGCCACTACCTGTACAGCGGCGACAAGAAGTTGCTGGAACGGATGATTCCGGCCGTCGAGCACCTGCTCGCCCGCTACCGGCATCTGGCCGATCCGCGGGACCAAGTGCTCGTCGACGTGCATCTGCGCGGCGGCGGCTTCTGCTTCCTGGACCATGGCGAGATTCACCGCGAAGGGGTCATCACCGGCCTGAACGCGATCTACTGCCGGGCCTTGCTGGCAGCGGCCTGGATCTTCGATCAGATCGGGGTCGAACGCAAGGCCGAAGTGCTACGGCACCAAGCGGCCCATATCGCCCGCAAGGTGCGAGAGATGACGTGGCTGCCCGAACGCGGGCTGTTCGCGGACTGCTGGACCGAAGGCGAACACTCCGACTACACCTCGTGGCAGAGCAACGTGCTGGCCATCTACGGCGGCATCGCCCGGCCGGAGGACTACGAGAGCATCCTGGCCCATCTCTTCTGCGAGGACGAGCCCTACGAGCTCCTGGCCCATGCCGAGTCCAACAACCCCTTCTTCCAGTTCTTCGTGCTTGAATCCGCCTTTGCCCTGGGGCACCGGGCCTGGGCCGTGCGCCTGTTGCGCTGGTACTGGGGTGCCATGCTGGAGCGCGGGGCTACCACCTGGTGGGAGCTTTTCGATCCGAACAGCAACCCCAACGAGGTACCCAGCTACAGCCTGTGCCATGGCTACGGGGTCTCCCCCAACGCCTTCCTCTGCGCGGAAGTCGCGGGCATCCGTCCCGCCCAGCCCGGCTTCACCCGGGTCTACTTCAATCCCCTCCCCGAGGTGACGCCTTGGGTGAAGTGCCGCATCCCCACGCCCTATGGCCATATCGAGACGGAGTGGCGGCTGGACGACGGCGGGCATTTCGTGGCGCGCATCACCAGCAACTATCCGCTGGAAGTGGTCCCCGTCCTCTCCCCCACCATCGCCGAAACGGCCACGATCCACGTGGGCGAAGAGGTCTCCATCCTGGCCGAGCGGGGCTAGGGGATTGAGGATTTTATACCTGAGATTGAGGATTGAAAGCCGACTGGACAGCAGGCGGGACAGTTGATCCACGCCTGCCTCACTGTCTGTTGCCAGGACGACCGATGAAGAGGAACAAACCCTCGCCCAAGGTGAAGGGCCGGATCGAGATCAGCAATGACCGTCACGGCGTGTTCATCGGTGGCGACCCTGAGGGGCTTCTCTCGCTCGCCAAGCTGCTGAAATGGTTGGGCAAGATGGATCCGGAAGAGTGTGCCGGAATGCCCGACGATGAAAGGTGCCATGTGCATCTCTTTCCCGGTCCCCACGGCGCGCTGACCGAGTGGTCGAGGAATACCGAAGTCTGCCGTCTGGATGCGAAGGGTTCAGGGGAAGTCCCGAGTGGCCCGTTTCGGGGCGGCAAGAGCAAGGCCAAGCAATCATAGCATCGCACCAAGGAATGCATGGATGAAGACCATTCGCCTTTTGACCATCGGCAACAGTTTCTCGGAGAACGCCCTCACCTATCTGGCGCAGATCGCCCAGAGCGAAGGCCAGGTGCAGTTCCTGGTCGGTCGGGCAAGTCTGGGCGGGTGCTCCCTGGAGAAGCACTGGAACCTGTCGGTCTACACGGCGGCGCACCCGGAGTACAAGACCTACAGTTTGGGCAAACTCTCCGGCGACAGCACCGTCCAGGCGAACCTGCAGGAGGCCTTGGCGGCCGAGAAGTGGGACATGGTCACCATGCAGCAGGTGAGCCACAAGAGCTGGCGGCTGGATACCTTCGAGCCCTTCCTGGGGCAACTGGTAGCGCTGGCGGGCTCGCTCGCTCCGCAGGCTGAGATCCTCCTGCACCAGACTTGGGCCTATCGCTCCGATTCCCCCTTCCTGCCGGACAACGGGCTGACCCAGGCCCTGATGCACGAGCGCATCGGCGCCGCCTACCGGCACTATGCGGAGAAGTACGGCTGTCGGATTCTGCGTTCGGGCGAGGCGATCAATCGCGCCCGCACCGCCGCCGGTCACCAGTACCTCTGGCCCGAGCCGGACTGCCAGTACCGCTTCGGCACGGCCCCCGCCCTGCCCAAGCAGGAGAACTCCCTGGCTGCCGGCTGGTACTGGGCCATTCGCGAGACCCCGGAGGGTGTGCCCGAACTCCGCCTCGACGCCAACCACCTCAATGCCCGCGGCAACTACCTCGCAGGCTGTGTCTGGTACGAAACTCTGACCGGATTGCCCACCAGCGACGGGACCTTTGCGCCCGACACTCTCGATCCCGCCGACGCGGCCTTCCTCCGCCAAATCGCCCACGCAACCGTGTTGGGCTAGCCCTCCGGAACGCCGATCTCCGGATCGGCATCCCGGGGGGATTGCGCCCCGGACGAATACCGCCGAGCCGGTGCTCGGCGCTCCCAGGGAGTGCATCCCCCCAGCCGGAACGCCGATCTCCGGATCGGCCAGGGCCAGGCGTGGCAGGAGAACCCGCCAATCCGGAGATTGGCGTTCCTGGAGTTGCCCGCGACGGCGGGGAACCACTTCCCGGCCGGACCGGTCTTCCTTTTCCAGGCCCGCCTTTCCTCGCCAGGCAAGGTGGCAGCGCCTTCCGCGACAGACTATGGTGGAGCGGCTTGGAGAATAGGACCATGACCATGAAAGCGTTCCTCTGGCTTCCCCTTTTCGGCCTGTTGCTGGTCGTAACGGGCTGCGCGACTCCGGAGGCGCGGATCAAGCGCCACGCGGAGCTCTTCGCCACCTTCCCTGCCGAGATCCAGGCAAAGGTCAGGGAAGGCGTCATCCAGCTTGGCTATACCCAGGACATGGTGTTCCTGGCGATCGGCCAGCCCAACCATATCCAACAGCGGGTGGAGAACAGCGGCACCACCCTCGTCTGGCGCTACACGGCCTACCGGTGGAGCCCCGATGCCCACTACTGGCCCCGGCGCTACGGGTCGTGTTGGGACGATCCGCTCTACTGGGACGACCGCGAGGAGTACGATGTCCTCCGCGTTGAGTTCCGCGACGACAGAGTCACCGCGATCGAATACATCGACCGCCTTCCCTGACCCCATCCGGAGAGCGTGGCCATGGCACTCAGAATCGGTTTCGTCGGCGTCGGCAACATCGCCCAACGGCACCTGAACAACGCGGCCCTGCGGGACGATGTCACCATCGTCGGCCATGCGGACGTGGTCTTCGAGCGCGCCCAGGCGGCAGCCGCCAAATTCGGGGGACAGGCCTACGACGACTGCGTGGCGCTCTACGAGGCCCAGAAGCCCGATGCCATCGTCATCTGCACCTCCCCGGACGCGCACGGGCGCATCGAGGAGGAGGCCGTGGCCAGGGGCATTCCCTTCTTCGTCGAGAAGCCCGTGGCCGTGGACCTCGCCCGCGCCGCGCGGGTGAAGAAGGCGGTGGACGCCAGTGGCATCACCACCCAGGTGGGCTACATGTACCGCTTCACCGAGGGCATCCGCAAGGCCAAGGAACTGCTGGCGAACCGGCCCATTGCCATGGTCCAGCAGCATTTCTACATGCCTGGGCTCCCCCCCCGCGACTGGTGGCCGGACGTGAACCGTTCCGGTGGCCAGCTCACCGAGCAATCGACCCACATGCTTGATCTCGGCCGCTACCTGGCGGGTGACGTGGTCTCCGTCCGCGCCCGCACGACCCGAGTCCGCGACTGGACCCCCAAACCTGACAGCCCGAAAACCGGCGGTCTGCTCTGGGCGGCGGAGGGCTTCACCATTCCCGACACCTGCGCCCTGGTCATGGAATATGCCTCCGGCGCCCTCGGCACCCTCAGTTGCTCCATGGTTCCGGGCACCGCCTGGGACTGTGGCTTCCGCATCGTGGCCGAGGGGCTGATCGTAACCATCGATGGCGGCGACATCCGCTGGGCGGGCTCCGAGTCCGGCGAACAGAAGGCGGGACCGAACTGGGTCAGCTACGTGCTCTACGAC
>QKCY01000387.1 GCA_003245525.1 Victivallales bacterium | reverse complement strand
GAGCCCGCCGGTGGCCGTGTCGCCCGCGATGCCGCAATTCCAGGTCTGCAGATGCAGATTCGGGTAGCGGGTCGCGTAGAAAAGCAGGATCTGCGCATGATAGCCGCCCTGCTTGGTGATGCTGTCACCGACAAAGCAGACCCGCTCCCCGTCCCTGAACGGCCCGACGCCGGCGGCGGTCGCACCGCTGGCCAACCAACCCAGACATACGATCACAATGATCCTCGCGTTCATGGTTCTCCCTGGCCGTTTGCACCAAGTCACTTCAGGAGATCGATGATTGTCGACCGGGTCAGCCGTTCGGGAGACAGGTCGAGGTCTTCGTTTCCGGTCTTCACCCCGACGATGGTAGCCCCAGCCATGGCCAGGACGTCGCGGAGCTCGACCGGGTTCATTAGGCTGTGCACCAGATAGTTCCTGGTGTGCGTCGACTGAACGTTCTGGCTCGCGGTGATCGCGGAACCAATGCTGACATGCGCGAAATGAACATGCGTTTTGCCGCGCTTCAGCACGAGAAGGCCGAGCACATTCTGCCTGCGAGTCACCTGGATATCCGCCGTCGCGACGATGTTGTTCGGATCAACCATGTAGTTCCTGTCGAACGTCTCCGGCTTCTCGTTGGCAACCAGAATCTTGGCTGCGGCCTCGTCGCCGGCGGCATGGTTGTAGAAGTTGAGCATCAGAATCAGCGGTTCGGACAGGCCCTCCTTCAGGTAGAAGAGCTCGGTCGCCCCCTGCGGGGCGGGAGCATCGGTCATGTCGCCCGAGAAAAGGATGCGCCGGTCTCCCGTGCGATAGCGGGCGTCCCAGCCAATCTTGCCCGACTGGCCGATGACGGACAGGTCCAAGTCGGTGCGGTTCTTGCCGTTCGTCCAGTGGACACCCACAATCAGATCACCCGACACAGCAACGCTACTACCCGTGGGCAGATGCCCGGTGAACTGCTTCTCCGTTGCCGGCAAGGCATAGTGCATATGCGGAGGGATATAGATTGTCTTCCCCGCCACCCGGGGCCGGATGTCGGCTGCCAGCGATTCCAGCACCATTTCCATGGCGCATTCGGTAGCGGCCGCCACCTCGCCGGGCCAGTCGAACCCGGTGGCCCAGCCACGCCCGTTCCGGATGCGGTAGACGATGCTTCCTCCGGCATTCAGCCGATGGGCAAGAGCATAGGCCAGGCGAACCTTGCGGAACACGCTGGCCTTGGCCAACGACCGACGCAGGCGCTCAGGGTCCAGCGCCCCGTGCTTGAGTTGCGCAGTCACGCTGTTCAGCATGTCCTCGCGAACCGGCTGGTGCAACTGCGGTGCCTGCTTGCGCAACCGGTTGAAGAACGTCTTGTTCCGCGAGATCGACTTCAGCGCCAGGAACAGGGGTTTGAACCGGTAGAAGATACTCGCCAGATTGGGGGGGGCATCCTTCAGGAGCACATCCAGGAACTTGCCGTTCGCCGCCTTGATCTTCTGGATCAGTTGGTCGTTCTTGATGAGCAGGGATTCGTCGGTGAGCTTGCTGACGAGATGCCGGAGGAACTCGACCGGCTCGTCCGGTACCAGCCCGTAATGGTCGAACAGCATCGCCTTCAACTCGCGGTTGCCAATCTCCCGCGCAAAAGCCCTGTCGTAGTGGTTGGCGGCGACAATGGCCATGATGTCCGCCAACGTCTGCGGAGCCAGAGCGATGCCGGAGCCGAGGTTCACGATCTCCTTGAGGAGGGAACCGGCATCCATGCCCTTGACGACAGTCAGCGGGATGTCACTTGCCAAGCCGGGCAGTTCGAGCAGTTCATGCGGGACATACACGGTGTCCTGGCGGTATATGCCCTGGGCCTCGAAACCATAGGTGGTGAGGTAATGCACGATCTGCTGCAACACCAGCGTCTCCCGCGTGGCGTCCCGGACCACCTGCCAGGATTTGTGGAAAGCAGCGTTGGCCTTTTCCCCGGAGATGCCGACGACAGTCTCGATGGTAGCCAGCAGGTCTTCATCCGGAGTTATCGCCGGATCAAGCACGTAGCCGTGCCGAATGGTCCGTTCAACCACCTCGCGTGGAAGACCACGGGGGTTGGGGGTGCCGATTTGGACAGCATGAAACAACCGTAGGACTGCTTGCTGCATGATGCACCGGGAAATAGGAGGGGCGAGAGGTAGAAACTGAACGTGTGACAAGGAACCTCTTTTGCCCCTAGATGCACGTGGCGAGGGAAGGCAAGGATTCGAACCTGCAACCTCCGGGTCCTGAAGAAGAAGGAACTCTCTTAGCCAGAAGCGGAAAGTAGAAAGCCCGGTGCTCTACCAGTTGAGCTACTTCCCTCGTTTTCTCTCTGCATACCGAGGGTACCGCCTGCGATACCACCGGCTTCTACCGACAGACCCTGAGAGCGTGCGCCCTGCGTTCCCGCCTTCTGGTCCATCGTCTTCCAGTATACCGACCACCTGCCACGTCGTCAAGGTGCCTTGCTGTCGGCAAGGTGGATGGCTATCCCCGGGAGTCAGGCAAGGGGAGATGGACGCGGAAGGTGGCACCTTGGCCGAGTTCGCTCTGCACCTCGATACGACCGTCGTGGAGTTCCACGATCCATTTGACGATGGCGAGTCCCAGACCGGTGCCCCGGCTGCGGCTCGAATCCACTTGGTGGAAACGCTCGAAGATCCGCTCCTGGTCCTCGGGAGCGATGCCGATGCCGGTGTCGGCCACAGAGAGCACCGCTTCGTCGCCTTCGCGGCCCCAGGTCACGGCGATGGTGCCAGCCGACGGCGAGTAGCGGATCGCGTTGTCCACCAGATTGTAGCAGACTCGGGGAAGGAGCTTCTCGTCGCCCCGAATGGTCAGATCGTCGTCGATCTGGCTCGTCAACTGGATCTGCTTCTCCTCCGCAAGAAGCGAGAGCTGGAGCGTGGTCTCACGGAAGAGAGACCCCGGGGCCAGTTCGCGGAGAGAGGCCGTGCGCTGCCGGTCGCCGGAGATGCTCAGGAGCAAGAGATCCTGAACCATGGCCGACAGCGCCGCCGCCTCGGCCACACCTTCGCACAGCGCCACCTGGTACTCTTCGGGAGTGCGCACCTTGGCAAGGCAGACCTCCAGGTTGCCGCGCAGGGCAGTGAGGGGGGTCCGCAACTCGTGGGCCGCGTCGGCGCAGAACCGGCGCATGCCGTCGAGCAAGCCTTCGAGGTCGGCAAACGTGTGGTTGAGCGACTCGGCCAGGAGCGCGATCTCGTCCTGCGACTTCGGCGCGGGAACCCGGGCCTGGAGATTGCCCTGGCGGACTTCCTGGACCGCATTCTGGATCGCCGCGAGGGGCACCAGGATGCGGCGGCTCAGGAGGAAGCCACAGGGGATCGAGACCAACGCCGCCAGCAGAGTGACGATCAGGAAACCCGACGCGAACCGTTCCAGGGACTCGTAGTCCTCGCGATCGCTGACCAGCACCAAATGGCCCTGCCCACGGTTGAGCATCAGGAAATGCCATTCGCTGAACAGATCCCCCACCACCTCGTCCTCGTCCGGCGAGCGGATCGCCCGGATCATGATATCCTCGGGCTTGGCCAGCAGCACCGACGGGTCGTCCAGCCGGCCGAAATGGGGAGACCGGTGCAGCATACTGCCATCGGTCGTGAAGACCCCGTACTCCAACCTGCCCTTCGGGTCCAGGACTCCGAGACTGGCATCGACCCGGGCGAAGGTCGCGTCGGTGACCGGCGCGCCCTGCCCGAGGGCAGCCTCTATCTCGTTCAGGACCGCGCGGGAAAGCGTCTTCATCCGGCTGCTGGCGTGATGGGCCACGCCGTGGATCGCGTAGATGTTGAAGGCGACCAGACTGACGAACATCAGACCGAAGAGGACCAGGGCGATCCACCAGGTCACTTTGCGCCGGAAGGACTTCATCTACTCCTCGCGCATCACGTAACCCACCCCGCGAACCGTCTGGATGAGTTTCGGCGTGTAGGTCTCGTCCAGCTTCGCCCGCAGATGGCGCACGTAGACATCGACCAGATTTGTCCCGCTATCGAAGTGCATGTCCCAGACATGCTCGATGATGCTCGTCCGGGTGACGATGCGCCCTTGGTTGCGCAGCAGGAATTCGAGCAGCGAGTACTCCCGGTTGGTCAGTTCGATCCGGTTTCCGCCACGGGTGACTTCGCGGGTGATGGGGTCCAGGGCGAGGTCGGCCAGCCGCATGACGGTGGCTTGGCTGGGCCCGGAGCGCCGCAGCAGCGCCCGGATACGGGCCAAGAGCTCGGCGAAGGCGAAGGGCTTCACCAGATAGTCGTCGGCCCCGGCATCCAGGCCCTGCACCCGGTCCTCGACCCGTTCGCGCGCGGTCAGCATCAGGATCGGGGTGCCGACCTTGTGGCCGCGCAGCCGGGAGGCCACCTCGAACCCACTAATACCGGGCAGGTTCACGTCGAGAACGATGACGTCGTATTCGGCCAGCCGTGCCGCCCGCACGGCCTCCAGCCCGTCGCCGACCACGTCGACGGCATAGCTCTCCTCGCGCAACCCCTTCACGATGAAGCGGGCGACGCTTTCGTGGTCTTCGACGACGAGAATGCGCATGGTACACTCCTGGCTGCGGTTTCCCGAAGAAATGTACCTGTCCGGTCCCACGCCTGCCATTCCCGTCATCCGCTCTATTCCTCCGGCTGGGTTGTCGCCACTTCGGCGGGAATAACCTGGAATGCCGCGTACCTCCCCCCGACCGCCACCCGGCGCAGGAGCGGAGCCACCTCCGGCGGCAGCTCGTCGGCATCGCTCCGGTTCGTCACCAGCAAGGTGGAGGGATCGGTGACGAGGATATGCCGCACGGCCTCGACCAACGACCAGTGGGGATGCGGAACCGTCCGCCCCCGGCCATAGAAGAAGGCACTGTAGGGAGTCCGGCCCGTGAAGAGGACCGGGCTATCGGGCTGGGCCAGCGCGAAGTCCATGATATCCAGACTGGACTGCCTCCGGGAGATCTGCCCCCCAGCCGCCAGCCCCGCGATCAGGAATACCGCCAGGACACCGCCAATCGCCCGGGCGGGGAACCGCCTGAGGGTCGCGGTCGGCGGCAGGGCCAAGGCCAGCCACCCGCAGAACAGGGGCACCATCGGCAGCAGATAGGTAATGAGCAACTGGCGGGCCAGACACCAGAAGAGCGTGGGCAGGAGAACGCCCAGGAAGAGCAAGCTGGCCAGTTCGTCCCCCCGCCGCCAGGACTCCGCCCGTCGTTGCCGCCACCAGGCCCACCCGGCATAGAGGCTCCAGGGCATGGTGGCCAGCAACAGCATCACCAGGGCGCTGCCGCGGGGATAGAGGTGCCCCTTGCCGTAGCGGTCGCCGTAGGAATGGGTCACGAAACGCAGGAAGTTCTCGTTCACGAAGAAGTAGCGGAGAAAATCGGGATTGTGCCGCTCGCAGAGCCAGAACCACGGCACCACCAGCGCCAGGAAAAGCGGGATGCCCAAGGCCCAGTTGTGCTCCCGGAGCAAAGCCCACTTCCGGTGGCGGATCGTCCACGCCAGCACGGGCAGGCCGAACAGCACGATGGCCACCGGCCCCTTGGTCATGAACCCTCCGGCCAACAGAGCGAAGAGCAGCAGGCTCCACCGCTTCCGCAACCGGCGGTCGGACTCGACGGCAAAGGCGGCATAGGCCAGGATCGAGCCTGCCACAAAGAGCGCCAGCAGCATGTCCGTCGCCACCGCGCCCCCCAGGCCGAGAAAGACCGGACACGCGGCGGTCAGCCCGACGGCCAGCCATGCTGTCCGCTCGTCGGCATAGCGCCGCAGCACCGAGGCCAGGATCGCCAGCAAGGCGACCATCGCCAGCCAGCTCGGCAGACGGGCGGCGAAGGCATTGACCCCGAACACCTTCATGGCCCCGGCCCCCAGCCAGAAGAACAGGGGGGGCTTGCCCAGGAAGGGGATCAACTCGCCGTTGATCCAGACCTTGGGCGTCACCCAGTCGTTGCCGAGCGCCATTTCCTGGCAGACCACGGCATACCGCCCCTCCGTGGGATCGGCAATGGGCAGAACCGGCAGCAGGAGCAAACGGCACCCTAGGGCCGCGAGAACGATGAGCAGGATCACATTACGGGTAGGCATGGTCCGTTCCCTCAGCGGGACAAGGCAGGAGCTTCTTTGGCGGCCAGGAGAGCGACCCGGCGACGACTCTGGCGGCGCAACGCCCACAGGGTCAGCAGCATGCGCAGGCCATCGCGGACCGGCGACACCTTGGAGAGCGCCTGGTCGTGCCACTCGATCCCGACCTCGATGGTCCGCAATCCCCGTTCCCGGGCGAGGACCAGCACTTCGAGGTCGAAACCATAGCCAGGACACCGAACCGTCTTGAACAGGGAACGGGCCACCTCGCCCCGGAACAGCTTGAACCCGCACTGGGTATCGGCGAAACGGAGTCCGAGCACCAGCCGGGTCGCCTCCACGAAGAATCGCCCCAGCAAGCGCCGCCGCCAGGACTGCATCCCCGTAACCTGGGAATCGGGCAGACGCCGCGAACCGATCACGACCTCGCAGTCGGCCGCCAGGCGGGGAGCCAGGCGGGAGATCTCGGCGAATGGCGTCGCGCCATCCGCGTCGGCGAAGACCACCACGTCCCCTTGACTAGCCAGCACACCGGCGCGCACGGCATAGCCCTTGCCCTGGTTGTGCGGATAGGCGATCACCCGGAGACCGGGTAGTTTGCCCCAGGCACGGACCAGTTGCTCCGTGCCGTCGGTGCAGCCGTCGCAGACGACCAGGACCTCCGCCCTGCCCCCCCATTCGTTCGCCGCGGCAAGATAGGCCCTCAGTGCCTCCAGCGTGGGCAAGATACGTTCCCGCTCGTTGTAGGCAGGGATGACAATAGATAAGGTGGGCTTCGCGGCCATGGCCTGCGGTCTCCGCTAGTTGGCGTGCCAGACTCCCCAACGGGGCAATCGGCGTTTACCATGCAGGACCGCAATGAAGGAACCCTATAGACGAGATGAAAAGGCCTTCATCTCTACCTGGCCGGCAACGACCACCGATCCTGCCAGCGTACCTGGATTCGGTCGCCGTCGAACTCGATGGGAAGCCAGACGTAGCGGCTGTCGCGGAGATGGGTGGGATTCCACTGGTCGAGCATGAGAATGAAGCGTCCCGGCTGGCCGTGGATGGGCAGG
>QKCY01000364.1 GCA_003245525.1 Victivallales bacterium | reverse complement strand
GTGGTGCGCGGGGGGCGGAAATCCTATCTGCGCGAGCTGCGCGACTACGTGGCGGACTTGCTCAACGGCATGTTGCCGCCCGAACTGCGCGAGACGGGCGCTTCCCGGTCGATCCTGGCCCGGCTCGGCGACCTGGACCGCGAGATTGCCGCCCTGGAACGGGAGTTCGACCGGCGTACCGCCGCCGAGGCGAAGTGGGGCGACGACTTGGCCTCCGATCCGGCGAACGACACGTTCTTGGCTGGTCTCCGCCGTCGCTATGTCCGCTGGCGCAGCGGCCTCCAGCGACCGCTCTGGGAGACCACCCAGGCATTGCAGGAACGGCTGTCCCAGCGGGCGGCGGACACGGCGCTCTTCCTCCGGGCCCATCATGCCGAGCAGTTGGGGAAGGTGCTCGCCCGGCAACGCCGGGACTTGGTGCTGTTCGGCAAGGGATTGCGCGCCGTGACGGCGCGGAAGCGGGAGGAGTACTTCGGCAAGGCGGATTTCGCGGCTGTCCTGCGGGCCTTTCCCATCTGGTTGGTGCGGCTGGGTGATCTCTCCCGCAATCTGCCGTTCCGGGAGGAGCTGTTCGACTTGGTGATTCTGGACGAGGCGACCCAGTGCGATATCGCCAGTTGCCTGCCTGCCCTGCAACGGGCCAAGCGAGCGGTGGTGACCGGCGATCCCCGGCAGTTGCGCCACGTCTCTTTCCTCTCCCGGCGGCGTCAGGCGCGGCTCCAGGAGATTCACGAGTTGGCCGACGAGGACCCGGAGTCCCTTGATTACCGGGATCGTTCCGCCCTGGATCTCGTCAGCGACCGGCTGGTCCAGCGGGAGCAGGCCCAGTTCCTGGACGAGCACTACCGCAGCACCCCGGCCATCATCCGGTTCAGCAACCGGGTGTTCTACTCGGGGGCTCTGCGGGTCATGACCGGTCGGCCTCTGTTGCCTGCCCATGAGGGGGTGTGGTTGGTCCGCTGCGCGGGACGGCGACAGGAAGACGGCACCAACCGGGAGGAGGGCGAGCAACTGCTGGCCGCTCTGCGCGAGTTGGTGGACGCGCAAGCCGGGACGCCGGATGCCGCTTGCCAGAGCGTCGGGGTGTTGGCGCCGTTCCGGTCCCAGGCCGAATGGCTGGCGCGGGAAGTCATGGGCCGTTTCACGAGCCGGGACATGGAGCGGCACCGGCTGGCAGTCGGTACCCCCTACGCCTTCCAGGGCGAGGAACGGGACGTGATGCTTCTGTCGCTCGTGCTGGACGACGCTTCGCACCCCACTGCCTGGCGTCATCTCTCCCGCCCGGACGTGTTCAATGTGGCGATTACACGGGCTCGGTCGCGGCAGGTGGTCCACTACTCCTTCTCCCCGGAACGGCAGCCGGCCGATTCCCTGCCCAGGCGCTATGCGGAGGACCAAGCAGGCGATGCGCCCAACCCGTCCCTGCCCGTCCGGGACCAGTTCTGCGAAGGGGTGCGCGCGGTACTGACTGCCCAGGGGCACCAGGTATGGGTGGGTTTCCCGGTGGCGGGGCTGGAGATCGACCTGATCGTGGCCGGGCCCAACGGCCTGTGCGGCATCGACCTCATCGGCTATCCGGGTCAGTTCGCCGGTGCCTTCACCCGCGAACGCTACCGCATGTTGCACCGGGCTGGGCTGCGCACCTTCCCGCTCCCCTACACCCACTGGCTGGCCGACCGCGAACTCGCCCTGCGGGAGTTCGCCGCCTTTCTTGGCAATGCGGGCTAAGGTTGCTCAGTACTTGCCGTCCTGCGTCTCGAAGTGGGTGGGCTTGCCGAGGGAGGTTCCGCCCTGGCGGACCCAGTGGCCGACCCACTGGACCAAGCGAGCCAGGGGCACGCGGGGGTTGCCGAAGAGTCCGTTCGCGCGGCTGGCGTTGCTCAGGTAGCCCAGTCCGTTCTCCTGGCCGGTGAAGGTCACTTCCTTGCCGAGGATTTCGCCGAGTTGGAGGGCTACCTGGCGGATGGAGAAGGTTTCGGGACCGGTGACGTTGAGGATGGTGGCGGGGCTGCTGGCCAGGGAGAGAGCGCGCAGGGCCTGGTCGCAACAGTCGCCCTGCCAGATGGCGTTGGCGTAGCCGGTGGTGACGTCCACCGGTTCGCCCTGCCAGATGCGCGTGGCCAGGTCGTGGAGCACGCCGTAGCGGCATTCGACCGCGTAGTTGAGCCGGAGGTGGACCACTTCCAGCAGCTTCTGGTCGGCAAAGTAGTCGAACATGCGCTCCCGCGCGACGCAGGACATGGCGTACTCGCCCACGGGGGCCACGGGGGTTGCTTCGGTGGCTCCGCCGGTGGCGAGGTCCATCACCGGGTAGACGCAGCCGGTGGAGAAGGCGACGATGCGGGAGCCGCGGAAGTGGTGGGCGGCATGGTAGGCGGCGATGCTGTTGACGCCCCAGGTCATGGATTCGCTGCCCGTGGAGCCGAACTTGCGCCCCACCAGATAGATCACGTTGGGCACGCGGGGGAGGGCGGCGACGGCATGGGAGTCGAGCAGGTCGCAGGTGCAAGGCTCGACGCCGGGGCCGATCAGGTCCGCCGTGGGTTTCCGGGCCACCACCAGGATGCGGCGGGGCACGCCGGATTCCTGCACGGCCCGGCGGGTCATATGCACCACGGAGGGTCCGACTTTGCCGGTGGCGCCGACAATGGCGATATCGCCCACCAGATGGCGGAACTGCTCCACCAGCGCGGGCGAGGGCTGGCTGAGCAGATCGTCGAGCTGGGCGGCGGACTCGATGCGGTCGGGGAGTTGTACCATGGGGGCCTTCCTGCGCTGCGGCCGGGGACAAGGGTCTGGCATCCGGTACTCTACCGTTCCCGTCGTTCCCCGCCAACGCACCTTTCGGGGCAGGTCGAAAGCCCGGACGGAAGCAGTATATTTGGGGATTCGCCAGGGGCTGAGGGCAGGTATCCCGTACACGGAGCTGATTCGTCCATGCGTGAACTCGTTGCAAAGATCGAAGCTGGTACCGCGAAACTGGCCATCGTCGGCATGGGCTATGTGGGTTTGCCGCTCGCAGTGGAGTTTGGCAAGCGGATGCCTACGCTCGGGTTCGATATCAAGCGGAAACGGATCGGCGAGCTGAGCGAAGGGCACGACCGCACGCTGGAGACCACCACCGAGCAGTTGCAGGCGGCGAAGCAGTTGCGTTTCTCCTGCGATCCCGCCGAGCTGCGCGGCGCGGACATCTACATCGTCACCGTGCCCACGCCCATCGACAGCGCCAAGCGTCCCGATCTCACGCCTCTGATCGGGGCCAGCCGCACGGTTGGCCAAGCCATGGGACCGGGCGCGTTGGTCATCTACGAGAGCACGGTCTATCCGGGGTGCACGGAGGAGGACTGCGTGCCGGTCCTCGAACGGGAGAGCGGCCTGGTCTTCAACCGCGACTTCTTCTGCGGCTACAGCCCCGAGCGCATCAACCCCGGCGACCACGAGCACCGGCTGGCCACCATCGTGAAGGTGACCAGCGGCTCGACGCCCGAGGCGGCCCAGGCCGTGGACGCGCTCTACCGCACGGTCGTGGCGGCTGGCACCCATCTGGCTCCTTCGCTGCGTGTGGCCGAGGCCGCCAAGGTCATCGAGAACTGCCAGCGGGACATCAACATCGCCTTCGTCAACGAGCTGGCCATGATCTTCGACCGCATGGGGATCGACACCCATGACGTGCTCGCCGCCGCCGGGTCGAAGTGGAATTTCCTCCGCTTCAGCCCGGGCCTGGTGGGCGGACACTGCATCGGGGTGGACCCCTTCTACCTCACCCACAAGGCCCAGCAACTGGGGCACCACCCCCAGATCATCCTGGCCGGGCGGCGGACGAACGACGGCATGGGCCGCTATGTGGCCTCCCAGGTCATCAAGCTGCTGATCCACAGCGGGCACTCGGTGCGCGACTCGCGCCTGCTCCTGCTGGGCATCACCTTCAAGCAAGACTGCCCCGACATCCGCAACTCGCGGGTGGTGGACGTGATCGACGAACTGGCCGACTACGGCTGCCAGGTCCTCGTCTGCGATCCCTGGGCCGATCCCGCCGAGGTGAAGGAGGAGTACGGCATCGACCTGCTGCCCGATCTGGCCGCCGCCCAGGCGTTGGCCGGTTCGGTGGACGGCGTGATTCTGGCCGTGCCGCACCGCGAGTTCCATGATCTCGACCTGGCCCCCTTTCGGGCTGGGAAGGCCGTGATCTACGACATCAAGGGCTTCCTGCCCCGCGAGATGGTGGACGACCGGCTATAGCCGTCCGAGAATCTCGTCGCGCAGGGCTTCGGCGGTGGTGGGCTGGGTGATCTCGATGATCTCCGCGCCGGGATGCTGGTGGCGGAACCAGGTCCGTTGCCGCCGCGCGTACTGTACGGTGCGCCCGACCAGGGCTTGAAGCAAGGCGGTACGGCCCGGCAACTCGCCGCGCAGGAAGGCGGCGATCTCCCGGTAGCCCAGAGCCTGCCGGGCCGTGGGCGTCTGGAGCAGCCCGGCGGCCAGGGCCGCCGCGGCCTCCTCGATCCAGCCATGGTCCAGCATCCAGGCCGTTCGCCGCTCGATGCGCGGCCTGAGCACTGCCATGGTGGGCAGCAGCACGAACTGGCGCACGGGCAGCACCGGCTCGGTGGGGCGCTCCGGGGCCAGTTCCCAGGGCGGCGAACCGGTCAGGCGCAGGACCTCGATGGCACGGGCGAGCCGCCGGGGATTCTGGAGCGTGTCCTCCGGCACGGCACCCCGGTCGCGGGCTGCGGCCAGCAGTTCCCCGGCGAGGCGTTCCGGGCCGTCCGGTTCGGCGAGTTCGCGTTCCACCTGGGCAAAGATCACGCGGTCGGCCGGCAACAGGGCAAAACCGTAGAGCAGCGCCCGCGCGTAGAGGCCAGTGCCGCCAGCCAGCACGGGGAGGTGCCCACGGGCCTGAATCTCCGCCAGGAGGGGGCGGGCGATCTCCACAAAGCGATTGGCGTCCCACGGCTCGTCCAGCGGCAGCAGATCCACGCAATGGTGGGGACAACGAGCCCGCATCTCGCGCGAGGGCTTGGCGGTGCCGATATCGAGCCCCTGGTAGACCTGCATGGAATCGCAGGAGATGATCTCGCCGTCCAGTTCCTCGGCGAGGAGAAGGGCTGTGTCGCTCTTCCAGGCGCAGGTCGGTCCGAGAACCGCCAGGCATGGGGGGCGGTCAGGCATCGCCAGCCTGCTCCGCCGGGTCCCGCCGGGACCAGGGCAGATCCCCCCGCAGGAAGGAGGAGACGATGTAGACCGCAATCCCGCAGGTGATCGCCGAGTCGGCGACATTGAAGGCCGGGAAGGAACGGGTCTGCCAGTCCCGCCAGTAGAACAGCAGGAAGTCGACCACCTCGTGGCGGAAGACTCGGTCCCACAGGTTGCCCGCCACGCCGCCGAGCATGGCGCCCAGCGCCAAAGCCCGTTCCGGCACATCCTCGGTCAGCCGCCGGAAGTAGACGATCACGGTCACCAGAACCAGCAGGGAGACCAAGGCCAGGAGCATGGTGTGGTTGGCCAGGATCCCCCAGGCGGCGCCCTGGTTACGGTAATGGACCAAGCTGAAGAAGCCCGGAATCACCTCGACCGGAGGCGTATAGGTGATTTCCGGCCAGGCCCGGATGACCATCCATTTGGTCCACTGGTCCAGGCCGAAGATAAGAATGGCGAGCCCCAACGGGACTCGCCAGAAGGATAGCAACCAAGGAGATGCTTGGGGCGAACGGTTCATTGGACTCCAGGGCAGACCCAACGCCGCCCCCTCTCGTCTCCGGTGGCAGTGGCTACTCAACCAACTCTTCGTCGGAGACGCCTTCGGGGGCCATGCCCTCGTTCTGCTCGCGGATCGACTTGCAGTCGATGCAGAGGCGCGCGTAGGGCTTGGCGCGGAGACGGCCGTCGGAGATCGCCTCGCCGCAGTCGACGCAGATTCCGTAGCTGCCGCTGTCCAGGCTTTCCAGCGCGGTATCGATCAGGGCCAGGCGCTTGCCTTCCTCGGTCATCACCGAGAGTTCCATATCGCGCATGAAGTCGTCGGTACCCACATCCGCCAATTCCTCACCGGCCGTGCGGCTGGAAACGAGGGAGGTCTTGCCCAATGCACGGATCTGTTTGGCCAGAGCCGCGCGTTCGGTCAGCAATGCTTCCCGAATCGCGGCTTCCTTGGCAGCGTCGAAACGCTTCGCATTGCCGTTACTGCTCATTCGCTATACTGCCTTGATGTTTCGTGTTGCCAGCAGAAAAAACATCGGGAGCCTGCTGCTACCGGTAGACCGGAAATATAGCGGGACACAAACGCCATGCAAGTGCAGCGAAGCGATGGAACCGTCCGCGACCCGGTGGGCGGAACGGCCGGATAGCTGTCTCCTGGCGACTCGGGACACCCCAGGCGCCCCTAGCCGAGGCGGGCGCGGAACCCACGCTCGGTCAGCCATGCCGCCACGCGTTCCCGCAAGTCCCCCTGGACCTCCAACACGTCTTCGAGGAAGCGGGCGTTGGTACCCAGGCCGCGGCCCAGATCGCGGGCCAGTTCCATGCGGGCGCTCATGTCCAGCTCGGCCAGGCCGCGCACCGAGGTGACGGTCTTGCCGCCCTTGCCCTTGCGCTGGATGCCGACCGAGACCTGGGGTCCGCGGGGCACCGCCCCGGCCGCCCGGAATTCGAGTCCGGGCTGGGCGTCGCCGCCAAAGGCGCGCAGCAGTTCCTGGTCTTCCCGGTCGAGAGGGGACTTCGCCGCCGGGGCGGCGGCAGCCGCTGGCTTGGGCGGCGGCTCGGGCTTGGGCAACTGGTCCTTCGGGAGCAGTTCCCCGAGCTGGGCGAAGGGGTTCACCTCGAACTCCTTCTCGGCGGGCAGCGGTTGCTTGGCGCGGTTCTTCCGTCCCATCGATACGCTCCTAGAGGGCCATCCGTTCGACGCTGACATAGGCGCCGGGGAACAACTGGTCCAGTTCCTCGTTGAGCGCTTCGTTGCCGAGCAGCATCTCGGCCACTTCCCGGTAGGTCTCCATCGGCAGATGGGTCCGGGCGGTCGCCTCGTTCGTCTCCCGCTCGAAGACCAGGAAGGCCAGATTCTCGTCGTTGTCGCGGGAGAAGTCGAAGAGCAGGCGCTGGCGCACGGGGTCGAGGCCGAAATCCCCGCCGGGGTGATGGAGAAGCTGGTACTTCACGTACTCCACCACCCGGTCGTCCAGCCCGCGGAAATGGAGCGCGATCTTCTCGACGAAGTCGCTCCGGCGCAGGGTCAGCCGACAGGTGGGGGCCATGAGTTCCGGCTCCTCCGCGAACACCTTCCGGGTCAGTTCCGCCATCTGCTCCTCCGCTTCGCGCCACTTGCTGGCGTCCTCCAGCGGCAGGAAATAGATGAGGCACGGGCCCTCGTCGTCCCGGAACAGGACCGGCACGTTCAGGGTGAAGGCGGTGCTGCAATGGGCGCAGGTCACCACATTGAGTTGGCCGGCGAACAGGGCGGACAGGGCCTCGTCGCCCGGTCGCAGGACCGTGACGGGGACCACTTCCTGGGGCGCGTCGCACTTGGGACACTCGATAATGCGCACCTGGCGTTCGGTGCCGGTCTCGTCGATTGCCATGTTTGCCTCTGGCTGATAGGGAAGGAACGCCGTACCGACTCCGGAGGCGGCGCGGAAAACCCAGTACTATACCGTTTCTTCCCGGTCCGTCCCAGCCATGGCCGATCCGCAATGTGGTGTCGGCCGGGTCGCCCGGGCGGATCGCTCCTCGTCCCCGGCGGTGCGGGGAAAGCCACGGATAGCCACCAGCAGCATGGCCAGATGGGCGAGATTCTCGAACACCTCCTCCAGGCCCGTGCGGAAGACGTCGGAGGTGGCTTCCAGAGGGAGGATATGCCGGAAGGCGCGCCGGGCAATGGCCTGGGAGACCACGTAGGTCAGGAAAGCGAAGAGCAGGTACGGGGTGGTGCCGTTGTCCCGAAGGTCGGTTCTGAGGTTGGGCCACCAGTAGACGGCCCAGACGCCCAGGAGGAGGAGAGCGACGTACACCCCCTGGGTGGTGCCGGCGAAGTGCAGTTCGCGGCAGAGGAAGGTGGCATCCAGCACGGTCAGAATCAGGACCAGAGGCTGCCGTTCCCCCAGCCAGCGGACCAGCATGACGACGGTCGCAGCGCCCAGGATGATCGGGGCCAGCAGCTCGTTGAACCCCTTCGCGAGCAGGCGGCTGTGGGCGAAGAAACCAGCATAGACGAGGACCAGGACAAGCGGCCAGACCAGGAAGAACTCCCAGCGGATACTGCCAAACAAACTCCCGATTATCCCGCGTGGATTCATTGGGCGCACCCATTCCCCGCAGGAGTCGCCCCGGTGCGGTTGGCTTCGGCCCCGTTGTCCGGCTGCGGGGCGAGAATGAACTCGTTCAGCCCGTGCCGCTTGACCGAGAAGAGGTCGTGCCCGAAGTCGGGCAGGCTATGGAGGACCGTCCGGTTGTCCCGGCCCTGGACGCCGATCCGGTACACGGCCACCAGACCATTGGTGCGGATCACGCCCTGGGCGCAGTGGACCAGGACCGGCAGGCGATCCGGGGACTCGAACAGCCGCAGCCAGGCCGCAGCCTGTTCCGCATCGGGCGGGGTGTTGCCGGGCAATGGGAGATGGACCAGCGTGATGCCCAGCCTCCGGCACTGCTCCGCTTCGCGCTCCCAGTTCCCGTCTTGCGTGCTGATTTCCTCGCCTGGCAGGCAGAGGTTGACCACGGTCCGGATGCCGTAGCGTGCCACGACGGTGTCGAGCTGGTCGGCGGTGGGCCAGGCGCAACGGTAGAGCACGTCCGGATCGACGGTCCGGAGATGCCGGGGGACGAAATGGTTGTGATGCCACCTGGCACCGCCGGTACCGGCCAGAACCGCTACTAGCAGGGCGCCGATAGCCATCCGCCAACGGGTGCGCGGAGCGGCTGGCCGTGGTCGGTTCGCATCCATGGCGTTGCCTTCTGTTGCGCGGTCGGGGAACCGCATCATGGACAACACCATAGACTGGGCGGGTAAACCTTCGGTGAAGCGGAGATGAAGTGTTCTTCATCCCGTCCCGCCCCGCCGTCGGCAGAGCCGGGTTATTCCAGCAGGCTGCGCAGGTCGTCGGCGGTGAGCCTGGCGGGCAAGCCGCGGGTCTCGGCGCCGCCGAGCACGTCCTCGAACAGCTCGGCCTTCTCCTCCTGCATCCGCAGCACCTTTTCCTCGACCGTCTCGGCCGCCACCAGGCGGTAGGCGAAGACCGGCTTGTCCTGGCCGATACGGTGGGTGCGGTCGATGGCCTGGCGTTCCACTGCCGGGTTCCACCACGGGTCGTAGAGGAAGACGTAATCCGCCCGGGTGAGGGTCAAACCTGTGCCCGCCGCTCGCAGGCTGAGCAGGAAGACGGTCTCCTGCGGGGCCTCGTTGAACTCCTGCACCAGTTCCGCCCGGCGCTGGGTGGGGGTGGCACCGGTGATGGTCATCGTCGGAATCCCCGCCGCTTCCAGGGCCTTGCGGATCAGGTCGAGCATGGTGGTGAACTGGCTGAAGACCAGGGCCGAGTGTCCCCCCGCCACGATTTCCTCGAGCATTTCCACCAGCGTATCCATCTTGGCGGACTCGGCCGCGAGGGTTTCGTCCAGCAGGTGGGGGTGGCAACAGATCTGGCGGAGCCGGGTAAGGGAGGCCAGGATCTCGATGGGGCCGCGGGTGCGCAGCAGAGCCCGCGCCTTGGCGAGCTGCTGCTCGTAGAGCTTGCGCTGGTCGGCGGGCAGGTCGATGCGGATGACCTCCTCGGTGCGCGGCGGCAGCTCGGGTGCGACCGCTTCCTTGGTGCGGCGCAGGATCACCGGCGCAATCCGTTCGGCCAGGCGCTGGCGGCCCTGCGAGCCCTCGAAGCGGAGCAGGAAGACGTCCTTCGGGCCCAGGAAGTTCGGATTCAGGAAATCCATGATCGACCAGAGGTCGAGAAGCCGGTTCTCCAGCGGCGTGCCGGTCAGGGCCAGGGTCCGCTTGGCCTTGATGGCCTTCACCGCCTGGGTGACCTGGGCGTCGGGGTTCTTGATGTACTGGGCCTCATCGAGCACGATCAGGTCGAAGGAGTGATGGAGAAGGACTTCGATGTCCACCCGCACCAGGGCGTAGTTCACCACCAGCACCTGCCAGTTCGGGTCCGCCAACACCTCGTGGCGCCGGTCGGCGGTGCCCCGATAGCAGGCGAAGCGCAGGTCGGGACAGAACTGCTTGGCCTGTTCCAGCCACACCCCCATCACGGAGGCGGGGCAGACCACCATGGCCCGGGCGCAGGTTCCTTCCCGCGCCATGGAGTCGATGACGGCCAGGATCTGGAGCGTTTTGCCCAGACCCATGTCGTCCGCCAGGATGGCGCCGACGCCACTGGCCACGCGGTCCACCAGGAACTCGTAGCCCTCGCGCTGGTAGGGGCGCAGCACGTGTTCGAGGTGCTCGCCGAGCGGGGGCAGATCCGGTTCCGGCTCGGCGATCAGGCGGTCGGCCAAGCTTTGGCAGGAGCGCGAGATCTCGGCTCCCATGGTTTCGATCAGATGGTTCAGATTGCGCCGGGCAGCACTGCGGAACTGGCGGGAGGTGCGGTCCTCGCTGAGGAGGTTGATCGCGTCCAGTTCGGCCATTACCTGGGCAGTCTTCTCGCGGTCGATGCTGACCCATTCCCCGCGGGCGGTGCGGAACACCGAACAGCCGCGGGCCACGGCGTCGCGCAGCTCGCGCTGCTCGATGGTGATGCCTCGGCAGGTCCAGGCTACCTGCATGTCCACGAAGTTGCCTTCCTCGCGGAGGAGGACGGAGGGCTTCACGGTGGAAGCGCCACTCAGCAGGCCGCGCAGGTTCGGGTCGGAACGGCGCTTCACGTCGCTCGGCAACCGCCGCCAGGCCTTGACGAACTTCTCGATGCAGGCGGGATCGCCGGAAACGCGCACCTTGCCGTCGGCGGTCGGCTCGCCCAGATCGCGCAGCAGACGGCGGACCTGGCGCAGGCCCGCTCCGTCCAGCAGGGTGATGACGAACTTGTTGCGCTTCTGGCGGATGCGACCCGAGATGCCGGCGGCGTTGGCGGTGAGCGGCTTGCCGCCCACGGTGGCGCGGACCAGGATGTCGGCACCAGCCGGGCGGGCTTCCAGGAAGATGCGCGGCGCGTCGGCGCGATGGCGTTCGACGCAGGCGCCTTCGACGATATCGAGCCGTCCGTCGAGCAGGGCGGGAAGATGCTGGGCCACATGCTCGCGGCGCATGCGCGGGACCTTCTTCATGAAGGCCTGGCGGATGACCTCCCAGGAGATGGGCGGGGCGAACTCCAGCAGATGGCCATCCATGACCACGTTGCTGCGTCCGCCCTCGGCCAACTGGCGGAGCACGGTGGGCAGCTCGGCACGGGTGCCGTTGGGGGCGACCACCACCGGGGCGATCTCCACCCATTCGCCGTCGTCCCGCAACTCGATCACCATGCGGGCGGGTTGGGTCCCTTCGGGGGTCAGGAACGCCTGGGTGTTGCGTTCCAGGAAGCGACCGGGGCTGTCCGCCCAGGCCTCGATCCAGCGACCGAATTCGCTGCGGGAGAGTTTGAGGACATTCAGGTTCTGGCGCATTTCCCCGCGGCGGCGGCGGAGCTGAGGAGCCAGCCAGCGCAGGAAACGGCGGTCCAGTTCGGGCAGCTTGGCGGTTCGCCGGTCGCCCCGCTGGGCTCGGAGGCAGAGGTTGTGCAGGCTCTGCATCCGCATGAGGGACCGTTCCTCGTCCCGGCGCTGGTAGACGCGCACGACGACGGTCTCGTCCTCGTGCTGGAACTCCACCTCCACCTCCAGGCGGGTGAACTGGGGAGCGCCGTTGTCGCGGGTCCGGGGCGCCTCGGGCTCGCTAGCCGCTTCGTCGGCGGTCTCGGTCGGCGGCATTGCCTCCTCGACCGGCTCGGCGGCCTCGTCCGGCTGCGCCTCTTCGGGCGTCTCGGCCGGCGCTTCGGCCGGTGCCTCGTCCGCGGTCTCCGCTGGCGCGCTCTCCGGCTTCGCGGCGGCTTTCCGGCGGGTTCGGGGCGCGGGGGGCGGCTGCACCTTGGGCACGCCGTCGCTTCCCACCCAGTTCTCTTCGAGCGCCACGATGTCGAAGAGCAGGGAGGCGGCATAGGTATGGGCGCAAAGGCCGTTCTCGTAGCCGCAGGTGCAGCTCGGGACCCATTTGCCTTCGCGCATGCGCCACGAGGGAAGCTGTTCGCCCAGTTGCAGCGACAACCCGTTGGGGAGCCACTTGAACTCCCGCGGTTTGGCCGCAGCGGCCCGCCGCCCATACTGCCGAATCCCCGGCTTGAACAGATCGCGAAGAACGGCCGTCCCCGGCCATCGCTCCAACCAAACGGGGGGTTGGTCGGGATGTTGTACTGCTACTTTCGCCGCCATACGATAGGCTTCCGCCCTCTCTGCTACGCGTGCCATTCCTTCAGACGCCAACCCTTGGCGTTTCCTACGGCTCGTGCGTGCCAGCGTCAGGCTTGCGCCTCGGGGCATGTCCGCGATAGTAAACCCGAGTCCGGCTGGCGAAGCCAATCGCGGAGACCTGCGCTGATGATGTCTATACCATACAACCACTTTTCCGAAGAAACAGCAAGTTACCTCCTGTCATTTTTCGGTTCGTGCCCGGATTTGGCCATCGTGGCGGGTTCGGGACTGGGCCTTCTGGGCTCGGGCGAGGCCGAACGGCAGGTCCTCCCCTATGCGGAAATTCCTCATTTCCCCCGCTCGACGGTGCCGGGACATGCGGGTACGTTGGTGCGGACGCTGATCGGCGGACACGACGTGGTCGTGCTCCAGGGCCGTTGCCACCTGTACGAAGGATACTCGGCCCACGAGGTGGTCTTTCCCCTGCGCGCCCTGTTCCGTTGCGGGGTGAAGGGACTGATTCTCACCAACGCCGCAGGCGGCCTGGACCTCTCCTACCGGCCGGGAGACCTCATGCTCATCAAGGACCATATCAACGCCATGGGCGAGAACTGCCTTGCCGGACCGCACGACGAAGGGCTCGGGCCCCGCTTCCCCGACATGTCGTGCGCCTACGATCCCGAGCTTCGTCGTCTGGCCCGGTCGGCGGCCAGCCGGCTCGGGATCGGCCTGCACGAGGGGGTCTATCTCGCGGTGCGCGGACCGAGCTACGAGACGCCCGCCGAGACCCGTTTCTACCGCCGGGCTGGCGCCGATGCCATTGGCATGTCCACCGTGCAGGAAACGCTGGCGGCGGTGCAGGCCGGTGTCCGGGTCCTGGGCATTTCCTGCATCACCAACGTGAACGATCCCGACCATCAGGCTCCGGCAGCCCACATCGATGTGGTGGCCAAGGCCGAACAGGCCGCCGCCGATCTGGGACGCCTGCTTGCGGAGGTGTGCGCGCAATGGCCGAACTGAAGTCCCCGAAGCGACCGCTGCCCTGGCGCTCGGTGCATTTCGTGGGCGCGGGCGGAGTCGGCATGGCCGGTCTCGCCCACATCCTGGCCGACTGGGGGGTGACGGTGACCGGTACCGACGCCGCCGACTCCGCCATGTTGGCCAGTCTGGCCGC
This sequence comes from Victivallales bacterium, assembly GCA_003245525.1. Lineage (GTDB taxonomy): Bacteria > Verrucomicrobiota > Lentisphaeria > Oligosphaerales > Lenti-02 > Lenti-02. The sequence goes on along the minus strand of QKCY01000364.1, from coordinate 11,772 downwards.
ACGCGGCCTGGACGTGCGGGTCCCCCACGGCCAGACCGTGCCCGCCACGGCCGACCTGGTCGTCTACTCGAACGCGGTGCCTGCCGACAATCCGGAACGGCTGGACGCGGCCGCCAAGGGCATTCCCGCCTGCCTGCGCGGCGAATTCCTGGCCCGGCTGGCGTGCCACTTCCCCACCGTCGTCTCGGTGGCTGGTTCCCACGGCAAGACCACCACCACCGCCATGCTGGCCCATATCCTCCGGGTGGCCGGACGCGATCCGGGCTACCTGGTCGGGGGCAATCTCCCCGGCTGGCCCCGCAATGCCAGTGCCGGCGCGGGCGAGATCCTGGTGACCGAGGTGGACGAGAGCGACGGTACCCAGGCCCTGATGCGCAGTTCCTGCGCCGTGGTCCTGAACGTGGAGGACGATCACTGCTGGAGCGTGGGCGGTGTCGAGGCCCTGGAACGGTGTTTCCAGACCCTCGCCGAGCGGGCGGACCAAGTCCTCGCCTGGGATAGTCCTGCCACCCGTCGCCTCTTCGCTGCCCATCCGGCCGCCCTTTTCTCCGGCGACGCCGATCTTCCGCTGGATCTGCCCATTCCCGGCCGCCACAACCGGATCGATGCCGCTCTGGCCATCGCGACTGCCAGCCGGTTGGGGGTCGATCCCGCCGCCGCCCAGGCGGCGTTGCACAGCTTCCCGGGGGTCGACCGGCGCCTCTCCGTCCGCTACCGCTCCGCCTCGGGCGAAACCGTGGTGGTGGAGGACTACGCCCATCATCCGACCGAATTGCACGCTGCCATCGCAGCCCTGCGCGAGGGCTATCCCCGGCACCGCCTGCTGGTGGTGTTCCAGCCCCATCGGTTCGAACGGGTCCTGCGCTATACCGCCCAGTTCGCCGACGAACTGTCGGCGGCCGACCAGGCCGTGGTCTACCGTCCCTTCGCCGCCTGGCGGGAGGATGCCGATCTGGCCGATCCGGCGGAGATCGCCCGGCGGATCGCGGGGACTCCCGCCCGCTATGCCACGGAACCCCTGACCGAGTTGGCGCAGCGGCTTGCCGCCGCCGTGGCGGGTCCCACCGTGGTGGCCATTGTCGGGGCGGGGGATATCCACGGTCTCGTTGCCCCGCTCCGCCGGGAACTGCTCGACCGGGAGCTGGACGGGATGCTGGCGGAGGCGGCTGGTTTCCCCCTGCGCCGGTTGGCCTGGGCGGAGTTGACCACCCTCGGCGTCGGCAGAGGACGTCCCCTGCTGGCCGAACCGCGCACCGAGGCCGAGTTGTTGGCGGCGCTTGCCTTTGCCCATGGGCATGGTCTGACCCCGCTGTCGTTGGGCCGGGGCAGCAATCTGGTGGGCACGGACGAGGAATTGCCGGTTCTGGCCCTGCGTCTGGCTGGCGATTTCGCCTCTTGGCGAACGGAGGGCGACCAGCTACGGGTGGGGGCGGCCATGCCGCTCGGCCGCCTGGCCCGGGAGTTGGTTGCCCAGGGGGGCTGTCCCGAGGCGCTCCTGCCCCTGGCCTGGATTCCGGCCACGGCGGGCGGAGCCGTGCGCATGAATGCCGGAGCCGAGGGCTGTGACACCAGCCAACTCGTGCTGCGTCTGCGCGGGGTACGGCTGGCTGACGGGACCATCGTCGAGCGGAATGCCTCGGACGTGGCCTGGGCCTACCGGGAAAGCGACCTGCACGATCTGCTCGTCACCGAGGTCTGGTTCGCTCTTCCATCGCTGACGGACACCGCCGCCCAGCAGGAACGGTTGGCCGGTTTCGGCGAGCGGCGGGCGGCGCGGCAACCGGTTGGCCGTAGTGCGGGTTGCGTCTTCCGCAATCCCGCGGGCGACTCGGCGGGACGCCTGGTCGATACCTGCGGCGGCAAGGGGATGCGCATCGGCGGGGCCACGGTCAGCGATCGGCACGCCAACATCTTCCTGGCCGAGGCGGGCACCCGCGAAGCCGATTTCGTGGCGCTGGTCCGGGCGGTCCGCCAACTGGTCGCCCAACGGACCGGCGTTGCGCTGGCCTGCGAGGTCCAGTTTCTCGGTCCCACGGCCCGCGAGACGCTGGGCCTGTGATTCTGCTCTACCGGGCGAGGAAACCGCAGTTGCGGGCAGCCAGTTCGGCATGGAGCTGGGTGCCGTCGAACTCGGCGGGATCGATGCCCTGGGCGGCGCAGCGGGCGGCGGCGAAACCGGCGGCCTGGCCGGTGGCCATCATGCTGCCCGTGACTCGGTAGGAGGCGTGGGCAAAGTGGTCGCCGCTGATGCAGCGCCCCGCCAGCAACATGCCGCGCACGTCGCGGGGCACCAGGCAGCGGTAGGGAATCTCGTAGGGCCTCATCTTGGTCCCGTGCCCGCTCTTGTCCTGGCCGGGGCCGTGATGGATGTCCACCCCGAAATGGACGCAGCAAACCGCATCGTCGAACCGGCGGCCCTCGGCGAGGTCTTCGACGCCAATGCGATAGAGGCCCGTGACCCGGCGGCTTTCCCGCAAGCCCATGCTGGCGGCCGTGTTGGTGATGCGGGAATCGGCGAATTCGGGCAAGGTCTTGAGCAGGGACATGAGCTGGTGTGCCTGCTCGCGGGTGGTCATGGTTCCGGCGGTGAGCTCGGCGGGATCGAGGGGGTTCACCCGGTAGACGTGGGTGGCCTGCACCGCCCCGGCGGTGTCGCAGGGGAGGGTGATGACGTAGGGTGCCGCATTGTAGCGGGGGAAGGGCAACTCGAAGTCGGACCCGCGCTCGGCCAGGGCGGCGGCGAGGCGGTCGTAGAGGCCCCGGCTGTCCCGCTGGCGGAAGCCATGGATGTCGCGGATCTCGAACATCAGGGTCATGGGCTGCACGAAGCCGTCTACCGGCGAGCCGTAGGCGAATTCGCAGCCTGCGCGCGCGGCGATGTCGCCATCACCGGTGGCATCGATCACCACGTCGGCCAGGATGGCCTCGCGTCCGGCCTTGGACTCGACCACGGCCCCGCAGACCCGGCCCTTCTCCACGATGGCGTCCACGGCCTGGCTGTAGTAGAGCACATGCACGTTGCGCTCGCGGAGCATCTGTTCCAGAGTCAGCTTCATGATCTCGGGATCGAAGCAGTAGTTGCCGCACCAGATGCGCCAGGAGTCGGCGGCCTCCAGCCGGTTGATGAGCTCGCGGACGATGTAGCCCCGCTTGGTGTCCTCGAAGAAGGGGTTGACCAATCCGGCGGTCCACATGCCGCCCGGCATGGCCCAGCGCTCCACCAGCACCACTTCTGCCCCCTGGTCGGCGGCGGCCAAGGCGGCCCCCAACCCAGCTGGGCCCGCCCCGCAGACAAGCACATTGCAGTGCCGCCGCACGGCCAGCCGCCGGGGCGCTTCCCAGACTCCCAGCGGGGTGACCCGCATGGCGTGGGCGCTTTGCTTGATCCATTTCTCGCAACTGGCAGAGGTCATCGCGGTGTCTCCGAGAAGGTAGTTTGCTGACTTCGCCGTACTGTATGCCAGCAAGCCAACCGGACCAGCGACGAATGCAGAGAACTGCTGGGCTGGGCTGCAACTGACCACGGACCACTGACTACTGACCGTCTCCTGTTGCAGCCTTCGCGAGAGGACCTATGGTTTGCGATGCCCTGCCGCCATTCAGCCGAGGAGTCCATCATGGCCCGCCGTCCGAACATCGTCTTCTTCTTCACCGACGACCAGCGTTTCGACACTATCCATGCCCTCGGTAACGAGCGGATCAGCACGCCCAACATCGACCGCCTAGTGGCGAACGGGGTGGCGTTTACCCACGCGCATATTCCCTGCGGCACCAGTGGGGCGGTCTGCATGCCGAGCCGGGCGATGCTGAACAGCGGCCGCAGCCTGTTCCACATCGAAGGCGCGGGCCAGAGCATTCCCGACGCCCACACGACTCTCGGCGAGGCTTTGCGCGGGGCCGGGTATCGCACCTTCGGCACGGGCAAGTGGCACAACGGCGCGCGGGCCTATGCGCGCAGCTTCACGGATGGCGACGAGATCTTCTTCGGCGGCATGGCCGACCATTGGAACGTGCCCGCCTTCCACTACGATCCCACTGGGGCCTACAAGGGAGCCATCCCCTATATCGAGAACCCCATGGCCACCAACACGGTGAAGTACCGCCATGCCGACCACATCGCCTGCGGGAAGCACTCCAGCGAACTGGTGGTGGGCGCGGCCCTGGATTTCATCGCCGCCTACGAGGACGAGGCCCCCTTCTACGCCTACATTGCCTTCCTCGCGCCGCACGATCCCCGGTCGATGCCGCAGCAGTACCGCGAGATGTACAGCGCCGCCGACATGGTCTTGCCGCCCAACTTCACGGGCGGGCATCCCTTCGACACCGGTGCTCTGCACATCCGCGACGAGGAACTCGCCGCCTTCCCGCGCAATCCGGACGAAACCAAGCGCCACCTGGCCGAGTACTACGCGATGATCTCCCATCTGGACGCCCAACTGGGCCGGGTCTTCGCCGCGCTGGAGGCCAAGGGTATCCTGGACGACACGATTTTCGTCTTCGCGGGGGACAATGGTCTCGCCCTGGGTCAGCATGGGCTCTTCGGCAAGCAGAACTGCTATGAGCACAGCGTGCGGGTGCCCCTGATCTTCGCCGGTCCCGGCGTGCCCAAGGGCGTGCGCACGACCGCCTATGCCTATCTCTTCGACATCTTCCCCACCCTCTGCGAACTCACCGGTACGCCCCGTCCGGCCAGCGTCGAGGGCACCAGCCTCGTCCCCGCCTTCACCGATCCGGCCTGCGGGGTGCGCGACACGCTCTACTTCGCCTACACGGACACCCAGCGGGCGGTGAAGAACCAGCGCTTCAAGCTGATCGAGTACGTGGTGGGCGGCAAGCACATCATGACCCAGCTCTTCGACACGGTTGCCGATCCGTGGGAGACGAAGAACCTGGCGGCGGACCCCGATTTCGCCGACATCGTGGACCAGCTCCGGACGGAGCTCTGCCGTCTGCGCGACGAGTGGGATGATCGGCAGAGCGAATGGGGCCAGCGTTTCTGGGCTGGGTACGAGGCATAGGCCATGGGTAGCATTCTCGATCCCGAACGGTTCCGCGCCTTCCCCATCGTGGGCATTCTGCGGGGGTTCCCCCTCGATCTCACCCGCGCCATTGCCGAGCAGTCCGCTGCGGCAGGCCTGGTGGCGTTGGAGGTGACCATGAACACGCCCGGCGCCGCCGAGCAGATCGCGGCCTTGGTTGCGGATCTGGGCGATGCGCTCTGCGTGGGAGCGGGCACGGTGACGAGCCTGGCCGAGTTCGAGGCCGCGCGGGACGCCGGCGCTGGATTCATCGTCAGCCCGAACCTGGATCTGGAGGTGCTGGCGCAGTGCCGGGCGGCGGGTCTGCCCGCCTTTCCCGGCGCGATGACCCCCAGCGAGATCGTCGCCGCCTGGAACCACGGGGCCACCATGGTGAAGCTCTTCCCCGCCGGGGCGCTCGGACCGGGCTACCTGAAGGCCGTCAAGGCCCCGCTCGACCGCATTCCCCTGCTGCCCACCGGCGGCATCTCCCTGGAGAACGCCCCCGCCTTTCTGGCGGCTGGTGCAGCGGGGTTTGGCATCGGCAGCCCGCTCTTTGCCGACGACCGCATGGCCGCCCACGACTGGCCCTGGCTACGGGACCGCATCGCCGCCTTCCGCAAGCTATTCTGAAGCGGAACGGTGGAATGATGGAAAGCCGCCGGGGAGTGCCGAGTGCCAGCTCGGCGGCATTCCGCAGAGCCTGCTATAGCTCTTGCCAGGGGAGCACGTCGATCCGGTCGGCACCTTCGTCGTAGCGGACCACCTGGCCGCTGACCTGCCAGGAGGGAACGATCTGGCAGATGCCGCCGTTGGCTCCCTCGTAGCGGTGTTCCTGATGGAAGTGCCCGAGGAAGATGCGGCGTACACCCTGGGCGAACCAGCGGTCGGCAAAGGCCTGGACCGCCGCCTCGGGGAGGAACTTCTTGCGGGTCTTCCCCGCCTCGCCCAGCTTGTGCTTGATCGCCAGGGCGGCTTTCCGTCCGCCTGGCAAATAGCCGAAGAAGAGCCGCGACAGGGGATTCTTGGTGACGAGCCGCAACAGGCGGTAGGTGTAGTCGCGCTGGTTGACCAGATCGCCATGGGCGAACAACAGGTCGCCCTCCCGGCGCTCGGCCCGGGCCCAGAAGGTGAAACAGTCGCCATAGGCCCGGCCCACGTAGAACTCGTGGTTGCCTTCGAGCAGGCCGATCCGGCGATGGGCACGTTCCCGGCGGCACCAGTCCAGCAGGCGGCGGCTCGTCTCGTTCAGGAAAGCAGGCGCGCCGATCCAGAGGTCCAGGATATCGCCCAGCAGGATCACGTCCTCGCCGGTCTGCTCGATCTGGGCGAGCATGGCGAAGAAATCGTCCCGCGAAGGATGCAGGTCGGAAAGATGGGAGTCGGCAACGAAGATCATAGAGGAGTTCCGCAAACAACGACTAGCGGAACATAGTTGCCCGCAGGCAGAGGGCAATGGCGCGAGGTCGGGTTGCCGGTTGATCCCGGCCGCTTCCTCGGCTATGCTTCTAGGCACTCATTCTCGCCGGACAAGGGCCGCTATGACGCATTTCTGCCGCATTCTCTTTCTCGGACTCGCAGGTCTGTTGCTGGGTGGCTGCATTCACCTGGAGCAGCGGGTCCAGATCAACCCCAACGGTTCGGGCTTGATCACCTACGACTACTCGGTGGCCGAGGAAACCTTCGGGACCGTCGCCGCCGGGAAGATGGCCATCGGCAGTTGGCGGAATCCGCCCGTGGGGGGATTGAACTGGTTTGCCAGCGAACGGGCCGTGAACGAGTACTTCGCGGGCGACCAGTTCGAGGTGCAGTACTACCGGATCTCCCGCAAGGGGGGGCGTCGCGAGGTGCGGATCATCGTCCTGGCCAAGGACCTGCAGGCGGCCCTGGCCACCGGCAAGATCGGCGATTTCCGGCTCGAACAGACGCCCGAGGGCAACTGGCGCTTCCACAACGCCGTTCCCGACAAACCCGCGAAGAAGCTGACCGAAGACGAACTGGACCGGCTGCGGGCGCTCTGCGACGACCTCTGGCTACGCCTGGTGGTGGTGACTCCCGGCCCGATTGTGGAAGCCACCACCAAGGACAAGGAGGAAACCCAGGCCACCTGGCTCTTCGATCCGGCGGCCGACGATTCCTTCCTGCGCGAGCATCCCCGCATCGACGTCACCTACCAGGGCAAGTAGGACGAACCGCCAAGACGGTCCCGCTGGTCGCTGACGCCAATCTGACCCCATGCATGGAACCATGGCCCTCCGCGCCCCCGGGACTCCAGTGGCGCGAGCCGATCAGGTTGCCGCCCCCCCCCTCGCGCGGGGATCGTGTCGCCTGCCCGGAACCTGTTTCCCCGGCGTCCCTTTTGTCCTTCTGGTCCCTGGAACAAAACGGGCCGCACCGAAGATCGGCGCGGCCCGTGGGGAAGCTGGGAAGCCCTACTTCACCAACGCCTGGCAGGCGGTGATGGCGGCGACACCGACGATGTCGTCGGCGGAGCAGCCGCGGCTGAGGTCGTTCACCGGCTTGGCCAGGCCCTGGAGGATCGGGCCGTAGGCGTCGGCACCGGCGAGACGCTCGGTGATCTTGTAGCAGATGTTGCCGGCGTTGAGGTCGGGGAAGATGAGGATGTTGGCATCGCCCTGGATGGCGCTGCCGGGGGCCTTCTTGGTGCCGACGGAGGGGACCAGGGCCGCATCGGCCTGGAGTTCGCCGTCGACCAGCGCCTCGATGCCCTCGGCCGCGACGCGGGCCTTGGTCTTCTCGGCGGCTTCGATCATCTTGTCCACGATCTCGTGCTTGGCGCTGCCCTTGGTGGAGAAGGAGAGGAAGGCCACCTTGGGCATGCCGCCGATCAGGGCGTTGTGGGTCTTGATGGTGGAGATGGCGATGTCGACCAGCTCGTCGGCGTTCGGGTTCGGGTTCACGCCGCAGTCGGCATAGAGCAGGGTGGGATCGCCGGAGAGGGTGGGCTCGCGCAGGTCCATGACGAAGCAGGAGCTGCCGATCTTGATGCCGGGGGCGGTGCCGGTGCAGTGGAAGGCGCTGCGGAGCATGTCGGGGGTGCTGGCGATGGAGCCGGCCACCAGACCGTCGGCGGTGCCGTTCGAGAGCATCAGGTTGCCGAAGTACAGGCGGTTCTTGACCGCTTCCTTGGCCTGCTCGGGGGTCATGCCCTTCTTCTTGCGGCGCTCGAAGAGGATCTCCGCGAGGGCATCGGCCTCGGGGGAGGAGAGGTAGTCGATCACGGCCACGTCCAGGCCGCAGAAGCAGATGCCGTCGGCGCTCTTCTCGGCCTCGGCGGGAGTGGCCAGGACCTTCACCTTGGCCATGCCCAGTTCGCCGATCTTCTTGGCGGCCAGCATGACGCGGGGATCATGGCCTTCGGGCAGGACGATGGTAAGGCCGGCGGACTTGGCTTTCGGAATCAGTCGATCCATCAGGGACATATGCGGAACTCCTTGGCGGTGGGCTAGTGGGCGAGGGCGGTGGTTTCCATGGCGATCATCAGCTCCTCGTTGGTCGGCATGACCAGGGCGGTGAGGGAGCTTTCCGGCGTGCTGATGACGCGGGCCTTGCCCATGACCTGGTTGGCCTCGCCATCGAGGAAGCAGCCGAGGGCCCCGAGCCGGCCGACAAGGGCTTCGCGGGCGGGGATGCTGTTTTCGCCGATACCGCCGGTCAGCACGATGGCGTCCGCGCCGCCGAGGAGGGTGTAGTAGGCGCCGATGTAGCCGGTCAGGCGATGGATGAAGCTGGCGAAGGCCTGCTTGGCGTGGGGACTCGTCTTCTTGGCCTCGATGATCTCGCGCATGTCGCTGCGTTCGCCCAGACCGAGCAGTCCGCTCTTCTTGTTCAGGATGGTGTCCACCTCGTCGGCGCTCAGGCCGAGGTGCTTGATCAGATAGATGACCACGCCGGCATCCACATTGCCCGAACGGGTGCCCATGACCAGGCCCGCGAGCGGGGTCATGCCCATGGTGGTGTCCAGCACCTTGCCCCCGTCCACGGCGGCCAGGCTGCTCCCGTTGCCGAGGTGGCAGGTGATGATCTTGGCCTTGGTGGGGTCGAGCTTCAGGAACTCGCAGGCGGCCCCGTAGACGAACTTGTGGCTGGTGCCGTGGAAACCGTACTTGCGGATGCCGTGCTTCTCGTACAACTCGCGGGGAACGGCGTAGAGGTAGGCGCTGGGGTCCATGGTCTGATGGAAGGCGGTGTCGAAGACGGCCACGTTGGGCACGCCAGGGAAGGCCTTCTCGCAGGCGGTGATACCAAGGAGGTTCGGGGGATTGTGCAGCGGGGCGAGGGCGGCGCAGGCGTCGATCTTGGCCTTGACTTCCTCGGTCACGATCACCGGCTCGGTGAACGTCTCGCCGCCGTGGACGACGCGGTGGCCGATGGCCTCGACTTCGCTCAGGCTCTTCAGCACGCCCTGGGCCGGGTCCACCAGCTTCTTGCAGAGCAACTGCAGGGCGACCGCGTGGTCCTTCGCCGGGACGGGTTCCTCGGTCTTCGCCTCGCCAGCCCGTTGGTAGATCAGGTTCGGCTCGGCCAAACCGATGCGCTCCAAGTTGCCCTTGGCCAACATGGTGTACTCCTCGCCTTCATGGTCGAAAACCATGAACTTCAACGAGGAACTGCCCGCGTTCACGACGAGAACTTTCACAACCGGGACTCCTGTTGCGCCAACGTCAAAACGACCCACCCTGCCGGTCCAGATAGCATGGTGTGCCGAGAGGCCGTCGCGACATGTTTAAGATGTATTGGCAAGACTTCCGTAACATAGACTCAGCCCCCTGCATGGCCAATCGCCAGGCCGCCACTTCTGTTGGCTTTTTGTCAGAAACTGACGGATTCTGCTCGCAATTGAACGGTTGCTGCTTGTCGGTATGGCAGCTTGTCGGATGGGCTCCGGCACGATAGTGTTCCTGTACGTCGTTTCCCCCTCCCGTGCCTGCGCTGGTTGGCGGGCCCGGTGCCTCTGCAGTCCATGAGCTCTTCGGAGAGACCACGATGATTTCCCCCCGTTTGGTTCTCGGTTGTTTTGCCGCTGTCCTGGTGGGTCTGGCTCACGCCGACGTCTCCCTGCCGAGCATCTTCGGCAGCCATATGGTGCTGCAACGGGACCAGGCCATTCCGGTTTGGGGCAAGGCGGCTCCCGGCGAGAACGTGACCGTGACCCTGGCCGCCGCGAGCGCCGCGGCGACGGCCGACGCCGAGGGCGCGTGGCGGGTCGACTTGCCCGCCATGGCGGCCACCACCGGCCTGACCATGACCGTCGCCGGGGCGAACACCATCAGCTTCGAGGATGTGGCCGTGGGCGAGGTCTGGCTCTGCTCCGGCCAGTCCAACATGGAGATGGGCATCAAGATGTGCCTGAACGCCGACGCGGAGATCGCGGCGGCCGACTACCCGGACATCCGCCTGATCGATGTTCCGAAGGTCACCGCTGCGGAACCCTGCGACAACTTCGTGGGCAAGTGGGAGCGCTGCACGCCCGAGACGGTCGTCTCCCAGGGCACCTGGGGCGGGTTCAGCGCCGCCGCCTACTACTTCGGCCGCGAACTGCATCGCGAACTCAAGGTGCCGGTGGGCCTGATCGACTCCTCCTGGGGCGGTTCCCGGATCGAGCCTTGGACTCCGCCGGTGGGCTTCCAGTCCGTTCCCGCCCTGGCCGACATCGCCAAGCGGGTCGAGGCTGCCAACCCCCACACCGCCGCCCACAAGGCGCTCCTGACCGAGACGCTCGGGGCCACCGAGAAGTGGCTGGCCGACGCGCGCACGGCGATGGGTGCCGAGAAGCCCGTGTCCCCGCTGCCTGCCCTGCCCGGAGACCTGCGTCCGCTCGACCAGTACGGCGATCCCTGCGCCATGTACAATGCCATGATCCATCCCCTCGTTCCCTACGCCATCCGGGGCGCGATCTGGTACCAGGGCGAATCCAACCACGGCGACCGGATGCTCTATGTGGACAAGACCCGCGCGGAGGTCGAGGGTTGGCGGCAGATTTGGGGCAACCCCACGTTGCCCTACTACTACGTGCAGATCGCCCCTTGGCAGTACGGCAGCGAGAATCCTGCCACCCTGGCCACCTTCTGGGAAGCCCAGGCCGCCATCGAGAAGCAGATTCCCCACACCGGCATGGCCGTGATCAACGACGTGGGCGACGTGAAGGACATCCACCCCAAGAACAAGCAGGAAGTGGGGCGCCGCCTCGCCCTCCTCGCGCTCCATGACACCTACGGGCGCACCGGCCTCGTCTGTCGCGGCCCGCTCTTCGTCTCCGCCACGCCCAACGGGGCGAAGACGGTGATCGCCTTCGAGAACGCCGCCGGACTGAAGACCCGCGACGGTCAGGCTCCCGACTGGTTCGAGCTGGGCGGCGACAACGGCTGCTTCGTCAAGGCCAACGCCGAGATCGTCGCCGACACGGTGGTGCTCAGCCATCCCGACATCAATGTGCCGACCGCCGTCCGCTTCGCCTGGGACAAGCTGGCCGAGCCCAATCTGGCCAATGGCGCGGGCCTGCCTGCCTCGGCCTTCCAGTTCGGCCGGATCGACGAGCGGGCGGTGATGGGGCACCTGGCCCCCGAGACCAAGGGATACGAGGTGGTGTACGAGGCAAACCTGCCCAACGTCACCTACCAGAACGACCGGATCGTGTACCCCACCGACCGCAGCGCCGAGATCAAGGGCGACTTCGATCGCGTGGGCTATTTCCTCTGGCTCAAGCTAGGCAGCGGCGAGGAGCGCTATGTCT
>QKCY01000542.1 GCA_003245525.1 Victivallales bacterium | reverse complement strand
GAGCGCCTGCGACCACATTGCCGAACACTCCTCCGGCCACAGCGAGGCCATCGTCACCGAAGACCGCCAGGCCATCAACCTCTTCACTGCCGCCGTCGATTCGGCCTGCGTCTACGTCAATGCCTCCATCCGCTTCATCGACGGCGGCGAATTCGGCATGGGCACCGACCTTGGCGTCAGCACCAGCCGCCTCCACGCCCGCGGCCCCGTGGGCCTCGACGAGCTCACCACCTACAAGTACGTGATCCTCGGCAAAGGCCAGATCCGGGAATAGTGGTCAGTAGTCCGTGGTCCGTGGTCAGTAGTTCGTGCCCCAGCCGGGATGGTATTCTCTCGGTTCCCCGATCCCGACCTACCCAACGGGCTCCGCGTCGATGCGCCAGCAACGGCCATCGTCTCGCGAAACGTGGCGGCCGCAAAGCGACAGCCCGTACCGCGAGACATGCTTGAGGAGTCCGGGGAGATGAATCGCCCCGGCGGGGTCCGGGGCAGCGCCCTGGTCCTTCCCCACGCCTTCCTGCCGATCCCAGCTAGGCGGGCAGCACCCAGGGGGCACGCATGGGGGGATAGGCGAGGCGGTTGGCTTCCTCGTCATTCACGAACCGGCGCGTGTCCGGGTCGAATTGCAGCTTGCGCTGGAGGCGGACGGCGATGGAGGAGAGGTGGAGGATCTCGGCCGAACGGACGGCGGCGGGGCAGTTCGGCTTGTAGCCGCCGGAGTCGTCGCGAGTGCGCACCGCCGTCTCCCAGTCGCGGAGCGGGGGCAGGTCGGGGAACCGTTTCAGCTCCTCGGCCAGATAGGCGGGTTCGAGCCGCCCGTCGCGGTAGAGCTTGCCGTTCGGCCCCTCGATCCAGGCCTTGCCTTCGGTGGGGTGCTCGCCCCACTCCCAGCTGTCGATGGTGAAGGTGGTGCCGTCGGCGTACTTCATGTAGATCGTCTGCCACAGGCCGCAGGCATCGGGATGCTGCGGCGGAGCGATAGCCTCGACCTCGACCGGAGCGGTGTAGTCCTTGCCCAGCGCGTACTGGACGGGGTCCACGTGGTGCTGCCCCATGTCGCCAAAACCACCCTCGTCGTAATCCCAGTAGCCGCGGAAACTGCCGTGGACCCGGTGGGGATGATAGGGTTTCACCTGGGCGGGGCCCTGCCACATCTCGTAGTCAAGCACTTCGGGCACCGGCTCGACCGGCAGGTTGGGCTTGCCGCTCCATTGGCGGATCTTGAAACCGGAGGGGCAGTTGCTCGGGTTGAGATAGGCTTTGAGGGGGCCGCCAAGAATACCGCTGGCCACCACCTTGCGGGCGAAATGGCCAATCTGGCGTCCCCAGGTGTTCACCTGATACATGGTGCCGTAGCGGGCAATGGTGTCCACCAGCGCCTTGCCTTCGGCGATGGTGTGGGTGGCGGGTTTCTCCGAGTAGACATCCTTGCCCGCCTGGGCGGCGGCCAGGGAGACCAGGGCGTGCCAGTGGGGCGGCGTGGGCACGTGGATGGTATCGATGTCGTCGCGCTCAATCACCTCGCGCCAGTCGCTGTAGCCCTTCACCTCGCCGCCCGCCTTCTTCATCGAGTTGGCCAGGTGGTTGCGGTCCACGTCGCAGACCGCGAGGGTCTTCGGATAGGCCGTCACATGGTTCATGCCCATGCCGCCAGTCCCGATCACGGCCCGGGTGATGACGTTGCTCGGGGCCTCGGGGCCACCGAACACCAATCGCGGCGGCAGAATCTGGAACGCCGCACCAGCCAAGGTGGCCCGCCGCAGGAAAGAACGCCGACTGAGAGGATTCTGCTGGGTCATGGGGAAACCGCTCCAATCCACACGCTGCTGGATTCGTCATAGGAGAAGGGAGTACCTCCCACCATAGCGAAAAGCGGTGACAATGCAACGTGTCCCGCCGCTTGGTTGGACCTCTCCTCGTCTCTTGCATTCCCTGCCTCAGGGTGTCTGTTTCGGTAGACTGCTCGCGTCTCTTTTCCGCTTTGAAAGGTACCTCCATGCTACGCCATGCCATTCTCGTTTGCTCGGTCCTGCTCGCCCTGGCCTCCCAGGGAGCCGACCCCATCATCATCGATGTAGGGGTGAAGGGCGCGAACCCCAAGCTGGCGGTCACCGGGTTCTCCGGCCCCGAGGCCATCGGCAGCTCGCTGAAGTCCGTCCTGGAGAAATGCGGCTGGTTCACCTTGACCACGGATGCCGCCAGCGCCGATTTCCAGCTTTCCGCCGAGTATACGAGCGGCGCGCTCCAGGTCCGGGTTCTCGCCAAGAAAGTCAAAGGGTTCACCCTGACCCAGCCTGCCATGGCCAACGAACCGCAGGATCAGGTCGTCTACCGGGCGGTCGATTCGGTCATCAAGCAGATCTTCCAGGTCCCGGGCCCCTGCGCCGCGCCCATCGCCTTTGCCATGGGCGGCACGAACAACCTCAAGGAGGTCTTCACCTGCCGGTTCGATGGCACCAACATGCAGCGGCTGACCCACAACAACAGCATCAGCACCGAGCCCTCCTGGGGACCGCGCGATGCCACGCTGGTCTACACCACCTACGCCGCCAACACGACCAGCGTCATTCTGGTCGACATGGTGGCGGACCGCCAGCGGCGGCTGTCCCGCTTCCCCGGCCTCAATGCCAGCGCCGACCTCTCGCCCGACGGCCGCTTCGCCGTCCTGTCGCTGAGCCGCGACCAGCGGATCGACCTCTATCTGCTCGACGTGGCCTCCAGCCAGCTCCAGCGGCTGACCCAGAACGCCGCCGTGGAGTCCTCCCCGTGCTGGTCGCCCAACGGGAGCGAGATCTGCTACGTGTCCGACGCGCGGGGCAAACCGCAGCTTTTCCGTATCCCGGCCCGCGGCGGCTCTCCTTCGCCGGTCATGAGCAGCCGCGAGGAAACCGTCTCCCCCGACTGGTCGCCGGTCACGAACCGCATCTGCTTCTCGCGCCGTACCGGCGGGCAGTACTCGGTCGGCATGGTGGACATGAAGACGGGCCAGACCGAGATTCTCACCCGCGCCGCCGGCGACTGGGAATCGCCCTCCTGGGCACCCGACGGACGCCAGATCATCTGTTCCCGGCGAGTCGGCACCAACCGGTCCCTCTACATCGTGGACTCCCTGCTGAAGACCGCCCGGCCGGTCACCACCGGCCCCGACCACTCCCTCCCGAACTGGGGCAATCCGTAGCCAGCACTCCATGAGCGATTCCTCCCTTTCCCCGCTGCCTCCCCCACCCGGCCCGCTGTTTCTGGTTGGCCTGGGGGGGATCGGCATGAGTGGTCTGGCCCAGTTGCTCCGGCAGGAAGGCTACGCCGTGGCGGGCAGCGACCGCCAGCTTGACGGCCCCGGCCGGGACGAGCTGGTGGCGGACCTGCGCAGCCAGGGCATCGCCTTCTATCCCCAGGACGGCAGCGGCGTGCTTGCCACCCAACCGGCAGCGATCATCGCCTCCGCCGCCGTCGAAGAGGGCAACCCGGATTTCGTCGCCGCGCCCGACACGCCCCGGCTGGGCCGGGCCCAGGCCCTCGCCGCCGCCCTCGCCCGGCGCGGCACCCGCCTGATCACCGTGGCCGGGTCCTGCGGCAAGACCACGGTGACCGGCTGGCTCGCCAGCGCGCTGCGCGCCCTCGGCCATCGGGTCGAAATGGTCTGCGGCGGCTACGCCCTGGCCAGCATCGCCCCCGGCATCCCGGGCAACTACGATAGCGATCCCGATCCCGAGTTCTCCGTGGTGGAGGTGGACGAGAGCGACAAGAGCCTCGTCGAGTTCTCCTCCGACCTCGGCGTGTTGCTCAACGTGGGCCGCGACCACTACGAGCACGACGAGCTGGTCCGGGTTTTCGGCTGCTATCTGGACCGTTGCCGGTCGGGCGTGGTCCTCGCCGCCGACCTGGCCACGCTCTTCGCCGGACATGGTCCGGCCTCCCGCCAGAGCTTCGGACCGGTCGGGGAGAAGGCCGACATAGGCGTGGACAGCTACGCGGCCAGTCCCGCAGGCATCACCTTCGACCTGGCCGGGATTGGTTCCTGCCAGAGTGGCCAGCTTGGCTACCATTCCGCCCTGAACGCCGCCGCCGTGGCCGCCGCCCTGCGCCAACTCGGCACCGCGACCGAACGCATCCCCCCTGCCCTCGCGGCCTTCGTCGGCATCGCCCAGCGGTTCCAGCGGATGGACGAAGGCAACGACCTCCCGGTCTACAACGACTACGCCCACAACCCCGAGAAGATCCGCGCCGCCCTGCGCACCGCCCAGGAGGCGGCAGGCGGTCCGGTTCTCGCCGCCTTCCAGCCCCATGGCTTCCGGCCCTTCGGCTTCATGCGGGACGAGCTGCGGGAGGTCCTGGCCGAGACCCTGCGTCCCGGCGACCGTCTGGTCCTCCTGCCCGTCTACTACGCGGGCGGCACCAGTTCGTTCCGCCCCAGCGCCACGGAAGTGGCCGCCGACTATGCCTCCGTCGGTCTGCCCGTCCACGCCGTGGCAACCCGGGACGAGCTGTTGGAGCAAGCCGCCGACCTGGCCGCAGACACGCGCCTCGTCCTCGTCATGGGTGCCCGCGACCCCTCTTTGCCCGCCTGGACCCGCCAACTCGCCAGCCGGCTATAGTGCTAGCTTGGCGATTTCCCCTCTCAGCGGAGTTCCGACCGTACGGTGTGATCGGGGTGTAGGCAACCGTAGCGCAGAAGCGACGTGCTGGAGGACCGCCCGGCCTCGGGCGGGAAGCGGGCCGCCCAAGACGATAATCGTCGGGGATCTGGGCGATGTCTGTCGCGGCGGAGGCCCGCCGCTTCTCCAGAACCCGGCACAGAAGCGACGTGCTGGAGAACCGCCCGGCCTCGGGCGGGAAGCGGGCCGCCCAAGACGATACTCGTCGGGGATCTGGGCGATGTCTGTCGCAGCGGAGGCTCGCCGCTTCTCCACAACTCGGCACAGAAGCGACGTGCTGGAGAACCGCCCGGCCTCGGGCGGGGACCGGGTCGCCTTCCCCATTCCCGGCGCATAATAACGCCAGACCGGCGCTGATCCTACTCCGTCCCGCGACAGAGGCGGTAGAGGGAGATCAGTTCGGCAGGCTCCAGGCGGAACCAACTGCCCTTGCCCTGGAAGAAACCATGCTCGCGGATCAGATGGGCATGGAGCGGGGTGAACACAAAGGCCAGACTGCCCGCCTTCACCTGGATCGCGGCCTTGTGGGCGCGCTTGCCGCAACCGAAGGGGCAGGAGATGCGCCCCATCACCTCGGTGACCTGCACCTGCACCTTGCCGTCGTAGAGGTCGCGGGGAGTTTCGAGCGCCTCGTCGGCCGCCACATGCAGTTCGTCGAGCAGGTCGGCGAGCTCGGCGCGAGTCACGCCAGCCGCGACCAGAGTGGCGTCGTCCGCCGCCACGATATCCTCGATGGTGCGGGTATCGTCGCCCAGGAACCCATCGCGGCCGAGCCGGCCCCGTTCCATCAACGCGCGCACATTGGCATTCGCCGGATTCCGTTTCATGGGATGTCTCCTAGGCGAACTTGTCGTAGAAGATGTTGCCGACCGGCATACCGTTCTTGGTCAGCACCTTGATGCAGGCATCGATCATGCCGGGCGAACCGCAGAGGTAGGCTTCCTTGTCGTGGCAGTCCGGGCAATGCCGGTCCACGACCTCGGTGATGAGCCCGGTCTCGCCGGTCCAGTTGTCCTCGGGCGCAGGTTTGCTCAGCGCGGGCACATAGTGGTAGTTGGGGAGAGCCTGCTCGAAGACCGCCATCTCGTCCAGATAGAACATGTCCCGCCGCGCGGCGGCACCGAAGAAGTACCGGCAGGGGAAATTCAGGTTCTCGTTCTTCATGTGCAGCAACATGCTGCGGAAGGGGGCCATGCCGCTGCCGCCAGCGATGAAGATCTTCTCGGCGGGCGTGGGCTGGAGGCGGAAATCCCCGTGCGGGCCGTTCAGGGTCACCTCGTCGCCTTCCTTCAGATACTGGAACACCCAGGTGGTGCAGATGCCGTTGGGCACCAGGCGAATGATGAGGTCCACGTGCTTGCGGTCCAGCGGATCGCCAGCCACGGAGTAGGCGCGGTAGACGGATTCGGGGCTCTTCTCGTAGGCGGGCGCCTGAAGCTGCACGTAGGCCCCGGGCTCGAAGGTCATCTCCGGCGGATCGAGCAGGGCGATCCGGACCAGGCGGATGTCGTGGGTCAGGGGCGTCATCTTCTCCACCCGGCCCCGGTACTCGCGGATCTTGAAGTAGGCCTCGGGAATCTGAATGCGGAGGTCGTTGCGGACCTTGATCTGGCAGGACAGGCGCACGTTGCTGGCCCGTTCCTCCTTGCTCAGATGGGGCTCCTCCGTGGCCAGGACGGGGCCGCCTCCCTCCAGCACCTGCAGTTTGCAGAGGCCGCAACTGCCGCCACCACCGCAGGCCGAAGGAATGAAAATGCGTTCGGTCAACAGGGTACTGAGCAGGCTGGAGCCGCCCGGCACTTCCAGTTCGCGGTCGCCGTCGTTGATGTTGATACGGCAGACGCCGTAATCGTTCAGTTTGCGATCCGCAATCACCAGCAGCGCCGCCAACAGGGCGCAGATGCCAGCCAACATGCCGACCGCCTGGAGGAATTCCATGATCATGCCGAACGCTCTCCCGGAACCTACATCTTGATCATGCCGCTAAAGCCGATAAACGCCAGGGCGATGATACCCGTGACGATCAACGAAATGCCCGCCCCGCGCAACCCCTCGGGAACCTTGTCTTCCTTGATCTTCGTCCGGATACCCGCCATCAGCACGATGGCCAGCATCCAGCCCAGGCCGCTGCCGAAGCCGAAGACCAGGGATTGCCAGAACTTGAAGCCCGCCTTGTTCAGCATGAACAGCGACACCCCGAGGATGGCGCAGTTCACCGTGATCAGGGGCAGGAAGATGCCCAGGGCGAAGTACAGCGCGGGCGAGTAGCGGGACACCACCATCTCCACCAACTGCACGAAGGCCGCGATGACCACGATGAAGATGATGAACTCCAGATATTCGATCTGGAAGGGCACCGTGATGTAGGCATGGACGAGGTAGTTGATCCCCGCCGTGAAGGTGGTCACGAAGACCACGGCGGCCCCCAACCCGAGGCTGGTCTTCATCTGGCGCGAGATGGCCAGGAAGGAGCACATGCCCAGGAAGCGGGTGAGCAGGATGTTGTCGGTGAACGCCGCCGCC
>QKCY01000227.1 GCA_003245525.1 Victivallales bacterium | reverse complement strand
GCGAAGACCACCACTGCCCGGTTATTGCCATCGCTCGTACTTGACGATGTCATCCAGCGCCAGACGCTTCTTCTCCACGGGCGACGCATCGCGGGGCCAACCAAGGGGCAGCAACTCCACAACCCGGATCTCTGCCGGAATGCCGAGCGACTCCTTCACCTGCGACTCGTCAAAGGCCCCGATCCAACACGTGCCCAGCCCCTCGGCCGTTGCGCAGAGCGTGATATGATCTATCGCGATGGCCACGTCGATCGGGTAGCAGAGCTGCCCACAGGCCATCACATGACCGTTAGTCTCCGCACAGCAGACAAGCACCACGGGCGCTTCGCCGACGGACTTCTGCCCACCGGCGGCATCCGCCAACTGCTTGCGGAGCGTCGCGTCCCGGACGACGACGAATCGCCATTCCTGGCGATTGCTTGCCGACGGCGCCAGACGCGCGGCATCCAGCAGTGCCAAGACCATCTCGTCGGGAACATCCCTATCCAGGAATGCTCGCACACTCTTGCGCCTCCGGATCGCCTCAAACACATCCATCTGGACATTCTCCTTTGTCACTGCGGTGGGTTGTGGACCGCCTCAACCCCTGATACGGGCGGATGCGGAATCGGAGGTGGGCGTCAGAATGTACGGTCTCAGGCGGCACCGGCAAGCCTCCCCGCGACCTGCGCTCGGATGCCGGTACCCCAGCGAGGCGTGAGGCCGGTCGCCAGCCGTGGCGGTGGCCGACCCGTCCCCTTTGTCTGTCTTGTCCCTATGTCTGCGTCCCCTGTGTCGTGGTGGCCGGAACGTCCCTGTTCCGGGACCTCCGCCCGGAGCCAGCGGCTCCGCCCACGCAGTCACGCCAGACCGGTCATGCGTCTTTCTGGACTAACCGCAATGCACCAACCACACACGAACGCAATGCTCCAGGAGCAGTAACAGACTGGCGTCAAGAACGTTGGCGTTGCCATATGGAAGACACGCCGCTAGAGTAGCTCTGGTCGCCTTGGGAAATAGGAGTACCCCCCGATGAAATTCTCCGCCGCCGTTCCCGCCGTCTCAACTGCCCACGACCTGAAGCGCATTGCGTCCGCTCACGTAGCTGATCATACTCGGCTCAATAGCGAAGAGTTGCGGGAGAACATTCTCCGTTGCACCAAGCAATACACGCATCCCGAAGCTGTTTCGTCTGCCCTGGACCAGGCTCTTCACCAGGATCCCGACCTGAACCATAGAGTTCTGGCTGAACTGATCATCGTTGAGGTAATGCTCAACGAGTATGGGCATCTGATTCCACTGAGAGAGCTGGAAGAGGGGATTTCGCAGCTTGAGCAGACTGTGCTCAATGAGTCCAACGAGCAGAGCCTGGCCGATCTGGCTGGAGGGAAGGAAGACAGTCCCAAGGGGAAGAATCTCAGTCTGTATAACTTCGTTCTGGAGACTGCATGGGAGCACCAAGACACCAAGTCCGTGGACGAAGCAAACCTGCTACGCAGGCTCCGGGAGAGACTGAGAATAAGTAGCCGTGAGCATCGCTTGCTTGAGACCATGCTGGGCAGGTATCCGAAGGACCACAACGAATTCCACACCAGAGGCGAGATCATGGAGGAGATCAAGGCTCTTGAATCCCTGGGGCTTGTGTTCCTCATTCGGGATGACAGCGGTTCGGACTTCGTCGTGATTCCAGAAGAGATTGCCACTGAGATCAAGGCGACACTGGGCGTTGAGATCAGGAAACCAGGGTACCTCCAACTCCTCCAGTCGAAGCATGTACGGAGCAAGAAGTACCTACAAGCAGTCCTGACGAAGTGTGGAATCGAGTTTGGCCCAAGGGACTCACTGGATCAACTCCAGCAGAGGATACTCGACGCGGTCTCCCCGTCCGTGCTCATAGGTGGGACCTCCCCGAAGGACGGGCTGAACATGGATGACCTGTACCACTGGTGCGAGGATCTGGATCTACCTCTGGCAGGGGCAAAAGCAGAGCGAATCCAGAGAATCATCGATCACTACAACCAACTGGAAATGCGGGAGTCGGAAGAGGGCGACGAGCGGGAGGTCTGGTACCACTATTTCTGTGAACTGGCAAACCGGGACCTGGCTACGCTCCGTGCTCAGCACGTGATCGAGAAGGACTTGGAGATGGAGCACTACTTCGAAGAAGCCACTAGCTACCTCTTCGAGACCAAACTGAACCACAAACCACTGCGTCAGGCGGGAACGGAGCATGCAGACGGGGCGTTGTCTTTCCGAGATAACTGGATTCTGTGGGACAACAAGAGCAAGGAAAGCCCGGTTCATCTGAAGGACCACATAAGGCAGTTCGACCGCTACATGGAGAAGGCAGAGAAGCCCGTTCCCGTCTTCCTCGTCATAGGTCCGGACTTCACCCCAGATTCGAGCACGCTGGCGATGGAGTACACCGCCGAGCACCTTGGCAGGAACATCGTCCTTGTGCGCGCCTGTGACTTGAAGGAAGCGGCTGAGATCTGGGCCAGCGAAGGCAACAAGCGCAACGCCGAGCCTTTCCCCCTTGGACTCCTGGCAAGGCCGGGGCTGTTCTGTCTGGACATGATTCGGTCTTCGCTAAGCTGAGTCAGCTTGTTCTCTGCGAACTAACAGCATCTTGCGTGGGACTCCGTCCCCAGACCTACCTCCATCGAATGCCCCGGAAGGACTCGCCGCAGTCCCCGCCCGAATCCACCCCGAACCGCAGGACACGGCCATAGAAAGCCCGGTGCCTTCCCCGCCATCGCATCCGGGCGTTCCGGGCCGAGCGCTTCGGGATCGGCTCGGCACGGACGGCCGCGTGCGGGAGCGGGTCTTTGCGGGAGGGTCCGGGAGGGGGCGGACTTGACGTTCCGGGGAGAAGGGGGGAGCCTGCCCCCCTGTAACAGTAACGTCCCCTAGAGCGCCCGGAGTTACTGGCGTCGGCGGAGGGATCCCGGAGCGGGCCGCTCCGGCCACGTGGCTCGGGATCAGGACGCATACGCAAAGAGCCCGTCCCATAGTAAGCGTCCCCTAGCGCGCCCGGAGTTGTTGGCGGCGGCGGGAGGATCCCGGGGCGGGCCGCTCCGGCCACGTGGCTCGGGATCGGGACACGGGTGCCGGGGACGTCAACCCCTTCCCTCGTTTTTCCTGCATCTCCCCTCCAGCCGCCCAGGCGGCCCCCAAAGTGGGAAATCCAGGAGGGATAAGGGACGGGATCTCCCCTGCTCGCCACCAATTCCTCCCTAGACGGTCCCTCTGCCGTCGCAACCCGCTATCCGGCAGGGGGAAGAATGGTCGCCAGGATATGAAAAAAGGGGCCGATTTTCTGACCCTGGCCGCTTGCACCGGCGCTAGAAAAGGGGTCTATTAGGGGAGAATTGGTGTGTCTTAGTAAAGAAAAGGGGTATTTAGGTGGCTGCGGGAAGCATCCACGAACTGCTAGGCGGGCGCTGCTATCTGGGTCGTCACGAATATCGCGTGGATACCCAGCGGCGGATCGCGTTGCCCAAGGCCTGGCGCCCCGAGTCCCCGAGCGAGAACAGCTACTTCCTCCTCAAGGGCCGCGAGCGGTCCCTGCAGATGATCCCGGCACGGGTCTTCCTGCCCTTCTTGCAGAAACTGCTCTCGGTCTCCTTCGCGAACCGCGAGGCAGCCTTGGCCCTGGCCTCCTTCGGCGAAGCCACGGAGGAAGTCTCCTGCGACCGCCAGGGACGCATCACGCTAACACCCCACCTCCTGGAACACAGTGGCATCGACGGACCGGCGGTACTGGTCGGCGCCGTCACCACGATCCAGATCTGGAACCCGGAAAGCTGGGAAGCCAACCGCATGGCGAGCGACGCCTTCATGGATGTGCTCGCGGGCTTCGACCAGCGGTCCGACGAAGCAGGAGTGCTCGACGCCCTCAAGCAACTACGGCAGAACTAAGATGACCACGCCCAACCACATACCGGTGCTAGCCGGAGACGTGTTCCAGGCCTTCGCGGACCTGGAGACGCCGAGAATTGTCGATGGCACTCTCGGCCTGGGCGGCCACGCTGCCATGCTGCTGGACGGGATCGCCGGGGCCGAGATCCTCGGTATCGACCGGGACGACACCGCTCTGCGGGAAGCGGCCCAGCGCCTGCTGCCCTATGGCGACCGGGTCCATCTCTACCGCGGCCCCTTCTCGGCCATGGCCGACTTCGCGGCCGAAGAAGGCTGGGAAACGGTGGACGGCATCCTGCTCGACCTCGGCGTCTCTTCGCCGCAGATCGACACGCCGACCCGGGGCTTCTCCTACCGGTTCGACGGTCCGCTCGACATGCGCATGGACCGTCGGCTGACCGAGACCGCCGCGACCCTGCTCAACACCGAAAGCGAAGAGGAACTGGCCGACATCTTCTACTATTACGGCGAGGAGCGCCAGGCCCGGCGCGTGGCGCGGGCAGTGGTCCGCCGCCGCGAGGAAAGGCCGTGGGCGCGGACCGCCGAGTTCGCCGAGCTGGTCGAGCAGGTCGTCGGTCGCCCCAAGCACGGCCCTCCCCCCGCAACCCGCTGTTTCCAGGCCCTGCGCATCGCCGTGAACGACGAGCTGGGCGAACTGGACCGGGCGTTAGTGACGGCGGTGTCCCTGCTCGCTCCCGGCGGACGGTTGGCGGTGATCTCCTTCCACTCGCTGGAGGACCGCATCGTCAAGCAGTTCTTCCGGCACGAGGCCAGTCCCTGTGTCTGTCCCCCCGACATCCCGGTCTGCGTCTGCGGCAAGGTGCCGACCCTGAAACCGATTACCCGCAAACCCCTTGTCGCCACGGCCGAAGAGCGCGCGACCAATTCCCGCGCCGCTTCCGCCAAACTCCGCGTTGCGGAGAAACTCCCGCTTCCCGAGACCGGGAAGCCCAAATCGAAGACCAAGCCTTCCAGGTAGCATACGAGGTGACCACCATGCAGCAACGACTCGCCATCAAGGGCCCCCAGCGCCCGAACAGCCGTCCGCGTCCCACCAGCGGCCCGCGGATGGACATGCGTTTCTGGTTTGGCATCGTGGCCCTCATCATCTACACGACCTGGGCCATGCTCGAGTACGTGCGGATGCAGACCGACCAGGTGAAGATGGGTCGTCAGCTCGAGCGCCTCGTGGCGGACCGCACCGAGAACGAGAAGGCCCTCCGGAACCTCAATTCCGAGGCCCAAGTCTACCAGTCCAACACGCGCTACATCGAGCAGGCCATCCAGGACTTCAAGCTCGATCTCAAGGGCAGCACGCAGGCTAATGTGGTGAAGGTCGATGCCTACGGGAATGTGCTCCGCACGAACCCGCAGGGCAGCGGCAACGGCCTGTTTGCGGAGGCGACCCGATAGGCGGACCCGAACCATGCGGAAGCTCTACATCCTGCGGCTGATGGTGCTCCTGGTCCCGCTGGCCCTTGGCTATGTGGGACTGGTCCATCATCTCTACGGCCTGCAGGTGAAGCGCCATGCCGACCTGTTGGCCGCCGCCCAGAAGCGCTACACCGTGCGCAAGCGCCCCTGCGGACAGCGGGGGCGCATTTTCGATGCCTCCGGGCATACCATGCTGGCGGGCAACATCATCTGCCGGGATGTGCTCGCCGAACCCCGCCGTTTCCCCGACGACGAGCGGCAGGAGATCATCCATTCGTTGGCCAAACTCCTGGCTGTCGACGAGGAAACCCTGCGCCAACGCTGCGATAGCGACCTGGTGGAGGTGACGGTCGCCCGCGGGGTCGATCTCGATACCGTGGACAAGCTCAAGGAACTCCATATCCCCGGCCTGCGCTGGGTGGATTCCTTCAAGCGGTTCTATGCCAAGGGGCAGCTCCTGTCGGACATGCTCGGCTATGTGGACTGGGAAGGCAGGGGGGCCTACGGGCTCGAATACCTGCTGGACGACCAACTCGCCCCCGTGGCTGGCAGCACCGTCTACGAGCGCGACCGACGGGGCCAGCGCCTGCAGCGCGGCCGGTACGAGGTGGAGCGCGAAGCCCGCGACGGCATGGACGTCTATCTGACCATCGAGGAACCCATCCAGCGGATCGTCGAGGAGGAGCTGGAGCGGCTGGTCAAGGACTTCGGGGCCAAGAAGGTCTATGCCGTCATGATCCGCCCCCAGACGGGGGCCGTCCTGGCCATCGCCCAGTACCCGTCCTTCGATCCCAACGACCGCAGCACCATGGTGGCCGGGGATTGCTGGGGTATGGGCACCATCCAGAACATGTTCGAGCCCGGCTCGGTCATGAAGGGCCTCAGCATCGCCGGGGCGATCGACTTCGGGGTCGTGGATATCCATGACCGGATCGACTGCGAGGAATCCGGTCGCTGGGTGTACGGCGGCGGGGTGCTGACCGACACGCATCACAACGGCGAACTCGAAGTCTGGGAGATCCTCCGCGAATCCAGCAACATCGGAGCCGGCAAGATCGGTGCCATGATGGGGCCCTCGCGCCTGTACAACACGCTCCGCCGCTTCGGCATCCGCGAGAAGACCGGGGTCGGCATCCGCGACCTCGTCGGTTGGCGGCCGCCCGTGGACCGCCCCATTGGCTGGTCGGAAACGGCGGGCATGATCCGCTCCACCAAGACGTGGTACCCCATCACCCCCACCCGCGTCGCCATCGGCTACGGCGTCACCGTCACGCCGATCCAACTGGCCTCCGCCTATGCGGCCCTGGCCAATGCCGGCGTGCGCATGGAGCCGCGCCTGATCGACCGCATTGTCCATCCGGTGACCAAGGAAGTGCTCACGGTCCCCCCCCGGGTGGCGGGGGTCGCGGTGCGTCCGGAAACGGCCCTCGCTATGACCCGCGCCCTGGTCAGCGTCACCGGCAAGGAAGGCACCGCTCCCGCCGCCGCCGTGCCCGGATTCCAGGTGGCGGGGAAGACCGGAACCGCCTACCGCTGGATCTCCGACAAGACCCACAAGGGCGGCGGCTACTACAGCCGCGAGAAGTATCTCTCCAGTTTCGTCGGCTACGTGCCCGCCAATCAGCCCGAGTTCGTCCTCGCCATTATGGCCGACGAGCCGGACAAATCGAGCGGGCACTATGGCGGCACCGTGGCGGCACCGACCTTCAGCCGCATTGCCAGCCGCGCCCTGCGCTACCTGCAAGTCGCCGCACCCGAAACCGAACCGGATGGGGGAGAGCCCACTCTTGGTCACCTTGCGCAACTACCTTGACGCCCTTGGCCCCTGCTGCGTCGACTGGGAGGGCGATCCCGGCATGGCC
>QKCY01000189.1 GCA_003245525.1 Victivallales bacterium | reverse complement strand
GGGCCAGATCCCAGGCTTGGCGCTGGGGATGCATGATCTCGCTGGCGGGATGGGGGGGCACGCCGGGATCAGCCAAGTCGGGGCCGCCGATGAAGACCAGGCCGTCGAACCGCTCGCGCGCCTCCGCCACCAGCGCGAGGTCGGTTTCGGGCGCAATCACGACCGCCTCTCCGCCCGCCTGGCGGACGGCTTGGTAGTAGAACTCATTGCAGGTGACGATGCGCTCGCTGCACTCGGTCTCCCGGAGGCAGGCGCTCAGGCCGATACGGGGACGGCTCATGCTTGGTTTCCTGAGGATAGCGAAACGGAACAAGCGAACACAGTAGAGCGTGGCAACAACGGTGTCCACATCCCTCCATGCGTTCCGATGGCGTTTCGCCCAGGGGTCGGTAGATTGCCGGAACCAGCCATTCCTTGGAGAGACGCCATGACACCGCCGAATATCCTGCTCATCACCACCGACCAACAGCGGTGCGACACCATTGGGGCCTACGGCTCGACCCTGGTACGGACTCCCAACATCGACCGGCTCTGCCAGGAAAGCGTGGTCTTCGACCGGGCCTATGTACAGAACCCGATCTGCATTCCCAGCCGGGCCTGCATCCAGACCGGGCGCTACACCCACCAGCATGGCCTCCGCTACATGGAAACGGAGATCGACCTGACTCCCGGCCTGCCCGCCCACGAGCTGACCTTCATGGAACGGCTCCAGGCGGCGGGCTACGTCACCGGGGCCACCGGCAAAATCCATATGATGCCCGAGCGCGGTTTCGACTGGCAGGAGCTGGTCGGCGGCAAGGGCGCACGCTGGACCCAGAGCACGGGCCAGGACATCGGCCCGGCCCCCTTGGGCGCGCAGTACGCGGCCTGGTTGGAGCAACGCCACCCCGGCGGCTACGAGAGGATCTACGAGCAGCGTCGCCGCCCTGAATACAAGCGCAACCGGGCCAGCGTCGAGAATGTCCTACCTCTGGAGGACTACGTGGAGACCTACATCCTGGAGAAGTCCATGGAGTTCATGGGCCAGGAACGGGACCAGCCCTTCTTCCTCTGGTGCGGATTCTGCGGCCCCCACGGCCCCCACGATCCCCCGTCCTCCCACGCCCACCTCTATCCGCCCGACCAGATCGTCCTGCCCGCGACCCACGAGCACGACACCAGCGACCGGCCTCCCCATCTGCGCCGTCCCTTGCAGCCGCTCACGCCCGAGCGGGAGGAATCGCTACGCATCTACATGAGCTACTACTACGGGCTCTGCACGCTGATCGACGACTACGTGGGGAAGCTGCTGGCCTTCCTGGAGGAGCGCGGTCTGCTGGAGAACACGCTGATCCTCTACACCTCGGACCACGGCGAGATGCTTGGCGATTTCCGCCTGCACGGCAAGGGCAACTTCTACGAGCAGGTGGCCCATGTGCCGCTCATCGCCCGGCCGCCGGGCGGCTGCCCGGGACGGCATGTCCGCTCCCTCATGGAGGTGATGGATGTCGCCCCCACCGTGCTCGACTACGCCGGGGTTCCCCATCCCCGCGAGATGACGGCGACCAGTTTCCGCCCGATCCTGGAGGGCGGCGAAGGCGGGCACGAGGCGGTGCTCTCCGAGTTCACCACCAACGACCAGCGCATCAGCGGCAAGTGTCTCGTGACCGACCGTTACAAGTACGTGTACTGGAACACGGAACAGGGCGGCGAGCTGTACGATCTCCTGGACGACCCTGGCGAACTGCACAACCGCTACTACGATCCGGCCTATGCCGACATCCGCGACCAGCACGCCGAACTGCTGCTCCAGCGCCTCATGGCCTCGGAAACCAGCTACAACGGGTATCGCAGCGCCCCCTACTGAACGGCCCGGCGGCGGAGGCCCGCCGCTTCTCCAGGAGCTTTCCGTCCATCCCACGTTGTGGGGATAGTCCGGCCCCGGGCGCGGGGCGCGACGCTCCCCCGAAGACCATCGGTCCCATCGCGTCCAACACGCCTCGCGGCGGAGGCCCGCCGCTTCTCCAGGCTTTTCTGCCCCTCCCACGTGCTGGAGAAGCGCCCGGCCCCGGGCGCGGGGCGCAACGGCTCCTCGGAAGCCATCGGTTTCGTCCCGTCCCAGGCACCTCGCGGCGGGGGCCCGCCGCTTCTCCAGGCGCTTTCTGTGCATCCCACGTTGTGGGGATAGTCCGGACCCGGGCGCGGGGACTATTGCCCGTATGCCGTCCGCCGCGTCCTACTGAACGGCCCGGCGGCGAATGTCGAGGAGTTGCTTCATGACAGCGAAGTGGTCGAAGCTGGTGCCCCTCACGCCGAAGCTGTCGTGGAGTTCGCAGTAGAGTCCGTACAGCTCCTGGTAGACCGCCTGGTTCGCGGGAATCGGGGTGTAGACCGTGTCCTTGTAGGAGCACATGGCGGCCTGGGCTTCCTCGCAGGTCGCGTAGCCGCCTGCCGCCTTGCCCGCGACCACGGCAGCCATGATGGCCGAGCCCAGCGCGCAGGTCTGGGCAGAGCCGCTGATGACCATGGGGCGACCCAGCACGTCGGCGTAGATCTGCATGAACATGGGGTCCTTCTCCGCGATGCCGCCGCAGTTGATGACCTTCGTCACCTTCACGTCGTACTCCTCGATCCGGTCGAGGATGCGGCGGGCACCGAAGGCGGTGGCCTCGATGAGGGCGCGGTAGATCTGGGCCTGGGTGGTATGGAGGGTCAGGCCGAGAATCAACCCGGTCAGGCGGGCATCGGTGAGGATCGTGCGGTTGCCGTTCTCCCAGTCGAGAGCGAGCAGACCGCTCTGGCCCGGCTTGTCCTTTTCCACTTCCGCCCGGAGCTGGCCGTGGAGCTTGCCCTCGCCCCGGCAGACGTGTTTCACGAACCAGTTGAAGATGTCGCCCACGGCGGACTGGCCCGCCTCGATGCCGTAGTAGCCCGGCAGGATCGAGCCGTTGACGATGCCGCAGACGCCGGGGATGTCCGGCAGGGGTTCGGTGTTCGGGGCGACCAGACAGTCGCAGGTGCTGGTGCCGATGATCTTGACCATGCTCCCCTGGCCTACGCCCGCACCAACCGCGCCGAGATGGGCGTCGAAGGCCCCCACCGCGATGGGAATACCGACCGGCAGACCCAGTTCGGCGGCCCAGGCGGGGCTGAGCGTCCCGGCCACTTGGTCGGAGGTGGTCACCGTCTGGGGCAACCGCGCCCGCAAGGCGCCGATTTCGGGAGCGAGGAGGGACAGGAACTCGCTATCGGGGTAGCCACCCCAGTCGGCGCAGTACATGGCCTTGTGTCCCGCCGGACAGATGCCCGCCTTCACCTGGGCGATGTCCGTGATCCCGGCCAGCACGGCGGGGATGAAGTCGGCGAACTCCAGCCAGGTGAACGCCGCGTCGAACACCGTGCGGTCGGCGTGGTAACAGTGCCAGATCTTGGAGAACAACCATTCGGACGAATAGGTGCCGCCGCATTTCGCCAGGTACTGGGGCCGGTGCTGCTTGGCCAGGGCCGTGATCCGCTCCGCCTCGTCCATGCCGCTGTGGTCCTTCCACATCCAGGCATAGGCGTTCAGATTGCCCGCAAACTCGGGCTTGGCCGCCAGCGGTTGCAGGGCGGCATCCACCGGGATCGGCGTCGAACCGGTGGTGTCCACTCCGATGCCGATGATCTTCGCCGGACTGAAACCGGTCGCCTGCGCCGCTTGGGCCAGGGCGGGTGGCACCGTCTGGCGCAGCCCCTCGACGAAGTCCATGGGCGACTGCCGGGCCACGTGGGGATTGGTCGGATCGGTCAACACGCCCGCATCGCCGCTGGCATAGGTCCAGACGGCCACCCCCAACTCCCGGCCGTTGGCGACATCGACAACCAGGCAGCGGACCGAGTTGCTGCCGTAATCCAGACCGATCGTATAGTGGCTCATCGTGGGCGATCTCCGCAGGTGGGAAGCGACTGGACGGAACCCCCACAACGTAGGCCGTCAGAGCTCAGCTTTCCAGATCGGAACCAGTCGCCGCCAGGGGGGCTGCCCTGATCGAAAGGAACGCAGGCAAGATAGCAGACGTCCCGGAATCCCGCAGCAACAGCCCCTTCGCGAGTGCTCTGGCAAGTACGCCCGTGCTCGTGGCGTCTTGCCCCGACCCACTCTGCCACCCGACTGCGAGCTACTGGTAGTAGCGGTCGTCGATACCGCCCGCCTTGGCCTGGGCCATATTGTACCAGCTCACATGCCCGTCGATGAAGGCCACATTGAAGCCGTCACCGTGCGGGAAGCGCATGCGACCTGTACCGCTAGCATCCATGCCAGAACTGATCCTGAACCAGTTGGTGTAGTAGCCAGAATCAGTCCACACATAGATCTCGCTGGGCCGCTTGATCATCCCCAGCGTCTGCGGCCTGGCCGTGTTGCGTCCGAAGTGATCGATATTCCCAGTCCAGTTGCAGTACACGAGGTTGTCGTGCACGCCGTAGGTCACGCCTTGGTTGGTGATGTACTTGGCGGGAACACCATAGGTGGCCCAATAGGTTGCCGAGGGGCATTTCCAGGTCGGTTCGCTGTTGAGATAGGGATCCACGCGATCCTGGATGAAACTGAGTCTGCTTCCCGTCGAGTACGGCTCCAGCCAGGGCAGACGGTCACCATTGTCGCCGGTATACATGATAGTGGCCAACTGCAACTGCTTCATCTGATTTGTGCAGCTAATCGATCGGGCCTTCTCTCTGGCTTTGCTCAGTGCGGGCAACAGCATGGACGCCAGGATCGCGATGATAGCGATGACTACCAGAAGCTCGATCAGGGTGAAACGACGTGTCTTCATCATCTACTCCGCAAAGTTCCCACTGTTTCCTGCCCGACTAAGGGCAACCCAGGCATTGGGTGACCAATGCCGCGATTCCGCCTCCTGGAAGACGGGAGTGTCAGGTCGTCGCCTCAGACGAATGACGCTCCGGAAGTCGCACCATAGACCGGGATTAGGGTGAGTCAAGGCGGTACCGCGCGCAGCACGGCCACAGGTCGGCATGGGCTTCTCTGGTCCCTTGCATTCCGTTCGGGACTCGACTACCGTGCGTGTATTCGGTCGATAGGACTGCCCATCCGGTGGAGGAGATCGGCAAGATGGTCACGCGAGTCTCGTCTGTAGCCCTGCTGCTGGTGGTGGCGTTCTCGGCTCTCTGTCAGGGACAGGAGAACGCGGGCTGGCAGACCCTGGCCCCGGATTCGGTCGAACTGCCGGGCACCACCCTGCACTACGAGAAAGCGTTGGCGGAGCACGTGGAGGCCTTCAGGACCATCTACGGACAGTTCCGTGCCGAACGGGCCCGGATCCAGGCGGAGTGCCAGGCCCTGCTCAAGCAGCGGGACGAGGTGGTGGCCGAGATCGACAGGATCGTGGGCCTTGCCGCGAACGACACGCAGAGAGCCAATCAGGGCGGGGACCTCGCGCGGATCGCGACCAGCCTCTCTTTGATGGACCTGGCCAGGGATGCCCGCTTTGTGCTCTTGCAGCGGGAGACGACCAAGAACTACCTGCGGCATGGCGGCTCGTTGCCGGGCTTCACCTACGACCGGGCGACCGATACCGTTTCCTACCGGCTGGAGTTCGGTGGCCCGGCGGGAGAAAACGGCGGCACTGGCAGCCACGAGATCTTCCTGCCGGTCGAGAGTCCGGAATCCGCCGAGAAGGAGTTTCGACAGTTCCTGTCCGCACTCGCCAAGGTGGGGACGTCGAAGACGGAATCCGTCGGGGGCGCGATCCACGAGATCGTGGAGGCGGCTATTCTCATCCGGCTGAAGCCAAAGGACCCCAACTTCCGGTGGTTCACCGACGGATTCAGCAATGCGATTACGACTCGGCTGCTGCGCACGTACGTCGGCGAGGAAGCGGCCAACGAGTATGCCGACCTCCATGACACGACCCGCTATGCGGATCTGGAAAAGGAGCTGAACCTGTAC
This sequence comes from Victivallales bacterium, assembly GCA_003245525.1. Lineage (GTDB taxonomy): Bacteria > Verrucomicrobiota > Lentisphaeria > Oligosphaerales > Lenti-02 > Lenti-02. Next base: position 1,282 of record QKCY01000189.1, on the reverse strand, counting down.
TACTGGATGGGGATCGGCTACTGCATCGAGACGCCGCTAGAGAGCGAGGAGGACCTCACGCTCGCGCGCTACGCCTACGCCACCGCCGAGGCGAACCACCTGATCGAGGCCCATGGCCTGGAGTGCGTGAAACGGGTTCTCGACGAAGTGGCGACCGGCAGACCGACCAGAGCCCAGGATCTCCTTGCCGCCGTCGAGAAGGCGACCGGCGAGAACATTAGAGACCGCTTGCGGCACTATGGGCCGTTCCCGAGCAAGGCAGAAGCCATCGCCCGCTATACCGAGCAGTTCCAGGCGGCGGCCAGCCGCAAGGACTATGCCGCGATTCTGCCTCCGCTCTCGCGCCTGCTGGAACTGAAGGGGATTGAACTGGCAGATGACCTCCGGTGCTACGCCATTGCGGCAGTCGCGCTCTTCCATATGGGGCACGAGGACATGGGGGACCGGAGCATCCTCGGGCCTGCCGACCAGTACCAGTCAATCGGCTCCAACATGGGCTATATCGTCCTGCACGAGATGTACATCGGTTACGCGCGCACATGCAGCAACCTGGCAAAGGCCAGGCCGTCCGCCGAGATCGTCCTGAAAACCGAGCCGGACTTTGCCCCCGCCCTGGCCATCATGATGGACAAGGCGAACGAGGAGGGCGACAAGGAGAAAGCCCACGCCCTTGCCCGCCGAGTCCTGGAGTTGGAGAAGGACCCCGAGAACCCCTGGCGTCAACTGGCCGAGGCTGCACTCCCGGCGGCACGCGGAAACTGATTCCATGTTGTGTTCAGGATGACCGCACGTGTTGCCAGGGAGTCTCCGCCAGAATCCCGGCATGTCCCAGGCGGGGAGCGGTCCCGCTCATGGGTGCCAACAAGATAGCCTGACATGGAGGCGATCTGTTCGTAGTCCAGGCTTTAGCCTGCTGTCTGTGGATCGGGCAGAAAAACGCACAGGCTAAAGCCTGGACTACGAACGGGGAGGCCTGCGGTCCTATAGCCAGTTCCTCTGGTACCGTTCGGGAAGGTCAGCCCTGGATCAGAGCGGCGAGTTTCTGGACGAGGAGAGCGGGGGGAATGGGTTTCTGGACCGCCTCCACCTTCAGCCCTTCGAGGGCGCCTTCCATGAGGATGTCGGCGCTGTAGCCGCTGGCGAAGAGGGCGGGAATGCGAGGTTTGACCTCCAGCATGGCCAGATAGGCGTCGCGCCCGTTCAGGCGGGGCATGATGGCGTCCATCAGCACGGCGTCGATCCGGGCGGCGTTGTCGCGGAAGAGCTCCACGGCTTCGCTGCC
>QKCY01000342.1 GCA_003245525.1 Victivallales bacterium | reverse complement strand
CCTGCTCTACCTTCCCGGCTTCCAGCCGCTCGTAGACATAGCTGTCATGCCACTGGAAGAAGGCCACGTCCGCCCCCGGCCCACCCTTCATGCCAATATGGAGGGTGCCGTTGGGTTTGGCCAGAATCCGCTCCTCGCCCTGCTGCCAGAGAAAGCCTTCCGCCGTTTGTTCCCAGCCCGCCCCCGATGCAACTGCTGCAGCCAGCATGGCACCAACTCCTACAAGCGCGTGGCGAAGTGTCATCGTACCGTCTCCGTGTGGGATTGCCGAAGCCACACTCTACCACCGCCCGCACGAAGCGAAAGCGGTCAGCCGAGGGCCAACACCAGGCCATCGTCGGCGACCAGGACCTTGTCGCCCAGGATGGCCTGGGCCTTGGCCAGCTCGCCGGCGGGGTCGTCGAGAATGGCCCGACCGTGGTGGGTGAAGACGAGTTTGCCGAAGCGCGCCCCGGACTCCTTCAGATAGCCGCAGACGTCCTCCACCTTGTGGTGCCCGGTCTCCATGAGCAGGAGGTCGCAGTGGTCGTGGAAGGGGGCGAAATCCGCGATGCTCTTCACGTCGCCGGAGTAGGCGATGGCATGGCCGCCCGCTTCGATGCGGAAGGAGAAGGAGAGAAACGGCGGCTCCATCCCGAGATGGAAGTTGTGCAGAGCCTGCACCCGGACGCCATGGGCCTCGTAGATCACGCCATCGGCTACCAGACGAGGCTCCAGCGTGAAGTTGGTCCGGAAGCCGCCCTCGGTGCCGCGCAGGAGGGCGAGCATGCCCTCGTAGACGGCGAGGTCGGGGAGATGGATGCCAATGGTGCGACCAGCCAGACGCTCGCGAGCTGCCGCCGTGCAGGTGGTCAGCTTGCGCAAGGTCCAGAGGAGATTGGGCAGGCCACCCACATGGTCCATGTGGGTGTGCGAGATGAACACCGCCTCGGTGGCGGGCAGATCAAGCCCGGCCAGATGGGCGGTGTAGGAACAGCACTCGCCGGCGTCGAACCAGTAGAGCCTGCCACCATAGTCGAGGGTGAACGACGTATGGTGGCGGCCCGGCATGGGTTCCGTGCCGCTGCACGTGCCCAAGAAGGTCACGACCGGCGGTGCGTTCATGGTCCGCCTACTTGCCGTAGACTTCCTTGGGATCGAAGACGCGCTCGCCCACGACCTTCAGTTCGCCGTCTTCGACCTTGCGGAAGAAGCAGGAGCGGAAGCCCTCGTGGCAGGCGGCGTCGCCGATCTGCTCGATCTTGAAGACCACGGTGTCCTCGTCGCAGTCGACCAGGATTTCCTTGACGAGCTGGACGTTGCCGGAGGACTCGCCCTTGACCCACAGCTTCTTGCGCGAGCGGGTCCAGTAGGTGGCCTTGCCGGTTTCGAGGGTGAGCTTCCAGGATTCCTCGTTGATGTAGGCGAGCATCAGGACCTCGCCGGTCTTCCAGTCCTGGGCGATGGCCGGAATCAGGCCGTCGGCGCTCTTCGCGAAGTTGAGTTCGACCATGGTTGGGTTCTCCGGTGGGATGTGGCGCAGGCGTCCCGCCTGCGGGGCGGAATGGTGGAATCGTGGAATGGTGGAAAAGCGGAAAACAGAAAACGGCAGGTCGGGCTTCCCTTCCCTGGTGGCGGGCTTCCGGCACTCGCCGCGGATTCAGGAGTTGCCCTCTTCCATCATTCCATCATTCCACCATTCCATTCTCTCCTCACCGCAGGGTGAGGAACTTGTCGGCTTCGTTGGCGGCCATGACCCCGTAGTTGACGGTGCCGAGCCAACCGGACATGATGATACCGACCGAGCCGGTATGGAAGAGCCCCGCGATCTGCTCGTGCAGGTTCATGCTGTAGCGGAGGCCGTCGAATTTGGTGCCGAAGGATGCGCCCTGCCGGTGCAGCGTGTAGCGCTGGAAGGTCTTGGGCGTGGCCGCTTCGGTGTAGTCGCAGATGGCGCGGATGTTGGGGACGTACTTCTCCAGGGCGTTCAGCGTGTCCTCGATCAGCGCCTCCTTGGCGGCCTTGTACTCCTCGCGGGTGTAGCCCGCCCAGTCGTCGTACCACCCGTTCATGGAGGCGACGATGGTGTACTTGTCGGTGCCGGGCCGGATGGAGGGGTAGTAGACCGAATAGGTGCGGCTGGTGACCTGTTTGGCGCAAATCGCGGCGGAGTCGAACACCGGGCAGGTGGAGGTGAAGAGCAGGTCGCCGATGTCCTCCAGCTTCTCGCCGGGACGGATGCCCAGGTAGACCTGGCTGGAGCTGTTGCTCACCTTCACTTTGCGGAAACCGGCCAGGTATTCGGCGGCGAAGTGCTCCTCGCCCACCAGATCCTGCACCGTGTTGAGCAGGCTGCCGTTGGAGATGACCACCTTGGCGGCGATCTCCTGGCCGTTGACCACGGCCCCGCGCACCTTGCCCCCGTCCACGAGAATCTTCTCGACCAGGGCGCGGGTCTGGATGTCCACTCCGTTGGCGCGCAGCTCCTCGGCCATCATGTCGAGCATGAGGTCGGTGCCGCCGATGAAGGTGTAGACCCCCTTGCTCATGAAGTTGCCGAAGACGATACCGTAGCTGATGGCGGGCTCGTCCAGGGTCGAGCCGTTGGCGTAGGTGATGGGCTCCATAAGCAGCCGCCATACATCGGGACGATCGGGAAAATGACGCTGGAAGAGGCCGCGGGTCGTCTCCGACTGGTCGTCGTAGTAGTTCATCGCCTTGAGTTCGGCGAAAAAGCCGTCCACCCGCTCCTTCGGAACCTTGAAGGTCTCCACCAGATGGCGGGTGAAGTCCTCGGTGTCGAAGGTGGTGGTGAGGTGGAACTGCGGATTGTCGAAGACGATCTTCCTCACCTGGGCGATGCGTTCGGCGAAGGGCTTTCCCCAGTACTTGCGGAAGCTCTTCTGCATGCCGATGGGGAAACCGTGCAGGGCCACGTCGAAGATGTGGTGCTTGCGGCGGAAATAGGTGGCCAGGCCGCCGAGCTGGAAGTGCTGTTCGGCCAATAGCACCCGGTGGCCATTCCGGGCCATGATGTTCGCTGCCGTCAAGCCGCCCAAGCCGCTGCCGACGACGATAACGTCGTAGTTGTCCTTCATGCGCAATCCGTCTGCTGATGCGTCGGTTACCGAGTAGTCGGGTACTATAGCGCCAGCCCACTCCGCCGTCACGGCAGGACGAGATTCAAGAGGGAATGGCAGCCCCCTTCCCGCGTACCGGGCGGCAGTCGTTGCCAGCGGGAAGGGGGGTCGCTATACTATGTTCCTCTTCTCTCCGGGACCGGAGAGCAACCGCCATCCCTGCAAGGTCCAGCGAGCATATCATGACCCCTACGACCATGATCGGCATCGGCGTGATTGCCGGTTGCGCCCTGATCCTCGTGGGGCTGTATAGCTGGAGCGCCCACCGGATCGAGACGATCCACCGCAAGGAGTTGCGGGGCCTGCGCCAGATCCGGAAGGAACTCGGACGGGGGCGCAATGGCAACGACTGATGCCAACCACCCGGTAAATGCCGAGCTGTCGCGGGACCTGGGGCTGTTCCAGGTCACCCTGATGGGCGTCGGCATGATGATCGGGGCCGGGGTCTTCCTCGGCATCGGCAACGGCCTGTACAATGCCGGTCCCGGCGGCATGATGATGGTGTTCGCCCTGAACGCCGTGCTGGCCCTGTTCTCGGCCATGAGCTATGCCGAACTGAGCAGCGCCATCCCGCGCGCGGGGGGCGCGTACAACTTCGCCCGCATCGCCTTCGGCAAGGGGCCGAGTTTCCTGGCGGGCTGGATGGAATGGGCCGGGTCCACCGTGGCCGGGGCCATGTATGCCTGGACCTTCTCCCTCTACGTGCTGAACTTCCTGGGGGAGATGGGCTGGCTGCCCTGGGCCGGCGACGGCGCGCTCGATGTGCGCCTGGTGGCGGCGGGAACGGCCACCCTCTTCGCCTACATCAACTACCGGGGCGCGTCGGAGACCGGCAAGCTCGGGGCCTACATCACCATCGGCCAGACGATCACCCTCTTTGCGGTGGCGGGCCTCGGTCTCTGGAAGGCGGTCACCGAGCCCGAGCGCTTCCAGAACTTCGATCCCTTTCTGAGCAACGGCTGGTTGCCGATCATGGGCACGATGGGCATGATCTATGTGGCCTTCGAGGGCTACGAGGTGATTGCCCAGGCGGGCGACGAGACCATCGAGCCCCGCCGCAACCTGCCCAAGGCCATGCTGCTGTCGGTGCTGGTGGTGGGCATCACCTACATCTTCGTCAGCTTCGCCTCGGTGCTCTCGGTGCCCGCCCAGGATCTGGCGGCGGCCGGTGGCTGGCGGCAATGGGTGGGCGGCGAGGCCGACACCCTGTTCTCGCGCATCGTCCAGCAACTGCTGCCGGTGGCCAACGGCGTCTTCGGCAAGCTGCTGGTGGTGCTAGCGGTCATCTTCAGCAGCACCTCCGCCCTCAACGCCACCACCTATTCGGCCACCCGCGCGGCCTACGCCCTGGGCCGGGACCGGATGCTACCGCCCGCCATCGCCAGCATCTCCGCCAAGACCCGGACCCCCTACGTGGCACTGTTCGTGACTTGGCTGCTGATCCTGGCCATCGACCTCTTCGCGCCGAGCGTGACCGACGTGGCCTCCATGTCGAGCATGATGTTCCTGTTCCTCTTCTTCCTGGTGAACCTCTGCTGCATGCGCATCCGGCGGCACATGGGCGACGAGCTGGAGTACGGCTACGTGATGCCCCTGTTTCCGTGGATCCCCATCCTGGCCATCGTCGGGCAGGTGCTGCTGGTCTTCCTGCTGCGCGAAGAGATGAGCACGACCGCCTGGGTGCTGGGCCCGGCCTGGGTGGTGCTCGGCATTGTAGTCTACCGGCTCTATGGCCGCGGACATGCCGCCAGCACCCGCGACGAAATCGTCGGTTTCACGGAACGGGAACCCGCCCCCAAGACCTCCTTCCGCATCCTCATGCCCGTGGCCAATCCCGAGTACGTTCTGGAGAAGATACCCACCACCATGCGACTGGCCGAAGCGAACCGGGCCGAGGTGGAACTCCTCCACATGGTCCCCGTTCCCGACCAGGTGCCGCTGACCGACGCCAGCACGTACATGCTGCCCGGACGCGAGGCCATGGTCGAGGCCATGCTCTACCTTCGTACCCGTTTCCCGGTCCAGGAGACGATCCGCTATTGCCGCAATGTGGCGCGCGGCATCCTCTCCGCCGCCCGGACCCATCAGACGGACCTCATCGTCACCGGCTGGCGCGGCCATTCGGCCCGGCACGACTTCCTCTTCGGCAGCACCATCGACCCGTTGCTGGAACTGAACCCCTGCGACGTGGTGGTACTGCGCAACTGCCGGAAGTCCACCTACCAGCACATCCTGGTGCCCTTCGCGGGTGGCCCCCATGCCCTGCTCGCCCTGCGCACCGCCTCCATCCTGGTAGCGGAGGACGGCGTTATCGTCCCCTGCAACGTGGCCGCCCCCGGCAAGCCCACCCTCGACATCCTGGCCTTCCTGGAACGGAATCGCGCCTCGCTCGCCTGTCCCCTGGACCGCTTCCAGCCCCGCTACGAGATCTCGCGGGACGTGGAGGAGACCATCGTCCAGGCCGGACAGGAGGCAGACCTGATCGTGATCGGGGCCACCGGCGAACGCCGGGTCATGCAGTTCGCCGTCGGTTCCCTCCCCGAGGCCCTGGCGGAACGCTGTTCCGGCGCCCTCGTCATGGTCAAGGCGGCAACCCGGGTCACGGGCTTCCTCAACCGCTGGTTCTAGCGTCTGAGTTTCCCGAAGCGGGAGGCACGGGAGGAGGGTTCGTGGTAGCGGCCGGGTCCTCTCCCTTGTCGGCCCGCACGAGAAGCCAGCCGATGGCGGCAGGAGCCACGACGGCGGCAGCACCCGTGACGTAGTCGCTGAACAACGTCCGGGCCTGGGGGTTGAGCATCGCCCGGAACTCCTCGTCCATGAAGAGGCAGGCGAAGGTCAGGACCACGAAGGCGCAGAAGCCGGCCGCGGACAGCAAGGTGATTCCCACGTCGCGCCGCCAGCGCCGGAAGCTCTGCAGGGCGAGTCCCAGACACATGGCCACGAACGAACAGGCGAAGAGCACCCCCAATATCGGCCATTTGATCCATGCGTTGGTGTCGGGATGGGCAAAGGCCATGATGGTCATCGCATAGAGGAAGAAACCCGCGACGACGTAGAGGACGATGCTAGAGACCCGGCGCATCGGCGGTAGCCTCCTCAGGCCGGAAGTAGGCGGTCGCCACCGGCCGGTAGAGCAGGAAACTGAAAAGGAGATAGACCAACATGCCTGGGATGATCGCCCCCTTGAGGGGAGAGGTGGCGAAGCTGAACAGGATGCTGCACCCGTGCCAGACCACATACAGGAGACGCCCCCAGTTGTACCCCTTGAGCATGGCGATGGCGGCAGTGATGGTCAGGATTAGACCCACATAGGCAATGGCAATCTGGACCGTGATGGGAACCGAACTCTTGGCCATGAGTTCCCGCGCCTGTGGGTTGTTCATCGCTGGGACGAGCGTGAAAAGAGACAGGGACATGGTCACGATCTGAATCCAGGCGATGACAGTTACCGAGGTCGGGCGTGGTCTCATGGGGTGGTCCTTCCGCGTTCCCATTGTTCGCTTCTGCCGGATCGCGTTGGCGGCCAGAAGGCCGGAACGGGCGGTGGCCTCGGAGGCGGGCTCGATTCCCCCAACCAGGCTCCATGCTCGCCATACTACTACATGCCGGGAAACCCCATGCAAGGGCCGGGAAACGACATTTGCCGACGGCGCCTGCCTGCGGATGACGCAGTCCGGCTGGCCGGAAGCCTTGCCTTCCGGAGTGGGCGGCTTATGCTTCGCACTTTGCTTTTCCATGCATCCGGAGACGGCGGCTCATGTCCTTCGACCTGACTTTGACGCAATGGCTGTGGGCCGCGCTGGCGGCTCTGCTGATCGGTACGACGAAAGCCGGTGTCGCCGGGCTGGGGACCATCTCGGTTCTGATCATGGCGGACATCTTTCCGCCCAACGTGTCGTCCGGGATTCTCCTGCCCATGCTGATCATCGGCGACATCATGGCGGTGATCTACTACCGGCGCCATGCCAACTGGCCGTTGCTCGCGAAGCTCATTCCCCCCGCCCTCGTGGGCGTGGTCATCGGTTGCATCCTCATGGGCAAGATGAACAACGCGCAGTTGCAGATCGTCATCGGCGTGACCGTGCTGCTCTTCCTCCTCTACAACCTGCTGCGGGACCGGGGGATCATCCACGAGGACCGGGTTCCCCAGGGCCTGGCCTTCGCCATTCCGGTCTGCGTCGCGGCGGGCATCGTCACCATGCTGATGAATGCCGCCGGGCCGCTGATGCTGGTCTACTTCCTCTCGCTGCGCCTGGACAAGAACCGGTTCGTGGGAACCATGGCCTGGTACTTCCTGGTCCTGAACATCCTCAAAGTTCCGTTCAGCATGCATCTGGGATTCATTACGGCCGACAGCTTCGTGTTCAACCTGAAGCTGGCCCCGGCCATCCTCCTGGGCGGAGCGGGCGGCATCTGGCTGGTGAAGCGCCTGAAGAACCAGTGGTTCCAGATCTGGATCCAGATCATCGCCACCTTTGGCGCCTGCCAGATTCTCTACAAGGGGATCAAGGGAATCGTCAGCCTGTCCCAGTAGCAGGTTGTCCTGCCGCCAGGTGTCCCTATAGTATTCGCCATCGTGGAATCTCAGCGCATGTGCCTGGATCGGGTGCGGCCCGAGCAGGATACGATATCTGGAGCCTGTGAACGGTGGGGGGCGCCGCGGGCTGCCTGAACGACCGGAGTTGGGGAGGCAATGTTCTTCTTCCGAAAAAAGCAGCGGATCGACAGCCCCCTGGAACTCGCCCAACCGGCGAACGGGTCCACCACCGGTCCTCTCCAGCGCTATCGCGCCGCCGAAACGGGCGGCGTAGCCGAGCCCGTCGCCCCGACCTCCCTGTCCGGTGCCGACAACGCCGGATCGCCCGACTATAGCCGTCCCAAACCGGTCATCTTCGGATGGAAGCCTCTTCCCGGGGGGATCGGGCGCATCCGCTATACGCTGCGCCTGTCCCTGGACGCGGAGTTCACGGCCCCCATGGTCCTGGCGGACCTGAGCCAGCCGTTCGCGGCCATGCGGAATCTCTTCGTCGGGACCCGCTACTACTGGCAGGTCGTGGCGGAGGGCCGCCGGATCGAGCCGGTCGAGTCCGAAGTGTGGAGCTTTTCGACCCATGCCGCCATGCCGCGCTGGGTGTACGTTCCCGGCCTGACCAACATGCGCGACCTGGGCGGCTGGGCAACGACCGACGGGCAGCGGGTCCGGCAGGGGGTGGTCTACCGGTCGTCGGCCATGAGTAGCAGACGCCCCCACCATGATACGGGAAAGGTCCTCATCGAGGAGCTGCACGTCCGCACGGATCTGGATCTGCGCGCCAAGGAGGAGCGGGCGGCCCCGGTCCTGAACGAGGCCCACGTGCGCTGGTGCCATGCCCCGGTGCCCGCCTATGGTGACTTCGCCACCGAGTCCGGCATGGAGCGGTACCGCGAGGCCCTGCGGGTCTTCGCCGATCCCACCAACTTCCCGATTCTCTGCCACTGCCGCGCCGGGGCCGACCGGGTGGGCACCATCGCCGTCCTGCTCCTGGGGCTGCTGGGCGTGGAACTGGACGACCTGGCGCAGGACTACGAACTCACCTCCCTGTCCATCTGGGGCAAGCGTTCCCGCTATTCGGCGCCCTTCCAGGCGATCCTCGAAGGGCTCAAGCGGTTCGCCGCCAGCGAGACGGATTCCGTCAACCAGCAGATCGAGAACTACGTGCTGGCGACCGGGGTGACCGCCGAGGAGATCGCCCGCATCCGGGCCGATCTCCTCGAACCGGCGACACGGCCTAGCTGAAACCAGTTGGACAACAGCCATAGAGTATTGGGGAATCCCGTGGGGTTCGGGCAGTTGCCTACCTGAGCTTGGGGACCGATACCGGATCGGGGTCACGCGGGGAGCGGTCGCGGCCCCGCGACCATGGCGCGAAGCGCCGGAACCGCGCTGCCCGTCCCGGAACGTCTGCCGTGCGCGAACCAACCCGCTTCCGGGGTCTTGTTGGGCATGGTCCGGGAAAAGTGGTCCCGCTTAGCGGGACCGCTCCACACCTGGGACATGCAGGGGGTCCGGCTGGGAATTCCCGACCATGGATCAGTTGCCGAGGAAACGTGGGGGGGAGTGCCCAATCCTCTTCGTATGATGGCAGATTGGTATGAGCACCGGACCCAGCACCGGAGTCCCGATTCCGCAGGCCAGAAAACATTCGGGGCCGACTGGTGAAGTCGGCCCCGAAGAAGAGTCATGGCGGAGAGGGAGGGATTCGAACCCTCGGTACTTTTGGTACACCCGCTTTCCAGGCGAGCACATTCGGCCACTCTGTCACCTCTCCGCGAAAGAGGTTGAACGAGGAGCGATACTATACCGAAGGAGGAGGCTAGTTCAAGCATGGAAACAACGCAAGGGAGAGGCAAAGGTACCCCCCGCTAACGCGGCGGCCCATCTTCGCCAGCAATCGTCACGCGCCGCCAATACGGCGCTAACCGAATGCGTCGATGGTACATGGAGAGTTCTCACATGTAGCGGATTCCGCCTGTTCCCCGGCGAATCCCTGCGAGCGGAAACTGGGAACGGAGGCGTGGCATGATGCAGCCATCGGTCTGGCTTAGCAACGTCGTGTTCGGCGCGGTCCACCGCCACAATCTCATCTACAACGCCTGTTGGGAGGACCCCCGGCTCGACCGGCAGGCCCTGGGACTCACCGCGGCGGACACGGTGGTGGTCATCACCTCGGCGGGCTGCAACGCGCTCGACTATGTGCTGGCCGGAGCGGGGCAGGTCCATGCGGTGGACATGAATCCCCGCCAGAACGCCATCCTGGAGCTCAAGCTCGCCGCCGCGCGCACGCTCGGCTACGACGACTATTTCGCCTTCTTCGGGGAGGGCCGCCATCCCCGTTGCCGGGAGCTCTACCGCAACCAGCTACGCCCGGCGCTGCCGCCCTTCGCCCAGCGGATCTGGGACCGGTCCATCGGCTACTTCGCGGGGAAGGGGCACCGGAACTCGCTCTATTTCCGGGGCTCCTCCGGGCTCTTCGCCTGGATGGCCAACGGCTACATCAACCGCGTGAAGGGGCTCCGGGACGCCGTGGACCGGATGCTGGAGGCCCCGTCCCTCGCCGAGCAGCAGACCATCTACCGCGAGGAGGTCCGCCCCGCATTCTGGAAGAACTGGGTGCGCTGGGCTCTGGAGCGGGACACAGCCATGTGCCTGCTCGGCGTCCCCCGCGCCCAGATCGAGCAGATTCGCGCCCATTACGGCAGCGGTCTGTCGACCTTCATCGAGGAATGCCTCGATGCCGTGTTCGGCGAGCTGCCGCTGGCGGACAACTACTTCTGGCGGGTCTATCTGCGCGGGACCTACACCCGCGATTGCTGCCCCGAATACCTCCGTCCTGAAGGTTACGAGAAGCTCCGGGCGGGCGGGGCGGACCGGGTGCAAACCCACACCTGCACGGTCCACGACTTCCTCGAATCCCACGACGGCACGGTGTCGCGCTTCGTGCTGCTGGACCACATGGACTGGCTGAGCACCCACGCCCAGCCGGTGCTGCGGCGGGAATGGGAGGCGATCCTGGCCAAAGCGGCTCCCGGTTCGCGGGCCATCTGGCGGGGGGCCGGCCTCGACACGCCCTTCGTCGACCGGCTGACCGTGACCCACCGGGGGCAGGAGCAGCCCCTGGCCGGCCTGCTGCGCTACCATCCCGACCTCAGCCGCGAGCTCCATGCGCGCGACCGGGTACACACCTACGGCTGCTTCCGCATCGCCGATCTGCTCACGGAGTAGACGATGAACGCGATCCGCGACCTGCGCGTGCTCTGGCATCTGGCGGCCACCCCGATCCGGGGCAGAACCCACGCCGAACGGCTGGAATCCTTCTATGCCGGCCAGGCAGACGACTACGATGGTTTCCGCCAGCGCCTACTGCACGGGCGGCAGGAACTGGTCGAGCAACTTCCCCATGCGCCGGGCCAGGTCTGGCTTGAGATGGGTGGCGGCACCGGCGCCAATCTGGAGTTCATGGCCGACCGGATTCCCGCCAAGCAGGCAGTGTATCTGGTGGACCTGACCCCTTCGCTGCTGGCCGTGGCCGAGCGCCGGATCGCCCGCCACGGCTGGACCAACGTACACCCCGTGGCGGCCGACGCCTGTACCTACCAACCGCCCGAACCGGTGGACGTGGCCGTGTTCTCCTATTCCCTCACCATGATTCCCGACTGGCACGCGGCCCTGCTCAACGCCCACGCCGCCCTCAAGCCTGGTGGCTTGCTGGCCGTGGTGGACTTCCACGTGGCCCACAAGTACCCCAGTCCCGGCCATCGCCGCCAGGGCTGGCTGGGCCGCTGGTTCTGGCGGGTCTGGTTCGACCGCGACAACGTCTGGCTTTCCCCCGACCATCTCCCCTTCCTCGAACGGCTCTTCGCGACCGAGTTCCTGGCCGAGCGCCGGGGCAAGGTGCCCTATCTGCCCTGCCGGGCCCCCTACTACCTCTACATCGGCCGGAAGCCCGAGAACTAGCGGTCCGCTAACAAAACCAGCGAGATTCCACCATTCGCCACGGAGAAGGAATCCGGTCCTAACCTTTCCATCACACTGATCCTCCATGTTGATGGTGCAGACGGGCTCTTCGCGGTCCGAAGCGCCCGGAATGCAAGTCAACAGAAGGATCGCTCATGCTGAGCAAAGCCGACCTGCATGTCCACAGCAAGTACTCGAACCGTCCCAGCGAATGGCTGCTGCGCCGAATCGGCGCCCCCGAGTGCTTCGCCGAACCCGAGGCCCTCTACCGCCAGGCTCTGGCCCAGGGCATGGACTTCGTCACCATCGCCGACCACAACAGCATCGCCGGGGCGCTGGAGATCGCCCATTACCCGAACACCTTCCTCTCGGCGGAGCTGACCACCTATTTCCCCGAGGATCGCTGCAAGATCCACGTCCTGGCCCACGGCATGACCGAGGCGCAGTTCGCGGACCTGAACCAGCTCCGCGAGAACATCTACGACCTCCAGGCCTATCTCCGCCGCGAGAGCATCGTCCACACCGTGGCCCATCCCCTGTTCTCGGTGAACGACCGGCTGACCCTGGACCACGTGGAGAAGCTCCTGCTCCTCTTCCCCCGCTTCGAGACCCTCAACGGCACGCGCCACCGGGAAGCGGTCGCCCTGATCCAGACCGTCCTGGCCGAGCTGACCGCCGAGGACATCGCCGCGATGGCGGACAAGCACGGGATCGCCCCGGCCTACCCCGAGGCCTGGCGCAAGTTCTGCACCGGCGGCAGCGACGACCACAGCGGCGTCTACACGGCCTCGGCCCACACCGTCACGCCCAAGGCCCAGACGACGGCGGAGTTCCTGGATTTCCTGGCCCGCGGCGAACACCAGCCCGGCGGCAACCATGGTACCAGCCTGAAGCTGGCCCACGGCTTCTACCACATCGCCTACAGCTACTACCGGGATCGCTTCCTGAACAACGGCAAGGGCTCGCTGCTCCTCAACGGGCTGCTGCGCCGGATGGCCGAGGGGCCGAAGCCCGCCCCCGCCGAAGCGCCCGGCCTCTTCCGGCGCGTGGCCCGGCGCGTGGTGGGGTCCTGGAAACGGCGGCGGCTTAGCCCGGTCGAGCGGACCCTCATCGACGAGTTCTCCGCCCTCTTCGAGTCCCGCAACCAGGATCCGACCGGCCAGCGGCTGGCCAGCGACCATGCCACCTTCGAGTTGGCCGGGCACATCTGCCACCAGGTCGGCTTCCAGTTCCTCGACCGCTTCATGCGCAACCTGCGGGAGATGTCCTTTCTGGAGAGCCTCCAGACCCTGGCCTCGCTCGCGCCGGTGGCGCTCAGCGTCGCGCCCTACATCGCCGCCTTCGGCACCCAGCACAAGGACAGCCCGCTGCTGGGCGAGGTCCGGCGGCGGTTCCGCCTGGAGGAACACCCGGTGGCCGGTCGCCGCGCCAAGAAGGCCTGGGTGACGGACACCTTCAGCGACGTGAACGGGGTGGCCCGCACCATCCGCACCCTGGGCTCGCTGGCCGGACAGACCAACCGGGAACTCACCGTGGTCACCTGTCTGGCGGAGCCCCCCAACGAACCGACCCTCACCATCCACAACTTCACTCCGGTGGGGATGTTCGAAGTCCCCGAATACACCCAGCAGCAGCTTGCCTTCCCGCCGTTCCTGGAAGTGCTCGAATACCTGGAACGGGAGGGCTTCACCGAAGTCGTCATCTCGACTCCTGGCCCGCTCGGCCTGACCGCGTTGGCCGCTGCGCGCCTGCTGGGGTTGCGGGTCTCCGGCATCTACCACACGGACTTTCCCAAGTACGTCGAGATCCTCACCGACGATGAATACATGGCTCAGGTGACGTGGCGTTTCATGTGCTGGTTCTATGGCCAGATGGATCTCATCTTCGCCCCCAGCGAGTGGTACCGCCAGCAGTTGCTGGAGAACGGGCTGGCCCACAAGCGCATCGCGGTCATGCCCCGGGGAGTGGACGCGGGCAACTTCTCGCCCGAGAAGCGGGAAGCGGGCTATCTGAGCAAGTACGGCTGCAACGGCCACTTCAAGTTCCTCTACGTGGGACGCATCTCCCGGGAGAAGAACGTGGCGCATCTGGTGGAGAGCTTCGATCGCCTGCGCGAGCGCGGCCACGAGGCCGAGTTGGTGCTGGTGGGCGACGGCCCCCTGCTCCCCGAGATCAAGAAACACTGCAAGGGCCGCAAGGACATCATCCTCACCGGCTTCCTCTATGGCGAGGACTTGGCCAAGACCTATGCGGCGGCCGACACCTTCGTCTTTCCCAGCACCACCGACACCTTCGGCAACGTGGTGCTCGAAGCCCAGGCGTCGGGCCTGCCCGCCATCGTCGCGAACCAGGGCGGCCCGCCGGAGATCGTCGCCCGGCACCAGTCGGGCCTGATTGTCGACATGGCCGGGGATGTGGCCCTGACCGAGGCCATGGAACGGCTCTGTGCCGACCCCGAACTGCGGACCAGCCTGCGGGAACGCGCCCTGGCCAACGCCGCCGAACGAACCTGGCCCCGCATTCTCGACGACTTCTGGAACCACACCTCGGCGGGCGAGCCGGTCTAGTCCGAACCATGCACCTCCTGCTCCACCTGTTCCTGCTCGCCACCGCCGTGGCCGCCAAACCGGCGGTGGAGGCGCACGACTACCTCGAAACCACCGGCGACAAGCAGACGGTGTTCCGCTCGACCCTGTACCGGGATGCCGACGGGTGCCGGGTCGAGTCCCAAGCCAAGGAGGAACACCACATGGTGTTCTGCCAGCCCGACGGCACCACCCGCAAATGGACCGTCGAGCGCCCCGGCACCAAGGTGGTGTGCGAACGCGAGGGCGGCCACATCGTGGTAGCCGGAACCGTGGACGGGAAGCCCTACCGGGAGACCATCGAGCTGGGCGAGACGCCCTGGCTGCAGCCGCTTTCCCTGGCGCTGCGGGTCCAAGCCACCGACGGTCCCAAGGAACGGGTGTTCTGGATGCTCCGTCCCGACACCTTCGAGTCGATCAAGCTCAAGGCCACCGCCCAAGGCGACGAATCCATCACCGTGGACGGGGCCGCAGTGGCCGTCCACCGGGTCCGCGTGGGCACGCCGGGGACCTTCACCGGTCTCTGGTACAGCCTCTACTGGTTCCGGGCCAGCGACGGGGTGTTCGTGCGCTACGAGGGCGTCTTCGGCCTGCCCTTCGTGCCCCACACCATCGTCGCCCTGCGCCCCTGACGGGGAGCGCCAGCATCCTTTCCTGAGGCCGATGCTTCCGGTCTACGGGATGTGGAACTGGCGCTGCTTGGCAAGCTGCTGGAGCCGCCGCTCGTGCGGACTGGCTTTCCAGGCCTGGTCGAAGAGGTTCTGGGCGCGCTGGCGCTGGTTCAGGGTGTCGAGTAGCTCGATCTGGGCCGCGTACAGTTCCACCGGGGACTTGGCGCCATGGCGCGTCAGCATGTCATCCAACCCCTTGCAGAGCACCTTGCGGGCCGTCGTGACCGCCTCGATGTCCCCGAAATCGTACTGCTTGGTGGTCACGCGGTCGATCTCGGACCAGAGCCGCGCCGAGTCTTCCGTGCCAGGCTTCCGCACCAGCAGATCCACACCCTGCCCGAAGATGTCCACCGCCTTGGCGAACTCGTGCTGGAGCACATAGTGGTGGGCCAGATCGCAATAGGGATGGATGACCTCGGGCTCCTGGCGCAGTTGCTGGAGATAGTACTTCTCGGTCAGACTGGGCAGGACAACGGCCAGCTCCTGGGCGGGGTTCTCGTCGAACCGGACCGACTGGGTCACCTGCTCGTGGTTCTTGAGCTGGAAGGTCACCTCCACCAGATCCTGGTCAAGGTCGCGCACGGTGAGCGGCGTCTCCCCCAGCCGCTCGCCGTCCAGGTAGACGCTGGCCCCGGTGGGTTGGCTGGTGCAGGTCAGGGCGAACCCTCCCACGGGTTCGAGGGTGGCGGGCACTTCGCCCTTCGTGCCGGCCGGAATGGTCACGGTCGCATCCCGGTAGCCGGGACAACGCAGGACCAGGGTCCGGTCCTGGGTCGAGGGAGGCATGGCCAGGGGCGTCGGTCCCAGCAGTTCCTCCTCCGCCCAGACGGCGGCGACCGGCTGGCTGGTCACGGTCACCTCGGCCTGCTGGCCGCAGCCAGCCAGGAGCAGGGGAAGAAGGAGGAAGGGCAGGTATTTCATGGTCACTTGTCGTAGGGGGTCTTGGGCTGGGGGTTCGGAGCCGCGTCCATGCCGACGCTCTCCATCGCGCCGTCGGTGGCCACGCGGACCTGGGCGACCATGATGCCGTTGCCCCAGGTCCAGAGCCCGAAACGGTCGCCGGCCAAGGGGGCTTCGTCCTGCACCGAACCCACCAGGGCGCCGTCTACCCAGGAGGTCAGTTGCGCACCCCGCTTGCGGAGTTTGACATGGAACCAGCGACGGTGCGTCGAGCTCTGCCGGGGAATGACGATCCGCCGGTTCTCGGCCAGGATCTCGTGCTGGCGCACAATCTGGGAGCCCCGGTCGTCCCAGCCGCCGAACAGGAAGCTGTAGCCCGAGGCAATATCGCTGCCGTCGGCGCAGATCACCGCGTTGAAGTCGGCCGCGTACTCGTACCACTTCCCGCGCTCCCGGTCCATTTTCGGCCCGACGAAGAACTCGATGGTGACGTTGTCGCCGTGCCGGTACTTGTTCCAGAGGCAGGCCGCCCCCCCGCGCTGGACGCCGGAGAAGAAGGACCACCGTGGATCGCATTGCCAGCGGTTGGTCACCTGCCATTCGCCCGAGGCGGGTAGCCAGTCCACCGGGGCTTCCTTGAAGGAGTAGGTCCGCACGCTGTCCGCACGGATCTCGACCGCCAGGGCCCACTCGTCGGTGGCGCCGCGCCCGATCCGGCCCACCCGCATGAGCCCGTCGCTGCTGGCGGTGACTCGACCATCCCAGATGGTCCGTCCGTTCCGCTTGGCTAGGAGGAGGTTCCCGCGCCGTTCGAGGGCCAAGGTCTGGACCGTCCCCTCCAAGGGCAGTGCTTCGGGCTCGGCACCGGGCTGGGACAGGTAAAGCTGCGGCTTGGGGCCGGGGACCAGGAACAGTTCCCAGCGCCGGTCGGCATGGCCGGCGGCGGTGCCCTCTTCCGACAGGGCCACCCCCCAGGTCTGCACCCCGTCCAGCTTCTCCAGTTCCGCCACGTCGGCGCGGACCGACACGTCCCGCCAGAAGTCCGAACGGTGCCAGTACAACGGCAGTTTGCTGGTGTAGTCCGGGGTCCAGAACAGAACGGGGCTGTTCCAGTTCTGCATGGACTGTTCGTGGGTAAAGGTCTCCACCCGGTTGTCGATATTGGGCAGCGCCGTGGCGGGCGCGATGGCCAGGCGGGTCGGCTGGACCGGCGACTCCGGCGCGGCAAAGGCCCCCGCACGGCCCCGGCCCAGGACAGGCACTTGTCCGGCATAGACCACGATCTGGCCATCCACCATGCCCCAGGCCTCCCGGTTCAGGACCGTGAAGGACAACTCGCCCTCGCCCTTGGGAGAGGCCATTTCCTCGCTGGCCACCACCGTCTCGCCAGCCGGGGTCGTGCCTACGATCTGGGCTTGCCACCGTGCCCCCGGCACCAACTGGAAGCGCAGATCCTTTGGCCCGTTGCGGCGGGCGAACAGCCCCACCGGCGCGGACCGGCCGACGAGGGGGACCGCCATCGTCACCGTGGCGTTCTCCAACAGGACCCCGCCGAGGGGGCAATCGGGGAGTCCCGCCGTCGTGGCCAGTTGGCCGCTGGGCAACAGGCTGGCTGGCACATCCGCCTGCGTTATGGCCAGACGGTCGACCGGGGTGACGACCACATCGTCGAACACCGTTCCTTCGCCGCCATCAGTCCACAGGCCGATGCCGCCGCCCAGCAGGGGCGCGGGGTCCACCACCCGGAACACTTCGTGACCGTCCACCGCCACCACCAGCAGCCCATCCAGTTGGCTGACCGACAGTCCGACCCAGGAATTGGCCAGGAACGGCAGCTCCCGGCGGGCCAGGGACTGGCTCTCGCCGCCCTTGCGCCGGGTCAATTCCAGCACGCCCGTCTCGCCCGCCTTGCGCCAGCGCAGGTTGTAGGTCTGGCCCGCGTCGAGATGGCAGAAGGAGACGCCGAACGCGCTGTCCTTCAGCGGATGGGCCGAACAGGTCAGTTGGTAGTTGCGCCAGAACCACTGGCCGGCCCGGGCCAGAGCATTGCTGCCCGTGCCGAGGAAGGAGAAGGGATTGGCGCTGCGGATCGGATTCTGCAACTCGTGTACCGTCCACTGGCCGGATTCGGGCTGCCATTCGCCGAGGGCGCTATCGCCGTGCATGAAATCGTCGGCGAAGACGAGCCGTTCGATCTTCTGGTTCGTGAGCGCGATAGGCACCAGGCCCCCGGCCTGGTCCCAGCGGGCCAGCCGCCAGGTCTCCAGCGGACAGGGAGCCTGGGCCACGACCACGCCGTTGCGGGCGACGGTCAAGGCATCGGGACTCTTGGCGACAGCCAACACCTCGCCTTCGGTCAAGGGCTCGGTCAACGCGACGCTGGCCAGCTCCCGCCGGTCTCCCTTTCCCGTGGTCTCCGTCACTACGATCCCTTCGGCCGCAGCCACCACCGCCAGTACCCGCGTCTGGCCATAGAGCCGGAACCGGAGCATCTGGCCGGGAGCCACGGCGGGCAGGGTCACCCGCCAGGCGAACGCCGGACTCAGCCGGGTGCTCTGCTTCACCGGCTCCCAGGACTCGCCGGTTTCCACCGGGACCGGGGCTTGGCGGCGGGAGAGAACCACCTTCACTACCAGCGCCAGGAGCACCAGCACCGCCACCACCAGGACGATGTTCAGCACCCGCGAAGTCCGACGGGCCCCCGCTGGCTTGGCGGCA
Source organism: Victivallales bacterium (assembly GCA_003245525.1). Classification (GTDB taxonomy): domain Bacteria; phylum Verrucomicrobiota; class Lentisphaeria; order Oligosphaerales; family Lenti-02; genus Lenti-02. Next base: position 7,037 of record QKCY01000342.1, on the reverse strand, counting down.
GGCTGGTCGTAGAAGACCGCGTGGGTCGCGGGCACCGGGGACGGCGGCGGAACGAGTTCCGGAAGCGGAGCGGGCGCGGCCGCGGCCGGCGGTTCTTCCTCGGGGGGCTCTTCGGCCAATAGATCCGGCACCGCCTCGCAAGCCGTCCGTAGCGCACCGGCGAACTGTCGGGCGGAGGGGTACGACTCGGCGGCAGGCCGCATAGCCCGCTCCATGACTTCGGCCCAGGGCGCGGCGGGGAGATCGGGAAGCAGGTCCTGGGCGATTGCGACCAGAGCCTGGAGGTCGTCATGGGAATCCGGCGGGACACTGGTGGCGTTCCCCAGCCCCAGCCGGGCCATCGCCGCCCGGACCCGACCGCCCAGCGCGGCCCCGACCAGGACCGGGCCACGCGCCGTCATCCGGATATCCTCGGCCGTCAGGGAGCCGTGGACCAGATCGGCGGCGTGGAGGCCATCCAGGGCCTCGGCCAGTTCCCAGACCAGATCCAGCAGTTGGGGAATAGGCATCCGGCCATGCGGGAACTGCCGCCGCCAGGCGGGCAGCGGCTCCCCCGCCGGAAAATCGGCGACGAGTGCCGCCGCTCCCGGTTCCAGGCCAGTCTCGGCCCGCGCCACCGCATCCAGGTCCCAGAGCTGGGTCAGATGCAGCAGATGGGCCACGCCGGGATGGCGGAACCGCGCCACCGGCGTCAGTTCGGCCCGCAGGCCGTCCAGCGCCCCCGGAGCCGCCGTCAACGCGGCCGGGAGGAACAGCAGGGAGACAGGGGTCCCGACCACCGTGTCGATCCCGCGATAGAGCATTCCCGCCGGGCCTTCCGCGAGGCGTTCACGGAGTTCATAGCGGTCGACGTGTCCCAGGGAACCGTCGGTGCCGGCCGGAAGCGGAGAATGGTCGAACTGGTTCATGGATGCCCTTGCGGCGGAGCCCCGTTCGTGCGCGTGTCGAGCCAGCCTGGCTGGCAACTGCCGTCACCCCAAACGTAGCCCCTGCACGCAGGTTCGCCACCACCAGCCTAGCTCTGGCTAGACGCCCGCCCATCGCGGATCGCTTCGAGCTCCTCCCAGCGGGCATAGAGCCGGGACACCTCGGCGCGGGCGGTCTCCAACTGCTGGCTCAACTCGGTGGTCTCGTGGCCGTGGACGGAGAAGAAATCGGGTTTGGCGAAGACCCCCTCCAGACGCTCCACCTCCGCTTCGGCCTCCAGAATCTGCTCCTCCATGCCCTCCAGTTCCCGTTCCTCGCTCCACTTGAGCTTGCGGGTGGCGGGCTTGGCCTTCATCACGGGGACTTCGGCCTTGGGCTTCGCTTCGGCCTGGATGGCATTGGCCCGCTCGCGCCGTTTGGCGGCGAAGTAATCGTAGTCGCCGGGCTCGTAGCGGACGGTGCCGTCCTCCTCGAAACCGAGGATGCCCGTGCAAATCCGGTTCAGGAAGAAACGGTCGTGGCTGACGACCAGGGAGCAGCCGGCGAACTGCGACAGCCCCTCCTCCAGGATGCGGAGGGTGGAGAGGTCGAGATCGTTGGTGGGCTCGTCCAGGAGCAGGAAGTTGCCGCCACGCAGGAGGATCTTGGCCAGGACCAAGCGGCTGCGCTCGCCGCCGGAAAGCTGGCCGATGAGCGTCTGCACCTCGTCGTCCGTGAACAGGAAGCGTTTCAGGTAGGTCCACAGGGCCAGACGCTGGCCGCCGAGGATGACGTAGTCCTTGCCCTCGCCGATCTCCTCGAAGACAGTCTTGTCGTCGTGCAGCACCACCCGGTGCTGGTCGGCGTAGTTGAACTCCGTGCGGGGACCGACCACGATCTCGCCCTGGGTGGGGGAGAGGTCGCCGAGCACCGCCCGGAGCAGGCTGGTCTTGCCCGCGCCGTTCCGTCCGACCACGCCGATGCACATGCCCGGCTCGAAGGAGAAGGAGAAATCGCGGATCAGGGTGCGTCCGCCCAGCTCGACGGTCAGGTTCTTGATCTCGACCACGCGCACGGCGAGGCGGGAAGCGGGCGGCACGATCAGTTCCACGTCCTTCTCGCGCTCCAGATCCGCCTGGTTGACGGCGGCCTCGAAGCGCTGGATGCGGTCGCGCGACTTGGTGCCGCGGGCCTTCGGTCCCCGCCGAATCCAGTCGATCTCGCGACGGATGAAGCTGAGCCGCCGGGCCTCGTTCTGCTCCGCCACTTCCTCGCGCTTGGCCTTGTTCTTGAGGAACTCGGTGTAGTTGCCGTCGGAGGAATAGAAGTGTCCCTGGGCCAACTCCAGCACCCGGCTGGCCACGCGGTCGAGGAACGACCGGTCGTGGGTCACGAAAAGACAGGTTCCCCGGTAGCGGCTCAGATAGGTTTCGAGCCACTCGATGGTCTCGGTGTCCAGATGGTTCGTGGGCTCGTCCAGCAGGAGCACGTCCGGCTGGCCGATCAGGGTCCGGCAGATACCCACGCGGCGCTGCTCGCCGCCGGAGAGGGTCCCGGCCAGTCGGTCCAACGGGGGGGTGCGCAGGGCCGAGGACAGCTCCTCGATCCGCTGGTTCAGCAGCCAGCCGCCGAGGTGCTCGATGCGCGCTTCCAGGGCGGCGGTGGCCGCCGCGTCGCCGGGCTTGCGCCCCTCGTACTGATGGAGCAGTTCGCAGACTTCGGCCGCGCCATCGAGGATGCATTCCCGCACCGTACGGGCCGGATCGAGCACGACTTCCTGGGGCAGGTACGCCGCACGCAGGCCCCGGCGCAAGGCCAGTTCGCCCGTGAAGAAGTTCTCCACCCCGGCCAGCACCTTGAGCACGGTGGATTTGCCGCAACCGTTGCGGCCAACCACCGCCACCCGTTCGCCCTCCCGGATCACGAGATCCTCGTGGTCCAGAATGAGCAGGTCGGCGAGATGGATATGCAGATCGCGCGCGGTCAGCGCGGCAGGAGCGGGAACTGGATTGGCCACAGGCGTTTTCGGGGCTCAGATTGCGGTTGCAGAACGAACCGAGAAAGATACCGGTCCGCCCGGCCAATTCAACGCCTGACGGCGGCAGCCAGCACGTCGGGCAACGACGGCAGCAGCAGCCAGGGCTGTTCCTGCTGGCGGATCGTGACGGCCAAGTGCAGCTCGGCCAGATGAGCGGCCCGGCTACCCAGAGCGGGCACCCGGCGCAGACTTTGGCGGGAGCCGAGCTGGACGGTCAGTTCGGGCGTCTGCCCGGCGGCAAAGCGCATGGCCAGTTCGCCGAGTTCGCCCACCACCAGAATGCGGCGCACCGCGTCGCCCTCGCCGTCGGTCGTGGAGCAGTCGGAGCGTTCCGCGGCAAGCCATTGACAGAGGTCCGCGTCCCGCCAAGCCGCCAAGGCGGGATCGGCCACCCCCGTGGCGGGATGGAGGTCGCTGCCCTCGCGCTCGATCCGCACGCTGCGCACCGTGCCAAGGACCCCGGTCGACACCATCTCCTTGAGCCGGGCAGCCGCCGGGAAAAGCCGCAACGAGCCCAGCGCCAGCGTCGGCACCCGGTGCTTGCGGGCGGCGGTCGCCAGGCGCTCCAGTTCGTCGGTCCGCCACTGACTGGGGAAGCCAAGCACCAGCGGCACCCGCGCCCGCACTGCCGCCGCGATGGCCTCGGTACAGGCCTCCGGCGGCCCGCAGAGGTCCACAAACCCCGTGCGGTCGGGCAAGCCGCCAGCCAGCAGGTCGCAACCGGCGTGCTGGGCAAACACCTGCCGATGCCAGGCGGCCAGCGGGCCCTCGCCCACCACCGTGACTGGAACCCGGATCACGCCTCGTCCTCCGGATGCAGTTCGTGCTGCACGAGCTGAGCGTAGAACTGGCGGGACTGGCGCATGTTGATCCGGTACCGCCGCCGCTCCTCGGCGTCGAAGCCCAGCCGCCGCTGACGGGTGTCCTGCCGGACCACGGTGCGGCCGAAAACCAGCATCTCCTTGATCGAGTCGAGCACATCGTTCTCGCTCTTCTCGATGAAGGCCCGGGCCAACCGCAGGGTGGTGGAGCTCTGCCCCAGGGCCTTGGCCAGATCCGGAGTGTCGCGCCCGATGTCGAGATCGTTGCGGATCAGGGCCTGGGCGGTCTGGATCGCCTCGCGCAGCAGCTTGAGAAACAGAACCAGGGGGGTGTTGCGCTCGATCTGGCTCATGCGCGTATCGCGGATGGCGTCGTCGAGGAGGCGCACCGCCACCCGGTACAGGCGGGCCCGGACTTCGGTCGGGTTCGGTCGGCCCAGAGTCCGCAACACCTGCACGGCCCGTCCGTACGCACTGTTGCGGCGGGCCACGTAGACGGAACGGTTCATCTCCACCAGGGTGTCCCGGTGGATACGGACGCGCTCGTGTTGTTGCTCGGTGGAAGTCATGGTGCCAGAGTTTCCCAGACAATGTCCGCCACGGGAAGTTCGGGAGGCGGGCACATGACGGCGGTGTCGGGACCTGCCTGCCAGCAGGTGCGGAGCCGTCCCAGAACGTAAGCCTTGGCCCGGCGGAACGCCACTGGCAGCCCGTCCCCCAGCGCCAGGCAGGCGGCAACGGCGCTGCTCAGCGAACAGCCGGTGCCGTGGGTCGTGGGCGCGGGAACACGGGGGGCATGGAAGGCATGGAGACTCGTGCCGGTGGCAAGGAAATCGGTAACCCGCTCGCTGTCGGCATGGCCCCCCTTGACCACCACCGCCGTGCCGTAGCGGGTGGCCAATTCCTGCGCGGCCGCAGCTGCGGCCTTGCCGCCGGCGATGGGGCGGCCCAGCAGAATCTCCGCTTCCGGGAGATTGGGCGTGACGAGAGTCGCCAGGGGTAGCACGCAGCCGATCAGGGCCGCCTGGGCATCCTCGCGCAAGAGGCGCGCCCCGCTAGTGGCCACCATGACCGGATCGACGACCAGCCCGGTTCCCCCCAGATCGGCCAGGGACTCGGCAACAGCCTCGATGATGGGGGCGGAGAACAGCATCCCGGTCTTCACGGCCCCCAGGGAGAAGGCCGAGCGCACGGCCGCGATCTGGGCGCGGACCAATTCCGGCGACAGGGCCTCGATGCCGGTCACCGCCGCCGGATTCTGCGCGGTCACCGCCGTGATGGCAGTGGTGCCGTGGACTCCGAAATAGGCGAAGGCAGCGAGATCGGCCTGGATTCCCGCCCCGCCGCCGCTATCGCTGCCAGCGATGCTCAGGGCGGTGCCGCGGTAGGTCGTGGTGGTCACTTCGCGATGCACACGTCCAACTTCCACTCGCAGTTCTCGCCCGCCTGGAGGCGGACCCGGAACGTGCCGCTTTCATGGATCCACGTGCTGGAATCCCCGGCGGTCAGCCGGGCCAGGTGCAGAATCGGTTTGGTGCCATCCTCGCCAACCCGGGAAACGGTGACGTTGGCCTCTCCCGCTCCCGCCACGTTGACGAAAAGCCGCCAACTGCCCCGCGGAATGCGCACCTCGAACTCCTCCTCGCCGGTGGTCCCGGTCCAGGTGGCAATGCGGGAAAGGCTGGGAACATCCTGCTTGACGAGCTGCACCAGTTGCCATTGCTGGACGGGGGTCAGGAGCTGCTCGACCACCACTTCCCAACTGGCCGCCTCGGTCCGGACCTCGAAGTAATGACGACCGGAGCCGGTGAAGCTGCGCCGCCCCGCGTAGATGGCCGTCCCCTTCTGGTCGGTAACCATCGCGGGATCGTGCCCCGACTCCCGGTTCAGCTCGATGGCGAAGGGCCCCTTGCCCTGCGGCCGGTAGATCACCCGCCACTTCGCCGCCGTCACGAAGAACATGTCGGTCTGCTGGCTGCCAGTCCCCGACCACGAGTTGGTCACGACCCACTCGGCATCCTGGGCAACCACGGGGGCCGCGCCACAGGCCAGCAGAACCAATAGAGTCCAGATACGGAATTGAGCCATCATGAAGTACCTCGCGTCTCCGGAACAGACGAACGTCCGTTAGGGCAACGCCTCCACCATACACGTACGTCGGGCCGATGCAATCGGCAACGGACCGGGCCTTAGCGACGCTGCCGGCGCCCCCGTTGGGGCCGACCGTTCTCCTCGGTGCGGGCCAGCAGCACGAGATAGCGCTCGGGGTCGTCGGGGTCCAGCGTCACCGTCTGCTCGCAGACCAACTCGAAGCCGTAGTCCGGGCAGGCCGCGAGCAGCGCCTTCCGCTCGTTCGCCTCGAAGGTGGGTCCCTTGAGCAGCACGCCGAACCCGTTCACCCGCAACAGCGCCTGGAGATCGGGCAACAGGGAGTCGGCTTGTCCCACCGCCCGGGCCAGCACCATCCGGCAGGCCCCGGCCAGTTCGGGATGCGTCAGGGCCACCTCCCGGCCCCGGAAGGCGCAGGCCGCCGGGTCCGGGCAAGGAGTCAACCCCAGGGCGGCTTGGAGAAACGCGACCTTCTTCTGCCGACTGTCCACCAGCCGCCAGCTCCGGTCCGGCAGCCACGTCGCCAGCGGCAGACCGGGGTAGCCGCCGCCCGAACCGAGATCCACGCAGAGATCGCCCGGCTCGGTCAGCTCCACGACCGTATCCAGCACCGTCAGACTGTCGAGCACATGGAACTTCAGGTAGTCCCGCGCCCCGGTCAGCCGGGTCAGATTCAGCCACTCATTCACGCCGAGCAGATGGCTGTAGAGCCGTTCCAGAATCCCCCGGTGCTCGGGTTCCACCTCGATCTCCAGATCGGCGCAGGCCACCAGGAACCAGTCCCAGTCCTCCTGCGGAAAGGAGAGCAAGGGATAGCGTTCGGGAGCCAGCAAAGCAGGATCGATCGGGCGTGGTTGCATGGCCCTAAATGTAACCGAACGCCCCTCCCGGCTCAAGCCGCCCGCGACGGGCAGGCCAAAGGCAATCGCCGTGGACGTCGGGAAGAGCGGCGCCCCCTTTGCCTCCGGTTCAAACGTCTCATCCAGAGGTATACTGTTCCTCCAGACACTGAGAACCAATGGGAACCTGTTCCACGATAGAGGAGTGCATGGCATGACTAGATTCCCGGTAGCGAAGGCGATCATCGCTGTGTGCTTGTTCCTGGTCCCTGGCGGCGTTGGGTTGGGTGGCCCGGTGGATGCCAACGTGAATAAGCGGGAGGC
>QKCY01000153.1 GCA_003245525.1 Victivallales bacterium | reverse complement strand
GAGACGACTGCCGCGTGAACGCGGGACTCCGACGGGGAAGACGCTTGTCTCTGGTTGCGGCCAACGGCTGCCCTATGGGTTTCGTGGCTCTCTGGGAGATTGGGTCTGCCGTCCGGTTGGCAGGTCGGATGATAGCGATGCGTGGAACCGGCAATCTAGGCATTCCTAGCCGGTAGTGGCCCCAGCAGTCGGACCGCTAGTTGGCAGCCCCGTCCGGGGCCTTGGCGGGACGGGCGGAGGAGTACTTCTCGAGGTGGTACTGGATCTCGCGTCCCGGCATGGACAGACGTTCGAGGACGACCCCCGATTCGGCGAAGAACCGCTCGGCCAGGGTGTCGTGGAAATCGGAGAAGATGACCACGCGGACGATGCCCGCCGCCACCAGAGCCTTGGCGCAGTTGGTGCAGGGCATGTTGGTGACGTAGGCCGTGGCCCCGTCGAGGCTGATCCCGTGGCGGGTGGCCTGGCAGATGGCGTTGATCTCGGCGTGGTTGGTGCGGACGCAGTGGTCGTTCACCACCATGCAGCCCACGTCGTAGCAGTGCGCGGCACCGGGCAGGGAGCCGTTGTAGCCCGTGGCCAGCACGAAACGGTCGCGGACGACCACGCAGCCGCAGTGCATGCGGGGGCAGGTGGCCCGTTCGGAGGCGAGCATGGCCAACTTCAGGAAGTACTCGTCCCAGGAGGGACGGTGCCAGTCGGGATTGCAGCAGGAAGCGGGGGAATCGGACATGGCGGCGGGTTCCCGGAAAAGCCCGCCCGACCGGTAGGGGTCGGGCAGGCGGATCGTTCTCAAAACGCGGAAGGGGCTAGTTCCCCTCGACCACCTCGGGTTCCGCGTCGCGTTCGGCTTCGGCCTCGGTGACCTTGGCATCCTCCTTCACGCGGTGGTCCTGGATCTTCTCCAGGTGCTTGCGGAGCTGCTTCTCGAGTTTCTCCGTCGCCGCGTCGATGCTGGCGTACATGTTTTCGGTTTGGGCGGTCGCGACCATGTCGAGGTGCTTGCCCGTGACATGGACTTCGGTCAGGTGCCAGTTGCGCTGGACCTCAAGGACCACTCGTGCCGTGGTGAGTTTGGGGTGTTCCAGGGCAAGCTCGGTCACCTTGGCTTCCGCATAGCTCCGGAGCTCGTCTCCGACTTCGAAGTGCCGTGCGCTCACGATGACTTCCATAACTTGCGTCTCCTGTGTGGTTGCCGGGAACGGCCCATCCGTTCTCAGGCGGTGAAGCGCGGCCCCAGATACACCCGACGAGCTTTCTCGTCGTTGATCAGGTAGTCGCTGCTTCCATGGCAGAGAATCTCCCCGTCGCAGATCACGTAGGCTCGGTTGACGATGGCCAGGGTTTCCCGGACGCTATGGTCGGTGATCAGCACCCCAAGACCACGGTCGCGCAGATGAGCGATGATCTTCTGGACCTCGTACACATTGATGGGGTCCACCCCGCTGAAGGGTTCGTCGAGGAGGATGAAGCGGGGGTTCGTGGAGAGTGCCCGGGTGATCTCCAGGCGTCGCCGTTCGCCGCCGCTCAAGGTCATGGCCTTCTGTTTGGCCAGATGGCTCAATTGCAATTCGTTGAGGAGGTCGCGCAGGCGCTCGTCCCGTTCCTGCCTGGAGAGGGGCAGGGTTTCCAGGATGGCCATGATGTTGTCCTCAACGGTCAGTTTGCGGAAGATGGAGGGCTCCTGGGAGAGGTAGCCCATGCCCAGCCGGGCCCGCTCGAACATGGCCAGCTTGGACACGTCCTGGCCCATGAACAGGATGTTGCCCTCGTTGGGGCGGATCAGGCCCACGATCATGTAGAAGGTGGTGGTCTTGCCAGCCCCGTTGGGGCCCAGCAGGCCGACGACCTCCCGGGGCTGGACGGTCAGCGAGACCTTGTTCACGACTCGCCTACCGCGGTATGCCTTGACCAGCCCTTGCGTTTCCAGCAGGCAGCTTGGCTGGGTCATTTCGGTTGCTCTTTCTCTTCCTTGGTACCTTTGCCCATGCCGGGCAGGAGGCCTTTGCCCTGGTCGCCCTTGTCGTCGGGCACGAGCAGAGAGATGCGGATGGGTTCGGACTCGCTGCCGTCGGCCTTGAAGGTGGCCTTCTTGCGGTCGTAGGTGATCAGGTGGGCGCGAGTCAGGGTCCACTGGCCCATGTCGGCTATGGAGGGCGATTCGGAGAGGACCACGAGGTCTTGCTTGACGTCGAAGACGGCCTTGCCAGCCGTGGCTTTCTTCTGGGTGCCGACTTCGCTGATGACCACATTGCCCATGGCTTCGATCATCCGCAGTTCGTTCTTTTCCGTCAAATGCACGATCATCTTGTCGGCCAGGAGCAGCATGGTCTCGTCGGCGACCTTCACGTTGCCGACAAAGGTCCCCTTCCGGTTGGCGAAATCCATCTCCACCGAGTCGGCGGTGATATCCAGTTGGGACATGTCCTTGGCTGGGCCCTTCTCCGCCTCCTTGGGGGCGGGCTGGGCCAGGGCCGTGGATACGGCCAGGCAAGCCGTCATCAGTATCGTGCGCAAGGGGGTCATCTCTGTTCGTTCTCCCGTTTGTCCTGGGCATTGGCGGCGGGTAGGCTGGGTTTGCCGAGGTCGCCGAACACATCCACCGGCGAGAGGCGACTACCCGCCTTCCGCACCGTCATTCTCACTCGGCTACGAATCCGGAGCACCTTGCGTTCGGTGGCCAGATCGTAGCCTTCGCCCTCCAGGGTCATGTCCTGGGACACCACCTTCAGGGGGGCGTCGCTACGGGCGATCCCGCGCGCCTGGTCGAACACGCAACGGGGCGAGGTGATCTCCGCCTTGTCGCCGTTCTCAAGGTACACGATCAGCCGGATATCGTCGAGTTCGTACAGGCCGCCCCGCAGTCTGGCCTTGGCACCGTTCAGCACCCATTCGGTCTTGCCCTCATGGCTGGCTCCCCGGGTCTCGAAGCCATCGAGGGTGATGTTCTGGCCCCCCTCGAAGTCCAGGGCCAGGAGAGTGGATAGCCCGAGGAACAGGCTGACCAACAGAGCCAATGGACGTGGGTTCGGGGCTGTCGTTCTCATTCTTCTCGTATGGACGTATGCGGCGGGTAAAAAGTTCACGTCGCGTCGTGCAGTTTCAAAGTTTTTCCCGGTAATGCGTGACAAGATCGTCCCACTTGCCCTGTTCCCGGAGCAGCCATTCGGCCGCTTCCCGGACAGCCCCGCGCCCGCCGGGGCGCTGGGTGGCGAGGTCGGCAGCCTGGCGGGCTTCGGCAGTGGCGTCGCCCACGGCGATGGCCACCCCAGCCCGGCGCATGGCGGGAAGATCCACCAAGTCGTCGCCGACAAAGAGAATCTCGCTGGTTTCGCCGCCGAGCTGGGCGGCCAGTTCCTCGAGGGCGCTGCCCTTGTCGTGGCTGCCTTCGATGGCGAAGTCGAGACCGAGTTCGGCGATCCGGGTGCGGTTGGCCTGGCTGGACCGCCCGGAGAGGATGCCAACCTTGATGCCCGACCGCTGGAGCAGCTTGATGCCGAGACCGTCCTTCACGTCGAAGAACTTGATCTCGCCAGCCCCGTTGCCGTAGCCGATGCGCCCATCGGTGAGCACCCCGTCGATGTCGAGGGCGACGGCCCGGATGCGCTTAGCTCGCTCGGACAAGGTCATGGATCGCCTTTACGGTTCGGAGGAGGGGCTCGGCTTGGTCCAGGGCCAGCGAGTTGGCCCCGTCGCAGAGCGCCTGGTCGGGATCGGGATGGATTTCGAGGAAGAGGCCGTGGATACCGACGGCGGCGGCGGCGCGCACCAGCGGCGGCACGAACTGGCGGTCGCCGCCCGAGCAGGAACCCAGCCCGCCGGGCAACTGCACCGAGTGGGTGCCGTCGAAGATCACCGGCACGCCGAGTCCGGCCATGGTGGGCAGCGAGCGCATGTCCACCACGAAGTTGTGGTAGCCGAAGGTCGTTCCGCGCTCGGTGAGGCAGATGCGCTGGTTGCCCGTGGAGCGGAGCTTGCCGACCACCGAGGCCATATCCTCGGCGGCAAGGAACTGGGCCTTCTTCACGTTCACGCATTTGCCGGTCTCCCCGGCCGCGACGAGCAGGTCGGTCTGGCGGCAGAGGAAGGCGGGAATCTGGAGAATATCCACCACGGCGGCTACCGGGGCGGCCTGGTAGGGCTCGTGGATATCGGTGACCACCGGCACGCCGAACTCGTCCCGGATGGCGGCCAGGATTTCCAGTCCCCGCTCCAGACCCGGGCCGCGGAAGGAGGTGACGCTGGTCCGGTTGGCCTTGTCGAAGGACGCCTTGAACACGTAGCCGAGGCCGAGCTTGGCACAGATCTCCGCCAGGGTGCCCGCCACTCGGCGGCAGAGCTCGGGGGACTCGATGACGCAGGGGCCAGCCAGCAGCACCGGAGGGGCATCGCCGCCGATGTGGAGACCGGGCCGGATTTCGACGGCAGGGACGGTCATGCCTTGCCCTCCTGGAGGGCGAGCAGACGCTCCACCTTGGCCACGTCTTCGGGCACATCGACACCCGCGCTCTGGGCGGTGGTGCGGACCACGAGAATGCGGGCGCCGTGTTCGAGGGCGCGGAGCTGCTCCAGCATCTCGCACTTCTCGAGCGGGGTACGCTCCCACTGGATGTACTGGTAGAGGAACTCGCGCCGGTAGGCATAGATGCCCCAGTGGAGCAGGGGCTCGACCGGGGTGCCGCCGGTGCGCACGAAGGGCGCGAGAGCGCGGGTAAAGTAGAGGGCGTTGCCATTGGCGCCCACCACCGCCTTCACCGCGTTCGGATCGGCGGGGTCCTTCTCGGTCAGGGAGAAAGGGACGGCCAGGGTGCCCATGGCGGCATCGCTGTTCCGCATGGCGGCAACGAGTTCGTCGAGCACGAAGGTGGGCAGGAGGGGTTCGTCGCCCTGCACGTTCACGATCAGGTCGGCGGGCACGTTCTCCACGGCCTCGGCGATGCGGTCGGTGCCGGTCTCGTGGTTGGACGAGGTCATGACCGCCATGCCCCCGAAGGCCTCGACCGCCGCGTAGATCCGTTCATCGTCGGTGGCGACCAGGACCTGGTCGATGGCCGGGCAGGCGGCGGTGGCCTCGTAGACCCGCTGGATCATGGACTTGCCCGCGATGAGGGCCAGTGGTTTGCCGGGGAAGCGGGTGCTGCCATATCGGGCGGGAATGACTGCCGCCACACGCGCGATTTCGCTCATCGTCCGGTTCTCTCCAGGGCCTTAGGCCAGTTCGGTCGGATAGTTGTGGACTTCCAGCAGGGCGTGCCGGAGTCCTTCGGGGGTGACGACGGCGGTGCCCACCTCGGCCACCACAATGCCGGCGGCGGAGTTGGCGAGGCAGGCCGCATCGGCCGGGCAGGCCCCGCTGGCCAACGCCAGCACGAACACAGCCATCACCGTATCGCCCGCGCCGGAAACGTCAAAGACCTCGATGGCCTGGGTGGGGATGTGGACCGGGGGCGCGTCGCCCGCGAAGAGGGCCATGCCCTTGGCACCGAGGGTCACCAGCAGGAGCTCCGGCCCCCACGTCTCGTTCAGCCGGCGGCCGACCGCCAGCAACGGCGCGTCGTTCGCCACCGGCAGCACGCCCGACTGGTAGTAGGCCCCCGCCAGGGCGAAGGCCTCGGACCGGTTCGGGGTCATCAGCCGCAGGCCCTTGACGTCGAAACGGTTCGAGGGGTGCGGGTCGAGGGTGACGAAGACGCCAGCCCGGTTGCAGAACTCCACCACTTCCTGGACCAAGTCGCGGGAGAGCACCCCCTTGGCATAGTCCTCGATGATCACCGCATCGACCAGCCCCGCCTCCACCACCTGCCGGAGCCGCCCGGCCAGTTCGGCGCGGAGCTCGGCGGGGATGGGCTCGGTGACTTCGCGGTCGATCCGCACCACCTGCTGGGTGCCAGCCAGCACCCGGGTCTTCACCGTGGTGGGGCGGCTGGCGTCGGCGATGACGCCGGAGGTGTCGGCACCGCCTGCCTGGAGGGCGGCGAGCAGATCGCGGCCCGGTTGGTCCGTGCCCACCAGCCCGAAAGCGTAGGCCTTGGCCCCGAGGGAGACGAGGTTGCGCACCACGTTGGCAGCCCCGCCGGGGGCCGTGGTGTCGCGTTCGGCCCGGATCACGGGCACCGGAGCTTCCTGGGACAGGCGGGTGGCCCGGCCCCAGACATAGGCATCCAGCATCAGATCGCCGAGGACGGCGATGCGGCAGCCGGGGAACTTTGGGATGAAGCTGACGAGGCGGTTCTTCATGGGGTGGGAGAAGACCAACCGGAGCGCTGGAGGACAGCCCGCACGGCGGCGTCCGCATCCACGTCCGGGATGGGTTGGAGGGGAGGTTCGGTGGCCAGGCGGTCGAGAACATCGGCCAGGAAGCCGAGTTCCCGGTACATTTGCCGACACTGGTCGGCGCTCAGGCCGTTCTGGTAGTGGCGCAGATAGCGGGCTCGCCGCTCAAGGTCGTTGCTGACGGCTTGGCGCACGGCCAACTCGACCGGACTGGGGGCGGTGCCTTCCGGCTGGGTCGTCTGCCCCACGCGGTTGCGCAGAGCGTCGAGCAGGGCGAAGGTCCGCAACCGGACCAGTTCGGTGCCCCGTTGGGCGGCTTGGTTGACTTGCCGGGGCAGCCAGACGGCCACGCTCAGTTCCGCGGCCATGGCCAGGACCACCAGGACGCGGGCGGCCCAGGCCAGACCGATCCGCCGCCGCCGGTCGTCGGGATTGCCATAGGTCTTGTGCACATGGCAGGTCCAATGGCCGACGCGGATCTCGTCGCCGCTCAGCAGTTCGGTGCCGTCCGTGGCGGTTTCGCCGTTCACGAAGGCACCAACGCCGGGCACCGTCTCCAACCGCAGGCGGTTGCCGTCGGCGACCACGGTGAAGGCCAGCTCGGGGAAGGTTTCGTCCGGCACCGCCTGCTCGCAGGCCGTGCCGGAGCCCACCCGTACCCGGGCTTCGGCGAAGCGCGTGACCTCGTTCTCGCCAAAGTGGTCCTTGGCGGCTTCGAGGTTGTGTCGGATCGTCAGCAGGAAAGGCACGTTTGCGGTCCCGTCTGCCTAGTCTGCGGTTGGTTCTTGGTTCGTCTTGCGGCTGGTCCGCTTCCGGCTCCGGAAGGAGAGGTCGGGAGCGTCCCCGCGATGCTCGATGGTGAAGGTGAGCGGGCTGTCGAACTTGCCCTTCAGTAGTTCTGCCGCCAGCGGATCCTCGATGTAGCGTTCCACGGTCCGCCGCAGATGCCGGGCCCCGTACTCGGGCTTGAACCCGTTCTCGATCAGGAACAGGCGCGCGGACTCGCCCAGCACCAGACGGATGTCCCGGCCAGTGAGCCGATCGCGGATCTTGTCCAGTTCAAGGTCGACGATCTGCGCGATGTCCTCGCGGCCGAGCTGGCGGAAGACCACGATCTCGTCCACGCGGTTGAGGAACTCGGGCTTGAAGAAGCGCTTGGCCTCCTCCTGGAGCCGGTCGCGCATACGGTCGTACTCGTGCAGTCCCTCGCTCTCGCCCGCGTTGGCGAAGCCCATGTTCACGGGCCGCTGCAGGTCCTGGGCCCCGACGTTCGAAGTCATCACCACGATGGTGTTGCGGAAACTCACCTGGACGCCGAGGCTGTCCGTGAGCTGGCCTTCCTCCAGAATCTGGAGGAGCATGTGCATCACATCGGGATGCGCCTTCTCCACTTCGTCGAACAGCACCACCGAATAGGGACGGCGGCGGACCCGTTCGGAGAGCTGGCCGCCCTCGCCGTGCCCCACGTAGCCGGGCGGCGAACCGACCAGGCGACTGACGTTGAACTTCTCCATGTACTCGGACATGTCCAGACGGATCAGGGCTTCCGCGTCGCCGAACATGAATTCGGCCAGCGCCTTGGCGAGGTAGGTCTTGCCCACGCCGGTGGGACCGAGGAAGATGAAGGAGCCGATCGGGCGACGGGGGTCCTTGAGTTCGGCCCGCGAACGCCGCAGGGCGCGGCAGATGACGCCGACCCCCTCGCGCTGGCCGATGACGGTGGCGTTGATGGATTCCTCCATGCGCAGCAGGCGTTCGGCCTCGCCCTCCTCGATGCGCTGGAGGGGCACCCCGCTCATCTTGGAGACCACGTGGCGGACGTCCTCGGTACCGATGCTGACCACGTGCTCCGAACACTCCTGCTTCCAGGCGGCCAGGGTCTCTTCCAGACGCTGCTGGAGGCCCTTCTCGTGGTCGCGGAGGTTGGCGGCCTCCTCGAAGCGCTGCTCCTCGACCGCGCGTTCCTTGGCGGAGCGCAGTTCGCGGATCTCCTTCTCGATGCCGCTGAGGTCCGGCGGGCGGATCATGGCGGCGATCCGGGCGCGGGAGCCAGCCTCGTCGATCACGTCGATGGCCTTGTCGGGCAGGAAACGGCCCGTGATGTAGCGGTCGGAGAGGACCACGGCCTGTTCGAGGGCGGTGTCCGAATAGCGGACGTGATGATGGTCCTCGTACTTGTAGCGCAGGCCGCGGAGGATCTCGATGGCCTCGTCCCGCGTGGGCGGCGGCACCACGATGGACTGGAAGCGCCGTTCCAGGGCGGCGTCTTTCTCGATGCTCTTGCGGTACTCGTCGAGGGTGGTGGCACCGACGCACTGGATCTCGCCGCGGGAGAGCGCGGGCTTGAGGATGTTGGCGGCGTCCATGGCCCCCTCGGCCCCGCCCGCCCCGACCAGGGTGTGCAGCTCGTCGATGAAGAGGATGATGTTGCCCGCGTGGCGGATCTCGTCCATCACGGCCTTGATCCGCTCCTCGAACTGGCCGCGGTACTTGGTGCCCGCGATCATGAGGGCCATGTCCAGGGCCACGACGGTGCGGTCGCGGAGCAGTTCGGGCACGTTGTGGGAGGAGATGGCCTGGGCCAACCCTTCGACGATGGCGGTCTTGCCCACGCCAGCTTCGCCGATGAGCACCGGGTTGTTCTTGGTGCGGCGGCAGAGCACCTGGATGACGCGCTCGATCTCGCCTGCGCGCCCGATCACCGGGTCCAGGGCACCCCGTTCGGCCAGCTCGTTGAGGTTGCGGCCGAAGGCGCGGAGGGCCGGAGTCTGGCTGTCGCCGGTCTCCTTGGTCTCGGCGGCCGGGGAATCGCCGGGGCCGGGGGCCTCGCGGGGCAGATAGTTCGGGTCCAGCTCCTTCATCACCTCGTTGCGGACCGTTTCGGCGTCCACATGGAGGTTGCGGAGGATGCCAGCGGCCACGCCGTCGCCCTCGCGGATCAGCCCCAGCAGCAGGTGCTCGGTGCCGATATAGCTGTAGTTGAGGGTGCGCGCCTCCTTGGCGGCCAGGGTGATGACGTGGCGGACGCGCGGCGTGAAGGGGGGATCGCCCTCGGTCTGGGTGTCGTTGCCCGGGCCGGAGTGCTTCTCCACCTCGTAGCGGACGGTGTCCAGATCGAGGCCCATGCGTTTGAGGACCGTGACTGCCACGCCCTGGCCCAGCTCGATCAGGCCCAGGAGCAGGTGCTCGGTTCCCAGGTAGTTCTGGCCAAACCGCTTGGCGTGCCGCTTGGCCAGGGCGATCACCTGGCGGGCCCGCGGCGTGAAGTTGTTCATCGCGAATTCGAAGTCGTCTTGACTGGGCATCGGTATCGGGTCTCGTTGGGAATCTGCCGCGTGGCGAACCGGGAACTAGAGAACACTGGCCCTTGCCCGGGTGGCGCGCAACCGGTCCCGGTCCCCGGAATCGGGTTGCGCCCCCAGGGCCATCTGCAGATGGCCGGGCTGGAGTTCGCGGCAGAGCGTTTGTATCGTGTCGTGGGTCAAGGTGCTGAACAGACCCAGTTCCACGCCGAGGCGCAGAGCCGAGATGCAGTCCAAAGCCTCTTTGGTTGTAAGGTAATGGGCAAACCGTACTATAGCATACGCTCGGCCCAGATGGTCATAGAGGAGGTCTCTTTGCTGGCGGACGAGGAACTTGCGGGCGTTCTCCTCGGCCCAGACCATGGTCCGGACATAGTGCTCCAGGTCGGCGACGATGCCCTCCTCGGTCTCGCCGAGGGTGCTCTGGTTGGAGACTTGGATGAAGTGGGCCACGGTCTCCTCGCCTTCGCCAAAGGCGCCGCGCACGGCGAAGCCGAGGCGCGTGAGGGCCCGGCTGGCCTCCGTGATCCGGCCCGTAAGCACCAGACCGGGCACGTGCAGCATCACCGAAGCCCGCAGGGCCGTGCCCAGATTGGTCGGGCAGCAGGTGAGGAACCCGAGGTCGTCGCGATAGGCCGGGGCGAGGCGGGCCAGGAGATCGAGGTCGATCTGCCGTGCCTGGTCCAGGGCTTCCGTCACCCGCAGGCCGGGGAGGAGGACCTGGAGGCGGAGGTGGTCCTCCTCGTTCAGCATCAGGCTCGCGCTCTCGTCGGCGGTAAACAGCACGGCCCGGCCGGCTGGCTTGGCGTCGAGGTCGGCGCTGATGAGGCGGCGTTCGAGCAGGACCAGGCGCTCGACCGGGGAGAGGTCGGCCAGCCGGATGGGACTGACCTCGCGCAGGGGGCTGCTGCCCGCCTTGACGGCGGCGCAGACCTGAGCCGTGACTCTGTCGAGATCGCGGGCCGAGGCGCGGTTGGGGAAGGAAGTGTCCGCCAGGTTCCGGGCCAGCCGGACCCGGGACGAGACGGCGATGCCACCGGGCATGGCGACTTCCGCCAGCCACGGGAACGGTCTGGCGGCCAGCAGACGGAGGTCGGTGCCGCTCACGGTGTCTCCTCCCGCTCAAGTCGCTGGATCTCGTCGCGCAGTTCGGAAGCCCGTTCGTAGGCTTCGGCCGCCACGGCGGTGGCCAACTGCTGGCGGAGCCGCTGCAGCCGTAGGCGCTGATCCCGCCGGTCGGGCGTGGCGGGCGGAGCGGCCCCCCGCCCGATGTGCCGGATGCCTTTCCGGTGCAGGCTGGGCAGCAACTGGCGGATCTCCTCGGCAAACACCTGGTAGCAGGTCGGGCAGCCGAGTTGCTGGCGGCGGCGGAATTCGGCGTCGCTGGTCCCGCATTCGGGGCAGACGGCGGCGACGGGCGGCTCGGGCGGCGGCTCGGGAGTGACTTCCTTGAGCGCCTCGGCGAGGGGGCCCCCCACCTTGTCGCCGAATTGCTTCAGCACCTCGGCCAGTTGGCCGGGGGGCAGCGGCACGTCGCCGCCATCACCGGCCTTGAGGGCGCAGGCCAGGCAGAGATGGACGGCCCGTTTCTGGCCATCCACCCCTTCCATGATCAGGTGGACGGCCGCTTCGTTCTCGTGGCAATGGTCGCAGTGCACGCGCTGACTAGGCTCCGGCAGGATCGGTTGGCGGGGGACACTGGTCCCGGCCCATCACTGCAGATAGTATTTGGCCAGAGCCGGAGTTAGCAAGCGCTCCGCCGGGGCGCACTGCTCGAGAAAGATGATGTTGGCGATTCTTGCCCGCTGTTCGGGAGCGCCCTTCGCGATGCGCAGGGTCCCTTCGAGCCACTCGCCCCAGAAGCGCAGGTTGCGGCACTGGACCTTGTTGAAGAGGAGCTGGCTACGGTCGAGCCCGGGGTCGAGCAGGGCGGCCAGCATATACTCGCCGGAATTGGTGACGGAGGCGTCGCGGACGAGATCGATGATGGTGTCCAGTTTGCCGGTGTCCCCGGCGACGCGGGCCAGCCCGGCCTTGAGGAACAGCAGCCGGGGATAGTAGGGGAACCACGCGGTACAGGTCGCCGCCAACGCCTTCTCCACCGCGGCTTGCGCCTCCCCCAGGTTGCCCTTCTGGAGCGCACAGGAGACCCGCAGCAGGAGCAGGTCGTAGAGGGCACTGCCCCCCAGCGGCCCCAGGTCTAGAAGGCGGGGCTCGGTATCGACCGCCAGCTGTTCGGCGAGCGGGCCAGCCTGTTCGGGGTGCAGGCAGAGGGCCGAGACGGTCAGCCGCAGGTAACGCTCGTAGTTGGCATAGGGCAGTTCCAGGCTCTGGGGATCGAGACTGCCCTTGCCGGTGGCGAAGTCCGCCACTTCGGCCAGGAACTGGGTGTTGAGACCGGTGAGGCCGTAGCTGCGGCGGCGGGGGGGATCGTTGGCGATATCGGCAATCCACTGGGCGGCCTTGACTTGGCGGCCCGCCTCGAACTGGACAGCCAGGGCGGAGAGCAGGAATCCGGCCTTGGAACTGGTCGCCGGGGCACCATCGACGGCGTCGGTCAGCAGGATGCTGCTCTCCGGCTCGGCGCACCGGCGGGTGATCAGGGCACCGTCGGCAAGCAACATGGCCAGGTCCGAGACGATGGCCGGGCGCCCCTGGGCAGTGGTGGCGCACTCGCGGATGACGGCCAAGGCGTCCACTCCGCTCGGAGCCCGGCGGGGGAAGCGTTCGGCCAGCAGACCGGCCGCGAAGGCGGCGCAGCCCCGGAATTCGTAGTCGGGCAGGGCGGAGCGGGAGAAGCTGCAGCGGGGCAGGGCATCGGCTGCCGCCGCCCAGTCGCCCAACTCGAGGAGGGCGACCATCTGCACCGCCGGCAGGAGGGCCTTGAAGGGAATGGGGAGGTCGCCAGCGTTCGTCCAGTCCTGATAGCCGAGCATGGCCGCGTGGGGCGGCGAGCCCCAGCGCCCGGTAACCGGCGTATAGAAGACGGTGGGGGGTGGTGTTTCTCCTTCCCCGACGGCGGCGGTCCAGGGGCGCTCCAGTTTGGCGAGGACCCGGCTGCGGATCGCATCCAACTGGTTCCGTTCCGGGAAATCGAGCGCGCCGTAGCGGGTCCGGACCAGATTGAGGGTCTGGAGGGATTCGAGGGGGGAGACGGCCATGGTCTCCTGGGCGTCGCGGACCATCCGTCCCGCCCTGATCTCCGGCAGCGACTCGGCGCAGACGGCCTCGATGGTCGCCAGATCGGCTTGGTGACGGTCGGCCACGAGCGTGCGGGTGCCCAGGAGTTCCCGGGCCAGGCGGTAGGCCTTGGCGTCCTCCTGTCCGTCGGCAAAGGATTTGGCGATCTGGAACCAGAGCTCGGCGGCCGGGCCTTCCCGGTCGGCTGCCAGGTAATTCTGGTCGAGGGCCTGCCATTCGCTGAGTTCGACACTGACGGGAAGCCCGGCGGTCGCTGCCCGCCACACATTGTCGTCGCGGATAAGCATGGCAAGTGCGAGGCAGGTCTGCCGTTCGCGGAAGGTGGCATCGGGCGGCAACGAGAGCTGGTAGAGGGCCAGCAGCGGGCGGCAGTCCCGCAGGTCGCTCCAAGCGAGGCGGCGACGCAGGGTGCCATGGGGAGTCTTCTCGTCGAGGGAGAGGTAGTCGAGGGTCAGTTCCTGGATGGCCCCCTGGGTCCGTTTGTCCGCGGCGAACGGCTTGCCGAGCAGGCTTGCCTGGTTGGCAACCAACTTGGGGATGCACTCATCGAGGGCGGGCAGCAGGACTTCGGCCAGGAGGTTGGCCTGGGTTTTCTGCTCGCTCTCTTCCGGATACTCGGCCAACCAAGCCTTGACCAGTTGCTGCAGGCGTTCCACCGGGGTGCCGGGCCGGTACGGAAATGCCCGGAACTGGCCGCACAGGACCGCGAAGGCATCCTGGCGCAGAACATCCCGCGACTGGCCCAGTTTCCGGGCTGTAGCCGGAGCGGCCGGAACGGCCTCCGGCGGCGGTGCGGCGACCACTTCCTTGTCCGGCAGCGGCGCTTTGGGTGTGGCGGCGGGGGTGGCGGCGCGGAGTTCCGCGGCCTGGCGGTAGTCCTTGAGGCGGACCGCGAAATCGGGAGGCAGCCAGACCGACCGGTGTTCGGCCTCGAAGGCCTCCAGATCGCTGATGCACTTCTCCGGTTCGCCGTCGAACGCTTTCAGCCGAGTCTGGAGTTCCTCCCACAGCTTCTGGACGCGCTGCTCCGCCTCGACCTTGGCTTGATCTTCGGCAACGGGCGCTGCTGGCTGCGGCGCGGCCGCCGTCGGCTGGGCGTCCGGCGGGGCGGGGGACGGCGGCGGAGGAACCGGGCCGGTCCCGTGGAACACGACATAGGCGCCAATGGCGACCGTGAGAAGGGCCAGGACGATCATGAACGGCAGGAGGAGCGAACTCTTGCGCTGGGGCTGGTGGACCACCACTTGGCTACGCGCTGCCCCGGCCCCGTGCCCCATCCGCAGCTTGTGGACCGGCGCGCGCGTTTTGCCTTTCGCCAGATCCCGCAGGGCAACCAGAATGCTGTGCCAGTCCTGGGGGCGCTTGGCCGCACTCTTCTCCAGCAGACTGCCGACGAAATCCGAAACTCCGGGCGGCAGGTCGCTCGCCACGGCGGAGAGGGGGGTGAGTTTCTCGTTGAGATGCCGTTCGAGCACCTCCTCGGTTCCGTGGCCGGGATAGGGGGGGTGCCCGGCGATCATGTGGTAGAGGGTGGCCCCGAAGGAGTAGATGTCGCCCCGGCAGTCGCCCTTCTGCAGTTCGCCCCGGATGGCTTCCGGCGATGCGTACAGGGGGGTGAGCATAACGTCCGAACCCGCGAAGTCGTGTTCGGCCACCTTGGCCAGACCGAAATCGGCGAGCTTTGTCTCGCCCTCGGTGTTGACCATGATGTTCTCGGGCTTGATATCCCCGTGCGTCAGTTTCTGGCGCTGCCAGCCGTAGTCCAGGGCGTCGGCGATGTCCGTGGCCATGCGCAAGGCGGTGCGCACCGGAATGGCCCCGTCCCGGCGGATGCGGTCCTGGACAGTCTCGCCCTCCACGTACTCCATGGCGAAATAGTAGATGCCGTCATCGGTCAAGCCTGCATCGTAGGCCTGGATGATGTTGGCATGGCTCAGGGCGGCCGCGGCCCGGGCCTCGTTGAAGAAGCGCCCGACGAACTCCTGGCTGCTGGCCAGTTCGGCACTCAGCACCTTCAGGGCCACGGCCCGCTGAAGGTTGAGCTGGATCGCGCGGTAGACCACAGCCATGGCACCGCGGCCCAGTTCGCGCTCGATCCGATAGCCGGCGATCTCCGCGCCAGGCAAAATCGTGTTGGTCCCCGCTTGGTTCGACATATCTCAGACGTGCTCTCTCTGTGCCCTGCTCCGCCGCCAATACGGGCACCGATTACCCCATCGGCCCCTATCGCTCTTCTTTGCGGCTATAACGGCGCAACTCCTACAATGATTGTCTAAAAAGCCCCGAAACTGCAATTATAACCCATTCTTCCCCTGCTGTCAGGCCGGGAAGTGCTCGGGATTCTGGGGAGGAGGCAAGCAGGGTCGGAGAACCGTGCAATCGATGCCCTGGAGGTCGCGGACCAGACGCTGGTACATGCGCTCGTCCTCGTAGGTGCCGACGATGGCGCCGCCACTGCCGGCGAATTTGGCGGAGGCCCCGGACCGGCGCGCGGTTTCCACCATGCGCACGTTCTCGGGCGTCACTTTGAAGACCCGGTGGCGCAGGTCGAAATTGGCGTTGACGAGGCCCGGCAGCGCCTCCATGTTGCCTGCCACGATGGCGTCGCGTCCCTGCTGGGCAAGGTCGGCGAACTCGCTCATGGCCGCCACGATCTCCTTCTTCTGCTCCTCGAAGAGCACGCGCAGCTTGCGGTGGTAGATGCCGGAGAACTCGGCGCGGTTCGGATCGTAGGCCAGGTAGAGGCGGGGCAGCCGGGAGGTGTCCAGCCATTCGTAGCGGCCGTGCTGGTGGGCCGTGAAGAACTGCTCCCCGAAGTCCATGAAGGCCATGCCTTCGTAGACTTGGATCACCCGGTCCTGCATGCCGCACTGGATGCCCAGTTCCTCGCTCTCCGCCCGCCAGCAGAGCGTCGGGATGAGTTCGAAGGGGATGGTGCGCACATCGTAGAACTTCATCAGGGCCTTGAAGGTGGCCGTGCAGATGGCGCTCGATCCGCCCAGGCCGACCAGGCGCGGCACGGTGGAGAAGTAGCGGATGGTGAAGTTGCGCTCCGGCAGCTCGATGCCCGCGTCGTGGCAGTAGTGGGCGAAAACCTTGATGGTGGCTTTGATCAGCCGGATGCCGCCATAGTAGCCGTAGTGCTGGACGGTGTTGACCATCTCGTGCAGGCTCGTGAAGTGGTTCATGTCCACGTCGCCCGGCTCGATCTTCAGCTCGGGACTCTCGTAGATGGTCACATCCACGGGGAAGTCTTCGATGGAGAAGGCAATCGTCTTGCCATAGTAGCCATCGGAAGGATTGCCAAGCAACCCTGCCCGGGCATAGGAACGAGTGCGGAATAGCATGGGTAGCCTGCCTCGGCGAGATACGTTCGATAGTCCTGGTCGAACCCTACCGGTCCCGGCGCGTAATCTAGTGCAGACGGCCCGGCTCCGCCAGTTTGCCGTCCTGGAAGCGGACCCCTTCGGACGCGAGCAGAGCGCGTTTGCGTTCGAGCTCTTCGCCGTCGGTCTCGCCCGCGAACCCGCCGAGGGTGAGGTCGGCGGCGATCACCCGGTGGCAGGGGACCTCCGGGGCGAAGGGGTTGTGGCGCAGGGCCTGGCCGACCGCCTGGGCGCTGCCGCAGCCGATGGCCTCGGCCAGGCGGCCATAGGTGGTGACCTTGCCCTTCGGTACCGCCAGCAGGGCTTCGTAGACCCGTCGCCGGAACGGGGTGACGCGGGACCAATCGAAGGTCTTGCGGTTCATTCGCCAATCGCCTCGAAACTGCCGGGCGCGGTGCCCGAGAAGGTGACTTCGGTGGCGGTGGTTGCCGGACAGGAAACCACCAGTCCACCACTGGTGACGACGACCGGACGGCAACGGAACGGGGCGCTGAAACGGATCGTCTCGCCCGGGGCGGCAAAGCCCCGGACCACCCGTTCGCCGGTCCGGTTGGGCCGGGCGTCATAGGTGAACAGACCCAGCACGGCGACCGGAGTTTCCTTGGCCTGGAGTTTCACGCGGTGCCAGCCGTAGCCGAGGCCCAGGATGCCCTTCCGGTTCTCTAGGAAACGGGACTCGCCCGCCTGGGTGACGTAGGGTTGGTCGGTGGCGACGGCGAGTTGCTCCTGCCCATCCACGAGGACCGACAGCGTCCCGCCTTCGGCTTGGTCGGCATAGGCGACGGAGAGATCGGTCCCCACCACGTCGATGCTCAGGCTCTGGCCGGGAGACAGGAGGAGTTGTCGGTTGCCGTAGGGCGCGCCCACGGTGGAAGCGAACTCGGCGACCGGTACCTCCGGCCGCTGCCAGAGGGGATGGTCCACGGGGAACCAACGCCGGTTGGGGCAGACCTTGGCGTCCATCGCCGTGAGCCTGGCCTCCGGCCCGGTCAGTTCCAGGATATGCCGGTCGCCCAATCGGCAGCGCCCGTGCCGGAAGAGAGAGTTGCGCACATCGCGCCGGGGCGAGGAACGGCGGGCCGAGAACTTCTCGCCGTCCACATAGGGCACCGGGGTCGCGTCCTTGGCTTCGCCCCAGCAATTGAAGGCCGTGTCCTCGAAGACGAAAAGGCCCCCGGCCAGGCGCGGGTCGTTCCCGGCGAAGCTGACCATCTCGCCTTCCCAGCCGTAGGTGTTGGGATGCAGCCGCTCGGGCAGGTACTGCTGGGGGAAACCGGCTCCGATGGGGTCGGCGCACAGGAAGGCCTGTTCGAGCTGCTTGAACCAGAGGTAGTGGCAGGCCGCCTGGGGATGGCCGTCGCGGGGGACGAGGGCGGATTTGTTGCACCAGCGGGTGACGTCGTCGCTCGCCTTGCCGAAGTCGAGGAACGGAATGCCGTAGCGCAGAGCCAGGGCCTGGAGATCGCCGGGGTTCGGCGTGTAGCCGCCCGCGTTCTGGAACATGCAGAAGAGGAATTCGGCATTGGGGTAGTGCCGCTGGATGTAGCGGATGGTACCCTCGAAAACCGCCACTTCGTCCGGCGTGTCCGTCTTCTCGTTGGCCCCGCTGCCGAAGATTACGAGGTCGGGGCCCGGGCCATCCGGGCGGCTGAACAGCTCGGGATGAAGTGTGCGCCAGTCGCCGCCGTTGGCATAGCCATTCGCGTTGTCCCCTGGCGGGATGGCCAGCGAGCAATACTCGGCCAGACCCGAATGGGCTTCGCCGATGCACGAACCGTCGCAGGCCATGAAGTTCAGGCAGATCTTGCTCACCGGCAGGTTGTAGCGCCGCATGAGTTCCAGCCGGAGTCGGCCCGCATAGTCCCAGTAGTGCTGCCACCAGCCCACGTAGCCGGCCAAGTCCGGTCGTCCCGCCTTTTCCGGGTCGAACTGCCGGTCGGAGAGGGGCTGCTTGAAGGTGGGCGAGGCGGGGTCCTCGTCGTAGAGATACATGGGCGGATTGGCGCTGCCCCGGTCGATGCTCGATCCCATGAGCAGGATATGGATGGCCTCGCCCTTCCAGAGCTTCTGCATGGTGCGCGGGATATGCCGGTAGGCTTCGGGCAAGGCCCGGACAGGCACAGCGCGGGCGACAGGTTCGGCGGTGGCGGTGAGGGAGGGCCACCAGACCCAGACTGGTTGGTCGGAGGCGTTCGCGAACTCGACCCGCAGGCCGATGGTGTTGCAGTCCGCCGAATAGGAGTGGTTGGCGTCGTCCCGGTGGAAGGTGCCCGGAATGGGCAGATTGGCCAACGCCAGCTCGACGGCCCCCGTCGTATCCGTTTTGGCCTCATGGACCGCGACCGCGACCAGTTCGCCGCGGCCGTGCCGGGGGAATTCCCGCTTGTCGGCCATGCCGAAGTCTGCCGGTTTCCAGTCCCCGTCCTCGCTGTCGAGCTTGAGGGGGATGACCCGTGCCCGCAGTCCCGCGGCCGCGCCCTGCCAGCCGTAGACGTGGAGGCTCACCGTGCTGCCGTGTCCCAGCCCCAGTTCGGGGAGGGTGGCGAACTGCCAGAACCGCTTGCCCGGCTCGATCCGCACCAGATTGCCGGCGGTGAACGCCGGACGGATGGCGCTATCCGCATGGGATTCGCGCAACACCGTGAGGTCGCCCCAGGCGTCGGTGTTCCAGCCCGCCACCTCGTGATGGGTATAGCTGTTGGCCTGGCCATCGCGGTGGTTGGCGAAGGCGTGGAACTCGTAGTGCGGGTTCAGCAGCAGATTGGGGGCTTGCCCGGAAGCATTCGCGAGCGCCAATCCGACAAACAGACAAAGGAAGCAGCGGACCATGGGTCTCTCCTACGGGAATCGGTTCGGGGTCAGGTCATCGGTATCGAAACGGAGCAGGAACGGCCGGTCGGCCGACCGCGTGTCGTGGCAAATCCCCCAATGGACTCCCGGCGCGGCCCCGTCCACATAGTGATCCTCGCGGTAGGGCCCCGGCGCGGCGGGCGGGACGCAGCGGCAGACCTCCGGGAAGTCGATCCCGTCCGCGCTCCAGCGCAGGGAGTTCCCCGCCGGGCCGACGGCGCAGAACAGGCCCGCCACCCCGCCCGCGTGGGGCCAGCAACAGACCTCGTGGCCGCCATCCACCAGCGGACTGGACGGATGCTTGCGGTAGGGACCGCCAGGAGCATCGGTAATGGCTAGGCCCATCTTGGTCTCGCGGGGCGAATGCTGTTGCTGGCGGCCCTTGTAGTAGAGCCAGTAGCGGCCCTCGCGCACCACGAGGCAGGCATCGTCCAGGCGCAGGCTGTCGAAGGCGGCGGGATCGGTGCTGGGCCGCAGGAGGGGATTGGCGTCCAGCTTCTGCCAAGGGCCGTCCGGACTGTCGGCGACCGCCGCCCCGATGCCGGTGGGGGTGCAGTTGGGGCCGCCGTTGTCGTTGTCGAAGGGCTGGGGAACGGCGGTGTAGAAGAGCCAGTAGCGATTCCCGGCCACCAGAATCGTGGGGGTGAAGACCCCGTTGCCATCCCAGGCGTTGGGCGCGCCCCGGCCGATGGCCTCCTCCTGCTCGGCCCAGACCAGTCCGTCCGGCGAGGTCGCATGCCAGACCGTGGCGAAGTAGCCGGAGGGATCGACGGTGGCCTTCGAGTACCACACGTGGTAGCGGTCCCCGACCCGGATGACGGGGCTGGGATCGCGGCGGGTCACGCCCGGTTCGTAGGGCAGGGCGGTACGATAGCGGAAGGCGACATCCATGGTCCTACGCCCCGCCCAGAGCCTCGAAACAGGCCCGGTAGTAGCGCAGCAGTTCAGTGGCGGTAGCCACATCGCCCGCCGCCGGGATCTCGGCCAGACAGAAGCCCTCGTAGCCTGCTCCCTTCATCAGCTTGAACAGCTCCCGGTAGGGGTAGCCGCAGTGCAGACGGTTGATGTGGGCCAGCCCCAGACGCCGGGACAGCAGGTCGAAATGGGGCGCGAGGCGGCCCTCCGCCGTGAGGTCGGCAGGATAGTTGGAGTTCCAGCAGATCTTGGCGTTCGGGTGGTCGGCCACTTGCATGATGTGGGCCATGCGGGGAACCTGGCAGGTGTCGCGGCCATGCACCTCGATGCGGATCTCCACGCCGAAATCGGCGGCATCGGCGGCCACTTCGTTCAGCGCCCGACCGATCTGGTCGAGGGTCTGCTCCTCCGGCACGTTGGCGGGCAGGCCGTTGGGGCGCACCTTGACGCCCTGGGCACCCACTGCCGCGGCCAGCCGGACGTATTCCTTGGTCCCGGCGATGTTCCGCTGGACCTCGGCCGGATCGGTGGCGTGGTACTCGAAGGTGCTGCCGAGCCCCACCAGCGTCACCGGCGAATCGGCGAACTTGGCCCGCACGGCGGCGCGTCCCGCCTCGTCCAATTCCACCTCGACCCCGTGGGCATGGGTCGTGCGCAGTTCCACTCCCGCCAGACCGGCCTCGGTGCAGACCTGGAGGATGGTGTCGAGATCCCAGTTGGCGGCGATGTTGTAGGTGACGATGCCCAGTTTCATCGGTTCGCTCCCGTTCAGCGGGCGAGGGTGTAACGAGGCAGTTCGCCCGTGCAGAAATAATAGGCCAGACCCACCACGATGCCAAAAAGATACCCGAGGACCTCGCCGGCGATGAGACCGGTGAAGAGCGGCAGCAGCCGCCGGTACAGGCTGGCCCCGCCGTACTTGACGATGACCTGCTTCAACCCCCAGCCAATCAGGAAGCAGGGGGCGAAGCGCCAGGCTGGAAAGGTCCCCCAGACGAGCAGCATCACCGGATGGAGCGGCCAGCGGGTGAACTTCAGGCGGCAGACCGCCAGCACTAGCACCAGCCCGGCCCCGGTCACCAAGGCCACCATGCCCCGGCGGATGGGGCGCAGGTGGGCGAAGCGCTGGAAGCCGGATAGGGAGAGGGACTGGTCGAGCCGCCCCTGGGCCGCCAGCTCGTGCCGTGCGTCGATGGCGTTGGTGAAGGGGAAGCTGGCGGCCAACTGGGTCCAACTGTCCGAGGTGACGAGGCCCCGGTCGTACTGGAAGTAGAGCGTGACCGGCACGGCGATGGCCAGCCCAAGGATCAGGGCCAAGGCGCAGGCCGGGACGATGCGGTGGGACTTGACCCGGTTCCAGTCGAGCAGGCGGAAGGAGTTGACCACGTAGGGCATCAGCGCCTCGCGTGGATCGAGCAGCAGCACGCAGGAGAGCAGGCAGAGCAGCAGGATCGTGTTCGGCCCCAGCGCCTCGGTGCCCATGAAGCCCCAGATGATGATGCAGGGGAAGGTCCAGACCTGGATGAAGAACAGGCCGGTCTCCGCCGTGATCCGGCCCATGACCAGGAAGATCATGATCGTCCCCGCCGCATAGGGAATCGCCAACTGCCAGTCGAGCCCCGTCCGGCAGAGCAGCACGACGAACGCCACGGCGCAGACCGCGAAGACCCGCGCCCCCCACACGCTCGCCGGGTCGACCGGCTCCGCGCAGGGCAGGCGCAGCGCCCGCCGGGTCACGGCCAGGTAGTACTGGCGGCCCGAGTAGAGAATCGTGAGCAGGAAGCCGAAGTAGGCACCGAAGTTGAGGAAGGTGGCAGTCTTGATCGACAGGTAGCCGCCCTCTTCGAGGGGGATGCCGTAACCGGCAAAGATGCCGACCACCAGGCACCACAAGTAGGGACCGATACCCAGCGAGAAGGCGACCTCCGAACTCAGAAAGTAGGCGAAGCCGATGGGCATGAAGCGCAGGGTGAACCCCAGCAGTCGCCCTCCGCCCCCCTTGACGAAGGTCGGGAACAGGCGGCCCAGGGGATGGAAGGAGATGTAGGTCTTGACCGGCACCAGATTGGGGAACCAGCCGTTGATGTAGTTCCAGACGTAGATGGCGAGGACGAATCCGCAACTGGTCCAGAACATCCGGTTCCTCAGCACCGACTGGCCCTCGTTGCCGGGCGAGGGCAGGAAGGCGCTGGCGAAACGGGCGATGGGGTACGGCAATTGCTCGTGGTTTGCCCATTGGGGGTGTACCACCAGGCCCAATGCCAGCATGCCCAGCCAGAGGACCAGGACCAACGGCAGCCAGAAGGCGAGCGTCTGCGTCCAGGCCCGCCACGGCACATCCCCCAGGCCGATGTGGACATCGCCCACCGCCATGCCTTGGACGAAACCGGTCAGCGCCTTGTCGCTGTCCTGCGAGGGATCGGCCAGCATCAGCGGGGGCACCGACTCCACCACTTGGTTCTCGCGCCAGTCCACATGGCTCAGGCGCAGGTGGTGGGGCAGCATCAGCGAGGTGCCAAAGGTCCGCATCAGCCCGAAGGCCGGAATGCAGCAGGAGGCCAGGACAATGGCCAGGATGATCGCGACCTCCCGCGAGGACAGGGGCAGACGCCGCCCGAGCAGCCCCAGCAGCGGGTTCAGTCCCACCATGGCCAGGATCAGACCGCCGTACACCACTACGGGCATATGGTCGCTGATCAGCAGGCTCTGCTTCAGCACGCAGTCGTTGAAATAGGTGAAGCCGCACAGGAAGGCCGCACCCAGGAGTCCGATGATGATTGCTCGCAACGCGGTGTCCTTTTCCCGAGACCACCCGTCGATCCCGACCTTCAAACGGCTACCCGTTCGACGCCGGTTGTCAAGCTGCCTGGCGGCACTTTCCTAGGCCAAGTGGTCGTAGCCGCAGGCGGTTAGCGGCTTGCCCTGCGAATCGGCAATGGCGGGAGGACCGGCCAGGAACTCCCCGACGGGAGTCAGCGGCACGTCGGCGAAGGGCCATGCGGCCAGCAGAGCGGCGATCCGGTCGGGGGCCACGGCGACAAGCAGTTCGTAGTCCTCGCCATCGCCCAGAGCCTGGGCGATGGTGGTGGCGGGAGTCCGCCGGGGCACGGCGGGGGGATCGAGCCGCAGGGCTACCCCGGAGGCCCGGCAGACCCGGCTGGCATCGAGCAGCAGACCGTCGCTCACATCCATCATGGCGGTGGGATAGCCGTGTTCGGCCAGCCAGCGGCCCTCGCGGCAGCGGGGGGGGAAGGTCAGGTGATGTCCGGTCTCCAAGGAGGAGCCGAACCAGCCGGTGACCAGCAGAACATCGCCCGCTCGGGCTCCGTTCCGGCGGCAGACGCGGGCCGGTTCCACTCGGCCGAGAATGGTTAGCGAGGCCACCTCGTCCGCCGGGGTGCTGGCCAGGTCGCCGCCCACCATGGCCACGCCATAGTCGCGGGCGAGGGCGATAATGCCGTCGTAGAACCGTTCGATCCAGGCCGGATCGCGCCGGGGACCGAAGGCGCCCGCCAGCAGGCAGGCCGTGGGAATCCCGCCCATGGCGGCGATGTCGCTCAGGTTGCGGGCCAGGAGCTTGCGTCCGGCCGCCTCGGGGGAAGCGGCTTCGGGACCGTACAGATAGTAGTGCTTGCCGCCGACGATCTGGTCCACGGCGATGAGCAGGAGCTCGTCGCCAAAGGCGAGGGCGGCGCAATCGTCGCCCGGCGGCACCACCCAGCTACTGTCCGGCGCGGGCAGCCGGGCGAAGAGGCGGGCGAAGAAGGCGTCCTCGGTCATCCCCCGATTCCCTCTTCGAGCAGGTCCAGCTCATGCCGGGACGCTGCCAGGGCGAAGATGCGGTGGAAGAAGCAGGGGCCTTGGCCGAACTCGCAGGTGCCCCGCGGTCCGGACCCGCCGCAGGGGCCGAGCACCAGCCGCTTGGGACAGGGGGAGTTGTCCAGGTACCAGCAATGGCGCAGGCGTTCCAGCGACGTGGTGTCGTGACGGCGGAGGAGGAACCGGCTGGCCTTGCGGAGGCCTTCCGGGCTCCGGGCCGAGAGCAGAAGGGGAAACAGCGCCGCCCCGATCCGGTCCCGCAGCAACGGCGGCACGAAATCCACGGCTGTTGACTGGCAGGTGTCGGCATCGTAGGTGGCCCGGCCCGGCGTCAGTAGATCGTGGAAGGCGTGGAAGGGAGCCGGGATGGGGGAGAACTGGAGGCTGCCGTGGTAGTCGTTCCAGGCCTCCAGCCACGTGTCGTAGTCGGGATAGGCGGATTCGGCGACCTGGATCTGCTTGAGCACCATGTCGAGCACGCCCGGACTGCGGATGCCCGCCAGGACCACGCCGCTATAGCCCAGCAACCGGCAACCGATCACCTGCAGGCCCAGCCGCGGCAGTTGCGCGGCCAGGAACTGGCTCTCGTTGACCGTACACTCCCGCTGGAGCGTCGCCGTGAACTCGCGCGGAACACAGACTCCCGGACAAACGCTGGATTCCAGGTTGCCCACTTCGTCGGGGCTGAGGAGGCGGACCCGCGCCAGGACGCCGTGCCCCAGATCGCGCAGGCGGAGGAACCACTGGAGCTCCTGGAGTTTCTTCATGTCCCAGCCCGCGTGGGCGATGAGGAAGTTGGCCCCGCTTTCGAGCTTGCGGATCATCTTGTAGTACTGCAGGAACTGGTCCGCCAACGTATACTTGAAGGGGTTGACGGCGGCACCGACGCAGAAGGATTTGTCGTGGCGGCGAACCAGGCGCGCGATATCCACCCCGTCGAGGTAGCCGGTCGGGTAGGATGTGGTGACGCGGGGATGCCGTACGGGCGGATGGTCCGTTGCTCCGTCTCCGGTGACGCAGCAGAAGTTGCGGATGCCCATGGATTTGGCCCGCGCCGCGAGGGCCATCACCCGGTCGGGCGTGGAGCCCTTGCCGGAAATGGTCAGCATGACCGGGAGCCGGGTGTTCTTGACCAGCCCCTCGGCGAAGGCCAGCGAATCGTGGGTGGAGGGGCTGCGGAGACGGTCGGTCAGCGAGAAGGCGGCGACCTGTGGGTCTTGGGCGGCCCGTTCGGCCATGGCGTGTCCCATGGCGACCGCCGGGGCCAGGGCCTGGTCGGCCGCTGGCACATTCTGTTCGATCACGAGCAGGAACTGGGCGGCGCGCAGGGCTTCCGCGAAGGAGTTGCTGCCGCCGAAATCCATGTTGAGTTGCTGGGGTTCCCGGCTCACGGTCTCGCCTGCGCAAGGAGGGTGAATGGGATGATGGAGGATGGGGGCCGCATGGGCCGCAATATACACCGGTGTTGGCTAGGTCACGCCCATCTTGCGCGCAATGCTTGTTGCGGCCCACCGGTTGCGGTACTGTAGGGCTCCCAGATGGGGCGCGCGGCCCCCGGATTCCCTGGTCTCTGCCGAAGTGGGATTGTCTACTGTGCCCATTGCCACGGTTTCGCTGCGTCGAGGTCTGTTGCTGCTGGTGGCATTGGTTGGCGTCGGAGGAAGAGGAGAGGAGCCGCCACCGGTGCCGCGCGCCGCGATTTTCGTCGGCTTGCCCGGCGACGCGGAGCGGGAATCCCGCTATCTGGCGACTACGAACGCCCTGCGCGACGCCCTGATCGGCCAGGCGCATATCCCGGCGGGCGACATCACCGTGCTGTTCGGCAAGGCCAAGAGTTCGCCGTACCCCGAATGCAGTGCTAGTACCGTCGCCCGCGAACTGGACAAACTGCGCAACCAGGCGCGCGACCGGCGGCCGGTCTGGATCTTCGT
>QKCY01000572.1 GCA_003245525.1 Victivallales bacterium | reverse complement strand
GGAAAGAACCGATGGTTTCGGGGGAACCGTCCCGTCCCGCGCCCGAGGCCGGGCGCTTCTCCAAAACGTGGGATGTACAGGACGCCAGCCGCGAAGCACGGGTCGGGACCGACCCAGTCCTTTGGTTGCGGCCAACGGCTGCTCTAGGCGTTTCGGGCAAGTCCGTGGCTACCTCTTCCTCTTCGTCCGGGAACCACCCGGGCTCTGGCTGCCCACGCACGCATCTGCCGGATGGGTCATTTCTCCGAGGGCACGACGATACCACGCATGATGATGTTCTGGCAAAACAGGAAGATGAGGAAAGTGGGGATGGCGGCGATAATCAGGGAGGCGTACATCACCGCCTGGCCGCTCCGCTGCTGGAGCTGGTAGAGCCAGACCATCAGGGTCCACATCTTCTCGTCCTGGCAGGTCACGAAGGCGAACATGAAGTTGGCGTAGGCCATGTTGAAGGCCTGGAGGGCGATCACCGCCAGGATGGGCTTGGAGAGGGACATGGTGATCTGCCAGAAGATGGTCCACTCGTTGGCCCCGTCCAACTGGGCGCTTTCGTAGAGCTCGCGGGGCTGGGCGTCGAAGAAGCCCTTGAGGAGGAAGATCGCGTAGCCGTTGGCCATGCCGGGCAGGATCAGGGCGGCGAAGGTGTTGAGCAGGCCCAGTTGGCGCAGCATGAGGAAGTTGGGGATGCTGGTGACCATCGGGGGGAAGGCCATGGTACACATGAGGAAGAGCAGGATCTTGTAGCTCGACGGCATCTTGTAGCGGCTCATGGCGTAGGCGGCGAGGGGGTTGATGAGCAGGGCCGAGAGCACGGCCAGGAAGCAGTAGATGACGGTGTTGAAGATGCCGCGTCCGTGGAACAGCAGGTACTCGATCACGGTGCGGTAGTTGCGCGTCGCGAACTCCCAGCGCAGGTCGCGGGTATGGTCGAGGAAGTAGGCCTGGTGCATGTCCTCCTGCGGCAGCAGGATGTCGGCAGGCTGCTGGTAGTCGGTGCCGAGCGCCGCGTTCACTCCCGCGACGGTGCCGCCGTGCTGGGCCAGCAGCCAGTCCTGGAACTGGAACTCGACGCTGTACACGCGCAGGTGCTCGGGCGAAGCCTTGACCAGCCGACCGCTGGCGGGGTCCTTCCAGCCAGCGATGAAGGCTTCCCAGTCGGTCCGCTGCATCCCGGTCGCCGGCGGCTCGTCGAACAGGGGCACGTCGGCAAAACTGGCATAGTGGGTGCCGTAGTGCTTGTTGAGTGTGGCGATGGTCTGGTGTTTGATCTGGAGGAAACCGCGGAATTCGTCGGCCGCCGCCGGGGCCACCCGAATCCAGGGCAGGGCGAGGGTGTTGCGCACGAACTTCTCCCAGTCCGCGCGCTCGGCCTTCGAGGCGGCGGCGGGGTACTGGCGGGCGAGATGGACCTCGCGGTAACTGGCGTAGGCGGTGCCGTGCTTCTCGTTGTACTTGGCGATGTCGGTGCCGTACTCCGTCTTCAGCGCCTGCTTCTTGTAGAAGCCCTCGGGCGAGAAGTAGTAGCGGAGGCCGTAGGGGACGGTCTGGCAGTATTCGACCAGCTCCTGGGCGAGGGCGTCGAGCACGGGCTGGTCGCGCCGCAGCAGGCAGCTCTGCGGCAGGGCGTAGACGCTGTTCCAGCCGATGTACTCCGTGCCAAGGGCGCGGTTCACGTCGTCGATGTTGTCCCCATACTTGCGGACGAACTGCTGTTTGAGGCCCCGTAGGCTGGAGGGGAAGGTCCGCGACACGGGGGCGTTCAGGTAGCCGGGGGCGAAAGCATAGAAGGGCAGTTCCGTCTCGCCCAGGAAGGTCTCGCCTGCCGCCGCCAACTGTAGGTTGGGAAGTCCCTGGGGATAGCCGGGGCTTTGGCGGAACGCGGCCAGAGCCGCCCGAAAGGAGGCGACCGAAGCATTGACTGGCCCCGCGTAGTCGGCCAGGAACCCGGGCCAGGCCGCGGCGAACCCCTGTTTGCCCGCCAGGGGCGGCACCGTTGCTTCCCGGAAGGCGCTTTCGAGGTCGTTGCGCTCCTGCTCGGTCAGGCTGGCGCCCTTCGCCACCCAGGCGTCGAGCACGGTCGCGACCAAGGCGGTGTCGGGCGTGCCGAGCAGTTCGAAGGCCACATCGTCGGTGTCGTAGGCCATGTCCAGATCGAGCACACGCTCGTTGAACAGCCCTTCGAGGTGCTTGGCATACATCCAGTCGCGGTCGCGGAAGAAGCGCGGGAAGGCGTCGAAGGTCTTGATGTCCATCCCGCTCTTGGTGCTGCCCGAGACCATGAGCAGGAAGGGATAGACCATGGTGGCCGCGCCGACGATCAGGAAGACGTACATGCAGAGGAAGAGGAGGCGGACCTTCCAGTGCCGGCGGCCGATGGCGGAGATGATGCCCATGATCCTACTCCTTGTTGCCCGTGGTCTTGAACTCGAGCCGGGAGAGGATGCGCAGCCGGTCGACGGTGAAGCCGATCAGCATGAAGCCCAGCACCCAGGCCATGGCGGTGGCCGGACCGAACTTGAGGTAGAGATAGGCCTTGTAGAAGATGTGCAGCCCCGCCACTTCGGTGCCGTGGGCACCGCTGGTCATGGCCAGGATATAGGCCGTGTTCTGCCAGGAGGCGATGAACACCCCGACAAACTGGATGATGAGCAGGGGCTTGAGGATGGGAATGACGACGAAGAGGATCTTGTCGATGAAGGTGGCCCCGTCGATGTCGGCCGCCTCGTAGAAGTCGGGCGCGATGCCCTTGAGCGCGGCCAGATAGATGAGGCAGCCCGGTCCCATGCCCGCCCAGACCATGGGCAACACGCAGCAGACCATGGCCGTTTTGGGGTCGTCGAGCCACTCGTAGGGGTTCTTCATCGGTTGGAAGAGAGCCATCCAGAAGGGGTCGTGGGAGGACTGGAACGCTCGCTGCGCGAAGGTGAAGAAGAAACCGAAGAGAGCCAAACCGACCAGGAAGCATATTCCCCCCACCACATACGAATCGTGGAGCCACAGCCGTTTGGCGAAGAAGAAGAGGATCAGGAAGAGGAAGAGGCCGATGGCGATGAAGCCGATGGCCGGGACCTTCAGCATGATGGCGTTCAGCACGCCGAACTCGCTCTTCTCGTAGAAGGAGCGCCAGAGGTAGATCACCACCAGGCCGCTGATTACGGCGGGCAGGTAGAAGAGCGTCCGGAAGAGAATCTTGCCGCGCGGGACCTCCTGGAGCAGCACCGCCAGGATGACCGGCGGCAGGAAGGTCAGCCCCACCACCAGCAGGCTGTAGCGCAGGGAGTTCCAGATCGCCATCCACCATTCCAGGTCCCACAGGAGGTTGGCGAAGTTGTCCACCCAGACCCATTCCGAACCGCCCATGATCCGGTAGTTCTGGAAGGCCATCAGCGAGCCGATGGAGAGGGGCAGGTAGCTCCAGAAGAAGATCGAGAGCACGGCCGGGAGGATCAGGAGATAGGCCCACTTGTAGCGGTGGAACCCCCAGGACACCTGCTCCGCACCCTCGATTTTCGGAGGGGTGAAGATGCGGATGATCTTGCGGAAGACGAAGAAGAACGCCACGACGATGACGAGCAGCAGGGCCGTGGCCACGGACCGGCGCAGCAGCAGTTGGCTCGGGGTCAGGATGCCGATCATTTTCTCGTTGGCCTCGGCGACGCCCTTCTCCAGCAGGCGGTGCATCAGGGCCAGGCGCTCCTTCTCGCCCTTGGGCAGCTTGTCGGCCTTGGCCAGCTCCTCCGCCTCGTTCATGGGTTTGGTCATCACGTGGTAGACCAACTGGCAGTTGCGTCCGTAGGGCTCCGGCTTGCCGGTGTCGATGGCGATCTGGAAGGTCTCCTCCCAGCCCGGCGGGGCCAGACGGATCATGTCCTCGTAGCCGAAGAGGCGCAGGTACTGGGGATTGACGAACCGGCCCAGGCCGCCCTCCACCATGATCTCGGTGCGGATGCGGGTGGCGTCCTTGGATTCATGGAAGCGGAGGAACTCCCAGGCGGCATCCCGCACCACCGGGTCCTTGATGCCCGCGAAGAGGCCCTGCATCCGGCTGTTCAGCTCGCCGCCCCGGTGGCGCACCCCGTTCTCGTCGGGATAGCCCTGGGGCACCGCCACCATGCCGGTGATGTCGGGGTTGATGGTGCTGAACAGCTTCTCGTCGATGTAGTCGGGATAGAAGCCGATCTGGCCCAGGTCCCACTTCTGGCCCCCTTCGGCCTCCTTGTAGGCATAGCCGTAGCGGTCGCGACCGGTCTCGTCGACCCAATGCTCGGTGCAGAGCTGGGTGTAGTAGTCCAGGGCCACGGCCCCGGCGCGGGAATCGAAGGATGCCCGCCACTGGTCCTTTTCCTGGTCATAGACCATGGCTTCGCCCCCGGCGGACCAGAGGAAAGTGACCCAGTACCAGCTCTCGCTGTTGCCCTTGCCGAAGCGGACGCCGTAGGTGCCCTTCTTGGGGTCGGTGAGCTTCTTGCAGTCGGCGAGGAAGTCCTCCCAGGTCCAGCTGTTGGTGGGGTAGGTGACCCCGGCCGCATCGAGCAGGTCCTTGCGGTAGAGAATCACCTTGCCCAGCACGCCGCCAAAGGGCAGGGCCCAGACGTGTTCCACGTCGCCCGGCCCCCGGCGCTGGATCACCGGCCAGATCTTGGGATGGATGGCGAACTGCCTCTCCTCCTCGCTCATCGAGGAGAGGTAGTTGTCCTCGGGCTTGTCCAGCGGGTAGAGGAAACCCTCCTGGATGTAGGTGTCCGACTGGCGGAAGTTGACGTAGAGGATATCCGGCGCGACCCCGCCCGCAATGGCCATCAGGGGGCGGGAATCCATGCCCATGCCCTCGATGGTGATGCCGCTGAACTGCTTCAGCTCGACCCCGACATGGTCCCAGTTGTGCGCCCCGTACTTCGCGGGATCGGCCTGGTACTTGGCCCGGTAGCGCTGCTCGAAGATGCTGGGGTGGTGGGTGACGGTGCCGTCCGGCAGAGTCTCGTCCCAGCCTTCCGCATAGCGGCGGACGAACTCCTTGACCACGGCCACGTCGGCCCGGGTCTTGGTGTCCGTCCGGGTCGGGTCCGGCAACTGCCAGCATTTCACGTGGACGACCGTGCTCCCGTCGGGCCGGTCTTCCACATATCCGGCGCGGGCGAGTCCCGCCAGCACGAGTAGCGGCAGGATGAAACGCAGGCCGACCAGGGTCTTCATGGGCATTTCCATCGCAGGCACCCAAAAGCGGGACGTCAATCGGGGCAACACTCTCCACGAGCGCGCGAAGCAACCTCGTAACCTAGCGGCGCCGTACCGCGAATGAAAGCCACCCGGGGCATTTCGGCCACCGGGTAGCCATGCCTGAACTCCGCCGATGGCCCGCTATCATCATCGGTTGGCCGGAAGCGGGGATCATCCCGCTTGTCCCTGAAGACCCGTCCTCAGCGGACGTCGCGGGGAATGGTCCAAACGCCGGTGACCCCCGCGACTCCCTCGCCCTTGACCGTGAGAGCGGTGAGGTGGATATCGTCCTGGCCGAGCTGGAACTCGATCTTGACCACCACGTCCCCAAACGTTACCTGGTCGCCGGTGGTGACCGGGTTGCCGAACGCACTCTGGACAACATCGGCCGCTCCGACCTGGACATTCCCGCCTGCCTTGGCTTGGGCGAGATAGGCTTTGGCGAAGCCGACCGAGAAGGTTGCCTTGGCTTCGTTGATTGCCGCCATGGCCGCACCTTTCCGGGCCTTGTCGGCGCGGGACATGAACCAATTGGTGACGACCCCCGTCTGGGCTTCCGGTTTCTTCGGCTCTTCGGGAGCAGCGGCTTCGGTCCCGACGGTGGCCTTGGTCTCGGGGCTGGGAGGCAGCACCACCGGCGGCGCGGGCTCTTGGGGTTGCTCCGCCATGCCCTCTTCCCCGGCTACCGACGGCATCGCCGCCTCCGGTGCATTCCCCAGCCGCGAACGGACCAGAACCGCCACTAGCCCGGCCAAGAGAACCAGCGATACGCCGACGATCAGCCGGGCCCGCGAACCACGAATCGGTGTCTGCATCAGGCAACGCCTCCTTCCGGTATGCAAGGACTCAACACTCTCCCCAAACGTAGCGCCTCCCGGGCCGGACGCACGCTGGGTTCCGCAGAATCCCCAGCCAGGCTCTGCTGGACAGATACGCCCCGCAACATCGTGCTACTCCCTCGGCGGCCGGTGGTTCGGCCATGCTTGCCCGTGTACTCTTCTTTCCAGGTGTGTGGTCCTTCCGCCGAGGAGTCCGAGCATGACCAAGCGAATCGCGTGTGGGGTGTTCCTGATCTGCCGGTTGGTGTGGGGCCAGGCGGCCAACCCGGTCACCAACGGGGGCTTCGAGCTGCTGGACGAGCAGGGATTCCCGGCCGACTGGGAACAGGTAGGCAAGGAGGCCACGGTCTCGCCCGACGCGCATACGGGCAAGAACGCCATCCTGCTCCACCGTCCTGCCGACGCCGACGAGCGGCGGCACGAAACGGGCCTGAACCGCATCTGGCAGATCAGTTCCGGCAGGCAGGACAAGATGCTCGCGGTCGCCAAGGGCGGCATCCACTTCTGGTACAAGGTGCCCCAGGCGGACCCCAAGGTGGTGATGAAGCTGAACGTCATCGCCATGGACGAGCGTCCCTTCGAGGGTTGCGGTGTGCCGCGCGCCTTCTACCAGGTTCCCGCCAAGCACTTCGGCGACGGGCAGTGGCACGAGGGCTTGCTGGCCTTCGATTTCAGCGAGAACAAGCGCTTCCGCTGGCTCCAGGTCTCGCCCCGCATCACCGGCCCGGGCGACACCCAGTGGCTGATCGACGACCTCGAATACGTCGAAGAGGTCGGACCCCTGCCCACCATCCTCTCCCTCAAGAGCTACCGGATGCTCGACGGCAGTCTCCAGTTGCGCTGCCTGATGACCAACTCGGGGGACACGCCCCTGACCGAAGGCCAGGTGACCCTGCGCCTGCCGGAACCGCTCCGCGTGGTCGACGCTCCCGCCACCCAGGCCATCCGCAAGCTGGCCCCCGACACCTTCGAAGTGGCTGCCTGGAAGATCGCGGGGGCACCGGTCCCCGAGTCGGTCGCCGCTGCCGAGTTCGCCGCCAGCGGCAAGAGTGTCGAGGTCACCTGCTCCTTTGCGCCCGCCCTGGACTGGATCCAGTTCCAGACCGAGCGCAACGTGCTTTGGCCGGGCCAGGAGATGAACGTGGACGTGGTCGCCTACAACCGGGGCGATGCCGTTCTGCCGCGCATCGATCTGGCCATCTCGCTGCCC
>QKCY01000426.1 GCA_003245525.1 Victivallales bacterium | reverse complement strand
GGCCGAGGCCATGGGGCAGTTTCCCCGGACCTTCCCGCGCATCTACGTGGCTATGGTAAAGGCGGGGGAGGCTGGCGGGTTTCTCGATGTGGTGCTGAATCAGGTGGCGGACTTCCAGTCCCGCGAGCGCGACCTGCGTGGCAAGGTGGTGGCGGCGCTGGTCTATCCGCTGGCCCTGGCCACCCTGGCTACGGCGGTGGTGGCGTTCCTCCTGACCTATTTCATTCCCAAGTTCAAGACCATCTTCGACGACTTCGGCGCGAACCTGCCGAAACTCACCCAGATCATCGTGGCCATGGGCGATGGCGTCCGTCACTACGGTCTGGCCATTGTGGCTATCGTCGCGGTTGGCCTGGTGCTGTTCCTGCGCTGGTGGAACACCCCGACCGGCCGGTACCGCTGGGAACAGTGGATGCTGCGTCGGCCTCTGGTCGGGGTGCTGATCTCGCGCTTCGCCATGGTCCGTTTCTGCCGGATGCTCGGCACGCTGGTGGGGGCTGGGGTACCCTTGCTCACCGCCCTGCGGGTGTCCCGGGAGTCGCTGGGCAACCAGGTGCTGAGCCGGGCCGCCGACCAGAGCGTCGAACGCCTCAGCCAGGGCGGCCGACTGGCCGACAGCCTGCGTTCCTGCGGGGACCTGTTCCCGGGGTCGGCCCTGGAGATCATCTCCGTGGCCGAGGAGACCGGGCGGCTGGAAGAGGAGCTGGTCCGGCTGGCGAACACGACCGAGAGCGAACTGGACCGGCGGCTGCGGATGGCCGTGGCCCTGGCCGAGCCCGCCATGCTCGTCGTGATGGCCGCCGTCGTTGGGTTGATCGTGGTCGGCATGGTTTTGCCGATCTTCGCTTTGCAGGATTACATCCGCTGATTTCACCACCAATGCAAGGGGCAGACACAATGAAACACCGAACGAACAAAACACCGCGCGCATCCTCCCGTCGTCACTTCACCATGGTCGAACTGCTGCTGGTCCTGGTCATCCTGGCCACCCTGGCGGCCATCGTGGTGCCCAAGTTCACCGGCCGCTCCGAGCAGGCCCGCGAGACCGCGGCCCGGACCGAGATCGCCGGGGTCGAGACCGCGCTGGACGCCTTCGAGGTGGACCAGGGCTTCTATCCCAGCTCCGACCAGGGGCTCAAGGCCCTCACCGAGGAGCCGGACAACGTCAAGAACTGGCGCCCCTACCTCAAGAAGACCATCGAGAAGGACCCCTGGGGCAATCCCTACATCTACGTCTATCCCGGCAAGCACAACGAGCATGGCTACGACCTGAGCTCCTGCGGTGCCGATGGCCGCGAAGGCACGGATGACGACATCATGAACTGGAGCGAATAGTCTGTGCGGCTCGTGCGGCACCATTCCTGTTTCACCCTCATCGAGCTGGTGATCGTCATGGCGGTCGTGGGGACCATCCTGGCCGTGACGGCGCCGAATCTCGCGGGCTTCGTCCACGGGCGGAGCGTGCGGGAGGAGGCCCGGCGGCTGGTGGCGGTGACCCGGCGGGCGGCGGCCGTGGCGGCCAGCCAGTCCTGCCGGACGATCGTCTGGCTGGAACCCGACACCGGCATCTACGGTTGGCGGCGGGTCGAGACCTACGACGAGGATGGGGCCGACGAGGTGTCCTTCACGGCGGCGGATGGCATCACGTTGACCGTTTCGCCCGTGCCGGAGGAAGGAACCTGCGAGATCACCTTCCGCCCCGACGGCGGGGTGGAGGGGGCAAGCGATCTCGTGATCCGTTTCGTGGCTGGTTCCGACGAAGAGGCCAGCGAAGTGGTGTTCGACGACGACCGGGGAATCTTCGTGGTCAGCGAGGACGAGGAGCGGGAGGCCACGAAATGAAGCGGCACCCGTTCACCTTCACCGAAGTGCTGGCCGCCATGGTCGTGGTGGCGCTGATCGTGCCCGTGGCCGTGCGGGGCATCTCCCTGGCGCGCCAGTTGGCGGGCGACGATGTCCGCTACGAGCTGGCGGCCCGGCTGGCGGACGAGAAGCTGAACGAGCTGATCGCTACCGGCGAATGGGAGAATGGCGATACGGAGGGCACCTTCGACGAGGGGACCGACGAGGACGCCAACTACACATGGGCACTGACCTCCGACAGCTTCGACGACGATGGCGAACTGGCGCTCACGGTCCTGACCATGACCGTCTCCCGGACCAGCGCCGCCCGGCCCGTCTCGGTCACGCTCACCGCATTGGTGACCAGCACCACAACGGAGGAGGAGTAGCCATGCTCCGGCACCGTTGCTTCACCCTCATCGAGGTCCTGGTGGCGGCCTTTGCGATGGCGATTCTGATCGCGGCTTTGGTGATCCCCGTGCAGGGGGCCCTGCGGGAACGCGAGCGGGCCAACGACGCCGATGCCGATGCTTTCCGCGTCCATCGGGTCCTGGACCGGGTGCGGGACGATCTGGATGGCTTGCTGATCCCCGGCGGCGACCTGACCGGCCAGTTCGTGGGCACCAAGAACGACACCCAGGACGGACGACGCGACACCTTCACCTTCGCCACCAGCGCCGCCGGTTTCCGGGCAGGCCTGGACTCCACCGGCGGCTGCGTGCGGGTGGAGTACGAACTGACCGAGTCCGATACCGGCACCGGCTACGACTGGATGCGCACTGAAACCCTCAACCCGCTCTCCGAGGACGAGGACGCCAGCGTCGAGTCGGTCATGCTGGCCGGGGTGCGGACGCTGGAACTGGCCTTCTACGACGGCACCTCCTGGCAGGAATCATGGGACAGTTCGACCGACGACGGCCTGCCCCAGGCGGTCAAGCTGACCTTCACGCTGGAGCCCGACGACACCGGCGAGGACATAGACACCGAGGATCTGCCCACCTACCGGCTGCTGATC
The DNA here is from genome assembly GCA_003245525.1 of Victivallales bacterium. Classification (GTDB taxonomy): domain Bacteria; phylum Verrucomicrobiota; class Lentisphaeria; order Oligosphaerales; family Lenti-02; genus Lenti-02. The sequence continues at coordinate 28,476 of QKCY01000426.1, read as the reverse complement.
CCGGTTCTGATCGAGTCGGCGGACGAGGAGAGCGGCGCTGCGGGAGGGCAGGGCGAATGAGCCGGCCACTGCCAACCTCGCGCGACGCGGGTTTCGCCCTGATCCTGGTGCTCTGGCTCTGTCTGGCCTTGGCCTCCGCGGCCTTGTGTTTCGGCCACGTGGCCCTGCTGGGGCACCGGACTACCGACGGTGGCCGGGCCGAGCTGCAGTGCCGCCAGACCGTGCGGTCGGCCGTCCCCTATGTGGAGGCCTTGCTGGGCACGGCCAGCGAGGGCGAACTGCCCGAACTAGAAGAGGAGGACATGGAACAGGTCCTGGTGGGCGACAGCGCCCTGTGGCTGGTGGCCCCGATCTGGAGCGAGAGCCCCGAGACCTCCTACGGTCTCGTCTCCGAGGCCGGCAAGCTGAACCTGAACACTGCCACGAAGGACATGATCATGGTCCTTCCCGGCATGACCGAGGCGGTCGCGGCCGCCATTGTGGACTGGCGCGACGCCGACTCCGAGCCCGAATCCTACGGCGCGGAGGACGAGACCTACTCGCGCAAGGACCCTCCGTACCGGGCGAAAAACGGGGATTTCGACAGTGTCGAGGAACTGCTCATGGTCGATGGCGTGGACGAGGATCTGCTCTACGGCAAGGACCGCAACCAGAACGGCGTGATCGATCCCTGGGAGGGCGACAGCAACTCCACCAACCTGGCCGACTATGGCATCTATCACTTGGTCACTGTCTACAGCTCCGAATCCAACGAAAGCAGCAGCAGTTCGGGTTCCGGCTCCGAGAGCGGTGGCCAGAGCGGAGACCAGAGCAGCAGCGGCAAGACCAACGTCACCAGCTCCTCGGCGCTGCGCAGCTATCTCGCCCAGAAGTTCAGCGCGCAGGTGGCCAGCCAGGCGGCCAACGCGGGCCCCTATACGAGTGTCCTGCAGTTCGCCGCCAAGAGTGGTCTCACCCGCGATCAGTTCAGCCAGGTGGCCGACGATCTGACTGCCTCGGACGACGATACGGTGACCGGGCTGGTGAACGTGAATGTCGCACCCCTCGCGGTGCTGCAGTGCCTGCCGGGGGTGGGGGAGGACGGCGCGAAGAAGCTGATCTCCTACCGGACCGAGAACAGCGACAGCCTCACCAATATCACCTGGGTGCTGGATGCGCTCGGCGACGAGTGCGCCAGCGAACTGGGGCCCTACGTGACCACCAAGACCTACCAGGTGTCGGCGGACGTGGTGGTGGTGGCCGATCTGCGCCGGGCCGTGCGGCGGGTCCGCCTGGTCTTCGATTTGTCTTCCGGGAGTGCGAAGCTGGTGGCGCGGCGTGACCTGAGCGACATGCCGTGGCCGTTGGGAGAAGAGTTGTGGAACGAACTGAAAGCAAACTCACTGGCCAGCCTAACGGAGTGAGGATCAAGAACACCGTGAAAGCATCGATTCATCCCAAAACCACGCTTGGTCTCTTCCTCGGCGGAGGCCAGTTGGCCTTCGCCGTGGTGCGGCAGGGGGAGGTCGTTCCCTATGTCGTCACCCAGGGCAGCGTGCCATTCGCCCTGGACCCCGGCCGCGACGAGCCCGAGGTGATCGCGGCGAAACTCCGCGAAGTCCTGGGGCAGCAGCGAATCTCGACCCGTCACTGCGTGATGGCCCTGCCGTTGTGCTGGATCGTCACCAGCCGGTTTGCCGCTGCTGGCGTGGCCGCCGAGAGCCTCGGCGAGTCCGCGGCGCTCGAACTGGAGCGCCTCTGCGGGGCACCGGTATCGTCCGACCAGGTGGTCTGCCTGCCGGACGCAGCCCATGGCCAGGTGCTGGCTCTGACGGTGGAACCCGGCGTGGCCCGCTGCCTGACCGAAGCCTGTCGCCGGGCGGGCCTGAAGCTGCACTGCTTCTTGCCTGCCGTGGCCGCCCGGCCGTGGCCCTCCACCGACGGGACAACCGTCGATATTCTGCCGCTGCCGGAGCAGGTGGACGCCTTGGTCCGCTGCGAGGGGCAGCCGCTGGTGCTGCGGCAGTTGGCGCTGCACCGGGAGAGCCTGGTCCAGCGCCTGGACGAATGCCTGGCCATTGCCATGCGCAACCTACAGGTGACTTTGTCCAGCTTGCCCTCCACCGAATCCGGAGCCGTCAAGGTCCGGGTGCAGGGAAGCGGGCAACTGGCCGAACGGTTGGCCGAGCAGATAAGCCGCCGGGAAGGCTGGGAGAGCGTCCCAGGCGAGCCGGGCCTTGGCGTCGCGGTCGTCCAGGCGGCTATCATGGCGGCCCAGCACGGCGGACAGGGCGGGAACGACCTCTGCGTCGACCCGCCTGCCCGCGAACGCCGGTCCCAGTGGTGGGCGACCCAGGCCGGGCGCCCGTTGCTGACGGGCGGCCTGGTAGCCGCGCTGGCCATTCTGGCCTTTGGCGGAGCCTTCGTGGCCCGCCGTCTGGAAATCCGGCGCTTGGAGACGGCCTTGGCCCAACTGGCGGACACCCGGAAGGAGGCGGAGACCGTGCGGAACGAACTGCGCCTCACCGCACCGTGGTTCCGGCAGACCCCGGAACGGTTGGCGGTGTTGCAGACAGTGGCCGAGGCCTTCCCGGAACGGGGTACCGTCTGGGTTACCGATCTGGCCATGGAGGCCGACGGCACGGTCTCGCTGAGCGGCTGCGCCCGGGACCAGAGCAGTCTGTTGCAGGTGACCGAGGCCCTCGGCAAACGGACCCGCAACTTGAGCATTGTCCGGACCCGCCAGGGAACCAAGGCGGGCGAGCCAACGACCTTCTCGGTGACGTTTGCCGCGTCGCCGACCAGTTACCAGGGAGGCAAGTGAACCATGCTGGGGCGTCGCGAACGTATACTGGCCATCGTTGTGCTGGGAGTGGTGCTCGCCTTCGTGGCCGACCGGCTGCTGCTGACGCCAATCCTGGCGACGTGGCGGCAGGATGGCGAGAAGGTCACGCAGCTCCGGACCGAGTTGGCCGAAGCCGAGAGCTTGCAGGAATCCCTGCCGAACTGGCGCAAGGAGCAGGAACGGCGCCGGGGACTTGCCTTCCCCGCCGCCCGGACCGAAACCGAGAACGAGATGCTGAAGGCCGTCGCCACCTATGCGGTGGACCGGCGACTCCAGCTCAAGGGGATTCGTCCCGCCTGGCGCGAAGCCGGCAGCACGGAGAAAGGGTCCCCGGTCCAGCTCGAACTGGCGATCTCGGCTAGCGGTTCCCTGGCGGCCGTGGCCGGCTTCCTGTACGATCTGGAAACCATGCCCGGCCCGGTGCGGGCCGAACGCACTCGGCTTCACTCGCTCGGCGAGGATGGCCGGGCCCTGGATTTCGACATGGTAGTGACGGTGCTTCCCGGCGCTGTCTTGGCGGAGGGCGCGAAATGATCAGGCGGATTCTCGGAACCATGGCGCTGGCGGGAGCGTTGGTTGGCCTGCGGGCCAGCGAAGAGCCCCCGCCGTTCTCCGACTACAAGCTCGTGGTCGAGCGCAATGTCTTCAACGCGAGCCGGATGCCATACCGGGCCGCCGAGCCGGCGCCGGTCGAGGTCAAGCCCGCGCCGCGCCCGGTAGCCAAGACCATCACCTTGGCCGGGGTCTTCATTGCCGACGAACGGGCTCTGGCTCTGTTCGTGGATGGCGGGCGGACCTGCACGCAAGCTGCCGTCGGGCAATCGGTTTCCGGTTTCACGGTGGCCGAGATCACCTCGACTGGCGTGCTGCTCAAGCTCGGTGACGAGAAAGAGCTGCGCATCTCGGTCGGGGACCGCCTGAGCGACGGCGGTACCGGCAACTGGGCGCAGGTCGGGCAGGTCGAGCAGGCACCGTCGGCGCAAACGGTGATCGATGAACGTAAAGAAGCTGACAAGGCCAGTGTGCTGCAGAAAATGATGGAACGCAGAAAGCGAGAACTCGGACAATGAAAACCCTCTCTCCCCGACAGGCGGCCGGGTCCCTGGCGCTGGCCGCGCTCCTCCATACGGCTCCCTGGGGTTGGTGCCAGGACGCCCCGGCTCCGGTGGCCGAACCCAAGGCGGCCGAGACCCCGGCCGTGGCTGCCGAAGTCCAGCCGTCCCCGGCTCCTGCCGTAGCCCCCGCCGTGGCTGCCGAGGGCCAGCCGTCCCAGTCTCCCGCTCCGGCGGACAAGATCATCCTGAACTTCCGCAATGCGCCAGTGGATGCCGTGCTGGACCACCTGAGCCAGGCGGCCGGGTTTGTGATCGTGAAGGACGTGCCGGTCTCCGGCACCGTGGACGTGTGGAGCCACCAGCCGCTTACCGCCGACGAGGCGGTGGAACTGCTGAACACCGTTTTGGCTCGCCAGAACCTGGCGGCGGTCCGCTCCGACCGAGTCCTCCGCATCGTCTCCAAGTCGTCGGCGCTGACTGCCGACCTGCCGGTCGCGACGGGTGCCGACCCCACGGCCATCACCCGCTCGGATGCCATGGCCACCCAGATCATCCCCATCAAGCATGCGGACGCGGCCAAAATGGTGGAGAACCTGAAGCCCTTGCTGGGCGAGGGTTCCCAGCTCTCGGCCAATGCGTCGAGCAATTCCCTAATCCTGACTGATACCAGGACCAACATCCGGCGCATGGTCCTCATCGTGCAGGCCCTGGACACCTCCATCTCCAGCATCACCGACATCCAGGTCTTTCCCCTGGAGTATGCCGAGGCCGAGGACTTGGCCACGGTGGTGAACAAGGTTTTTGCCAAGCCCGACCAGACCCAGAGCAGCAACCGGAACAGCCCCATGCAGTTCTTCGCGCGCATGCGTCGGGGCGGCCCCGGCGGCGGGGCTCCCGGCGAGCAGGAGGAGACCGAGAGCAGCGAGGCCAAACAGGCTACCGCGACGGTCACGGCCGTCGGCGACGAGCGCAGCAACTGCTTGGTGGTCAGTGCCTCGGCCGATGTCATGCCGCAGATCGCCTCGCTCGTCAAACAGGTGGATGTGCCGACCCAGGACGACGCGGTGGTCGACGTCTTCTCCCTGCGCTACGCGGATGCCGAGGACGTGACCGAGATCCTCCAGGACATCTATGCCAGTTCGTCCAGCACCTCCACGCAGAACATCCCGGGACAGCGCCAGTTCGGCATGTTTGGCGGCGGCCCTCCCGGGATGCCGGGGATGTCCAGCGGCAGAGGCGGGACGAGCCAGCAGAGCTCCAGTTCCAGCAGCCGCTCGCTAGGCGAGGCGGAAGTGGTCGCGGTGGCCGATACCCGGACCAATTCGGTGGTGGTGAGCGCCTCGCCGACCACGCTGGCCGCCGTGACCAAGGTGATCGAGAAGCTCGACGCCACCCCGAAGAACGTGACCCAGGTCTACATCTACCATATCGAGAATGCCGATCTGGAGAACCTCCAGGAGATCCTCGAAGGCATGTTCGACGACATCGAGGACACTGGTACTACCACCACGCTCGCTCCCACCGGCGGGGCCCGCTCGAACACGAGCAGTGGCACTGGCGGGGGCACAACCGGCAACCGGAACTAGCCGCGCGACTCAAAGGAGAAAGACCATGAATATCCGTATTGCAAGCGTCGCCGCAATCCTGGTTGCCGGGCTGATCCTGGCCCAGGAGGCGCGGGTGCCGAAGATCATCGAGGCCTCGGAGCAGCGGAAGCTTGGCTCGGCCCACTTCGAGATCGACCAGGACTCCAACACCCTCATCGTCACGACCGACGAGGAGACCAACGCGACGATCCGCCGGATCGTTGCCGAACTCGACCGGCCAGTGCCCCAGGCGCTGATCAATGTCCTCTTTCTGGAGGTCACCTACACGGACGACCTCGACCTGGGGACCGAGTTCACCTTCACGAAGACCGATGCGGACGGGGATGCCCGGAGTGCCGCCAGCGCGTTCAGTCTGTCGGGCCTGAGCCAGGGCGGGGCTGTCACCCTGACCGAGGGCGAGCTCTCGGTGGTGCTGAAGGCCCTCTCCACCACGACCAAGTCCGAAGTCCTCTCCCGGCCCTCGATCATGGCCCGGAACAACGAGGAGTCCACCATCACGATTGGCTCCGAGGTGCCTTTCATCACCAATAGCCAGGTGACCGACTCGGGTAGCGTGCTGAACACGGTGGAATACCAGGACGTCGGCATCATCCTCACCGTCACGCCCCACATCAACGCGGACGGGGTCGTCGAGATGGATGTGGCCCCGGAGATCTCCTCCATCGGGGCCGAGTCGGTGCAGATCTCCGAGAGTGTCTCGGCCGCCACCTACGACAAGCGTTCGGCGGAGACCCGGGTGGTCGTCCCCACCGGCAAGACCGTGGTGATCGGTGGGCTGATGGAGGACAAGGAGACCGAGGAAGTGCGCAAGGTTCCCCTGCTGGGGGACATCTGGGGGATCGGGCAGCTCTTCCGCCGCACGATCAAGGGCAAGACCAAGACCGAATTGCTCGTCTTCCTGACCCCGCATGTGGTGACGGGCAGCACGGCGACCAGTCTAGTCGAGAGCGAGAAGCGGGCGGTGGGGGTCACCGACTCGGTCGACGACGAGAAGTTGCAGCGGTATTTTGAGGGCACGGGGGGCACCGTTGCGCCCAGCCAGGATGCGGGGAAACCCAACCAGTAGTGAGGGCACCATGAACCGACGGAATGGCATCGTCTACCTCATCCTCGCCCTTGTCTGGCTGGCGATTGTGGCCCTGCAAGTGGCCGATCACCACAGCTACGCCACGGACGCGCGGGACTCGTTGCGGAGCCACGCCCGGGATCTCTCCAATGCACTGGGCGTGGTGATCCGGGCCCAGCGGCGGTTCGGCACCGTGCCCCGGAACCAGTTGGAGGGGGCGCTTGAGGGACTGGCCGAGGCCGAGGAGGTACTGGGCATCGCGCTGTTCAATCCGCGGGGTGGGGTGATCGCCAAGGCCGGGGAGCCCATCGATCCGGCCTTGGGGCACGCGGCCCCCGGCACTCCCATATGGGGAGACGACACGATGACCGTGGTCGAACTGGCCGAGTTCGGCCCCGAGCCGAAGACTGACGATCCCAGTCGGCAGGGCGGTTCGACTCTGCTGGTCGAGGGGGGCGGACCGCCCCGTTCCGGCGGTCCGCGCCGCGGGGACACGAACCGCGAGGGAGGCCCGGAGACAGGCAAGGACGGCCAGTCGCGCATGGACGAGATGCCCCCGCCGCCCCCGCCGGACGACATGCCTGATCGCGCGCAGACCGAAGGCGGAGAACCCGGAGCCCAGTCCGCTGGCCAGCGGTCCGACCGCGACGGGTGGCATCGCGGGCCCGAATGGAGCCCCGAGGCGCGCGAGCGGTTCCGCAAGTGGATGGACGCCGCCCGCGAGGGCAAGCGCCCTCCCTATCCGCCGTGGATGACGGAGGAGGAGTACCAGACTCTCTTCGAGCAGCAGGGCCTGCACAAACTGGCGTTCCGGCTTTCCGCCGCCGATGTGTTGCGCGCGATCCGCACCGATTCGCACCAGCGTTTCTTCCTGGCTTTGATCGGCCTGGTGGCGGTCGGGGGCTTGGCCCTGCTCTATCGGCAGATGAGCCGCTCGTCCCAGTTGGAGTTGCAGTTGGTCCGCGCCGAGGCCATGAACAACCATTTGCGCGAGATGAACCTGGCCGCCGCCGGTCTGGCCCACGAGACGCGGAACCCCCTGAACGTGGTGCGCGGGTTGGCCCAGTTGCTCGCCAAGGCGCCGGGCGATGCGGGCAAGGCCCAGGATACCTCCACCCGGATCGTGGACGAGGTGGATCGGGTGAGCAATCGGCTGAACGAGTTCATTGCCTACTCCAAGCCCCGTGAGCCGGTGCTGGCGACAGTGGATATGAAGGCGTTGCTCGACGAGCTGGGCGACGCCCTGCGGACCGACTGCGAGGACCGCAAGGCCGAGTGGCGCAACGAGGTCCTCGCCACCGAGATCATGGCCGACGAGGCGATGCTGCGGCAGGTGTTCTTCAACGTTCTGATGAACGCCCTGCAGGCGATTCCAGAAGGGGGTGTCGTGCGCGTGCGGGCCGAGCGTCTGGAGCGGGGCGGCGAACTCCTCGTCCGCATTGCCGACAGCGGCCCCGGAGTGCCCGAGGACATCCGGAACGACGTGTTCCGCCCCTATGTGTCGGCCCGCGACAAGGGCACCGGGCTGGGCCTGGCGGTGGTCCGGCAGATTGCCGTGGCCCATCACTGGGAGGTGTCCTGCGGCGTATCGGATGACTTGGGCGGGGCCGAGTTTGTCATCTCCGGCATCCGCATGGCCAATCAGAGTTGACGAGTGGGTGCCATGGCGCAGATGAAAGAACGCATGATTCTGGTGGTGGACGACGATGCCGGGCAGCGTGGCTTGCTGGGCGAGTTCCTCGGGCGCCAGGGGTTCCAAGTGATCGCGGCGGACTCCGGCGAACAGGCGTTGGCGTTGCTGGACGACCATTCCCCCGACCTGATGATCTCGGATGTGCGGATGCCGGGCATGACCGGTATCGAGGCGTTGCGCGAGGCCCGCAAGACCCATCCGGCCCTGCCGGTGCTGCTGGTCACGGGCTATGCCGACGTGCGCGATGCGGTCGAGGCCATGCGCGATGGCGCGCTGGACTACCTGGAGAAGCCCATCGATCTCGATGAATTGCTGCGGCTGGTGGATCGGATTCTCGGCATCGGCGAGCGGGTGGTCCCCGTCGTGGAACTGCCTCCCCTGCCCAATGGGGTGGTCTGCCAGAGCCCTGCCATGTACCGGGCGCTGAGCGAAGCTGCCTTGGTCGCCCCCAGCGAGGCCCGAGTGCTGATTACCGGCGAGAGCGGTACGGGCAAGGAAGTGGTGGCGCGGCTGATCCACCAGTGGAGTCCCCGCCTGGCGGGTCCCCTGGTGACCGTGAACTGCGCGGCGATTCCCGAGAGCTTGCTGGAATCCGAGTTCTTCGGGCACGAGCGCGGTGCCTTCACCGGGGCGGTGGCCCAGCGGGTCGGTCGGTTCGAGGAGGCGACCGGAGGAACCATCTTCCTGGACGAGGTGGGGGAGATTCCCCTGTCGCTCCAGGCGAAGCTGCTGCGGGTGGTCCAGGACGGCGCCTACCAGCGAATTGGCGGTAACGAGGAGCGGCACAGCAACGCCCGTGTGGTGGCCGCCACCAACCGCGATCTGGAGGAAGAGGTGGAGGCCGGGCGCTTCCGCGAGGACCTCTACTACCGCCTGAACGTGATCGAGATTGCGTTGGCACCCTTGCGCGACCGGCGCGAGGATGTTCTGTCCCTGGCGACGACCTTTGCCGCCCGCTACGGTACCGGTACCCCCCGGCTGGCCCCCAACACGGTGGACGTGCTGACCCGGTATCCGTGGCCTGGCAATGTGCGGGAACTGCAGAACGCCATGGAGCGGGCGGCGTTGATGTCGCGTGGAGGAATCATCCTCCCGGAGCATCTGCCCACCCGCGTGGTGCGCGAAGCCGGTTCCGCGAGTCAGGTTCCCGCGGCGAATGCCCCTGCGGCGGTTGCCCATGGCCAGACCATCGAGGATCTGGAGCGGGATGCCATCCGCAATGCCTTGCGCGACCACGGGCACAACCGCACCCGGGCCGCCAAGGCTCTGGGGATCAGTCGCCGCACGCTGATCTACCGTCTGCGCCGCTATGCGGACGAGGGGTACGACCTGGATGCCGAGTAGGGTTGCCGCCGCAATCGCGTAGGTAGCATCTTGACGGCTCCCGCCCCTGGCGGTAGACTGTGCGGACTTCCGCTTGATCGGCCCGGCAACCCCCGGGTGGCGCGATTCCTACCGCAGAGTTTGCAGGCGAGGACCCGAACGCATGGCTAAGCTTGAGATTCTCGAAGGCCCCGATGCTGGTCGCAAATACGAGATCGAGGGTGGCAGGCTGATCATTGGCCGGGGAGACGAGTGCGATATTCGTCTCAACCAAGGCAGCATCTCCCGCCAGCACGCGGTGCTCGACTACATCGGCGGAACCTGGTATGTCGAGGATCTGGGCAGCCAGAACGGCGTGTTCATCGAGGGCGAGAAGGTCGAGCGGGCCCCCCTCACGGCGGCCATGAATGTCCAGTTCGGCACGATCATGGCTGCCTTCGACCCCGACTTCGGCGGCGAGGCCATGTCGCTGACCATGGATTCCGTGGAGGCCGAGGAACAGCCCGCGGCGGAGCCCGAGGAGGTCATGGACGAGAGTGCGATCGCGGAAGTGCGCGACATGGGGCGGATCTACGCCACCATCGAGCAGGAGTTCGGCCAGGTCATCATTGGCCAGCGGGCGGTGCTGGAGGAACTGCTGGTGGCGATTGCCGCAGGCGGGCACGTGCTGATGATCGGTCTCCCCGGCCTGGCCAAGACCCTGATGGTCAGTACCCTCGCCAAGATCTTGCGCCTGAAGTTCAAGCGCATCCAGTTCACCCCCGACCTGATGCCCTCCGACATCATCGGTACCGACGTGCTGGAGATCGACGAGGAGACCGGCCAGAAGACTTTCCGCTTCATCCGTGGCCCGATCTTCACCAACCTGCTGCTGGCGGACGAGATCAACCGTACCCCCCCGAAGACCCAGGCGGCCCTGCTCGAAGCCATGCAGGAGCGTCAGGTGACGGTGGCGAACCATGTGTTCCCCCTGCCGCCTCCCTTCTTCGTGCTGGCTACCCAGAACCCCCTGGAGCAGGAGGGTACCTACCCCCTGCCGGAAGCCCAGCTCGACCGCTTCATGTTCAACATCATCGTGGACTATCCCGAGGCGGACGAGGAGGAGCGGATCGTGGCCGCCACCACCAGGAAGCAGAGCATCGAGTTGCGCCAGGTGCTCTCGGCCGAGAACATCGTGGCCCTGCAGAACACGGTGCGCGAGCTGCCGGTGAGCGACCATGTGGTGAAGTACGCCACCCGGTTGGTCCGCATGACCCGTCCCAAGTGCGCGGAGTCCCCGCAGTTCATCAAGGACTACGTCCACTGCGGTGCCGGTCCCCGCGCGGCCCAGTTCCTGATTCTTGGCGGCAAGGCCCGCGCCGTCCTGCACGGCAACCTCAACGTCAGTTGCGACGACATCAAGGCGCTGGCGCGGCCCGTGCTGCGGCACCGCCTGTTCACCAACTTCACGGCGGACTCCGAGGGGATCGGTCCCGATGACCTGATCTCCCAGTTGCTGGAGGCCGTTCCCGAACCCGACCAGAACGAATACTAGTCCGGTCCTGGCCCTGTCGCTTCGTGCCGCCCGCCGGATTGGCGGGCGGCGGCATTTCGGAGAGGAAGCATGAAACGACTGTTGCTCGTCCTGTTCGTTTCCTCCGTTGCCGCCTCCTGGGCCCAGGAAACGGTGTTTGCCGATGGCTTCGAGACCGGGCTGGCTGCCTGGAAATGCGACTGGGCGGGGAAGCAGCCTCTCCTGGCGGTCCAGGACCGGGCCTTTGCAGGCAAGCAGTCCGCCTACTCCGGCCCGCCCGGCGAATGCCGGGTGATGAGGCACGAACTCCGCTTCCCCCTGACGGGTCGGGTCGAACTGCGTTTCTACGACGATCTGGCCAAGAACAAGCAGCAGATCGCCATGGTGGGCACAGGGAAGGATGGCGATATCCTGGCGATCATCGTGCGCGACGGGGCCACCTACGACTACCGGGTTGGCAGCACCTACACCGCGACCAAGGTCCCCCGCCAGGAAGGGTGGCGGCTTTTCGCGTGGGAGTGCGATGGTGCCTCGACCACGGCGTTCATCGATGGCGTGAAAGTGGCCGAGACGAAAGCGGTTCCCGTCATTCGCCAGCTCGCCATCGGCAGCTTCTGGAATGGCAGCACAGGTTGGTACGACGATGTTCGGGTCCTGGCGCAACCCCCGACCCAGGCTCCGCCCCTGATCGAGGCCGAACATGTGGCGCGAGAGGTAGAGGCCGGGGGCAAGGCAATCGAGTGCGTCCCCAAGCCCGGCGCTTCCGGGCTGGCCATCCGTAACTGGGATGCCCCAGGACAGGCGTTGACGTGGTATCTGGGAGCCCAGGCGGCCGGTCCCTGCCAGTTGCTGCTGAAACACGCGGGAACCGGCGTGGCCGTCCGCACGGGCACCTGGGGAACCACCCCGTTGCGCCTGGAATTCCCGGATACGGGCGGCTGGGAGAACTGGCGGTACCTGGGAGTGCCAGTCGTGGCCAATGCGGGTGCCAACCAGTTGGCATTGGTAAACGAGTCCGGCTCGCGCAATCTGGACTGGCTGGCGTTGGTCCCTGCCGATGCCCCCGCCGCCGAATACGGAGCGCTCATCGACCAATGGTTGACCGGACGGGTTCGTCGGGCCGCCAGTTGGGAGACGACCCGCCGCGCTGCCCAGGCTGCGGGAATCGAGCCCGGTCCGGCTCCGGCGGATGCCGCGGGTTTCGCGACCTTGCCACCCTTGGCGGACCTGCGGCGCTTGGTGACCGAGGGGACGACGAACTTGGACCGGCTGCGCGAACAGGTGCTGGCCAAGGAGTCCGCCCGATTGGCGAGCGATTTCGGGGTCCCCCCATGGCCGCTCACGGGCCCGGAGACCGAACTGTCCCAGGAGTCCTACGGGCGGCTGGTGCGGTATCTGCGCTTGACCGATCCCCGGTTCCACGACTGGCCCTACCTGGCCGGTTGCCGCTACCACAAACGCGAGGGCAGCGAGGAATGGGACGTGCGGCAAAATGCCGCCGTGGCGCTTGGCTATGCCACGATCCTGCGCGGTCCCTATGACGAAGCGGCAGGCGGCGTACCGGCTGCTCGGCTGGCCGGCGATCTGGCAGGGCTCCTGCGGACGGTCGCCATCACCCATCGCGCCAACTTTCTGCCCACTTCCGACGGCAAGCCGTGGGGCGACCAGTGGCAATCCGCCTACTGGGCGGGCATCGCGGGCGAGGCGGCATGGCTGGTCTGGGACCGGTTGCCCGAAGACGTGCGGTTGCTGGTGGCGCGGATGGTGGAGCACGAGGCGAACCGCTTCAACACCCGCCCGCCGGACTCGGGTTATCTGCTCGACACCAAGGCGGAGGAGAATGCCTGGAACTCGGAGGTCATCGCCCTGGCCGCCTGCATGTTCCCGCATCACCCCAATGCCGAGCTTTGGCAGGAACGGGCGAAGGTGTACATGGTCAATGCCCTGACTAGGGCCGAGGACCAGAAGAGCGATGTCGTCGTGGATGGCAAGCCCTTGCGCGAACGGGTCACGGCCGTGACGCTGCACGAGGATTTCACTCTGGAGAATCACAACCGGGTCCATCCCGACTACCTGGCCAGCGGCGGCCTGAACCTGCGCAACGCCCTCCTGTACCGGGCGGCCGGGGTGCCTCTCCCGGAGAGCATGAGCTTCCATGTCCCGGAGACCTTCGCCGTTTTCAAGGAGATGACCGCGACCAACGGTTCGGCCTTCTACGTGAACGGGCAGGATTGGTGGCCCCATCGCCACGACGTGCCCTTGGTCCTGGCCGCGTTCTCCGCCGTGTTGCACGGGGACCGGGAGGGGGCGTTCATCGAACGGGCCACGCTGGATTTCTTCGGGCGGATGCACGCCCGCTTCCGCGACGGCAGTGCCTGGGCCTCCCGCGAGTACAACTACGCCAATGCCGAGGAGGAGATGATCATGCGCTACAGCGAACTCTACCTGCTGCACCGCATGTTCGGCGAAGGGCCTGCGCCGGTCAGCCGGGAGGAGTTCCTGAAAGCACGGGCCGGAGCCCGGGCGTTCGAACGGGGTGGGTTCGTCTACCACTCGACCCCGCACAAGTACGCCTCCTTTGCCTGGCGGAACGGCGTGATGGGCCTGGTCTTCGTGGACGACGACACCTGGCTGACCGCGCCCTACGAGCGGGGGTTGGTGGGCAGCTTGCAGATCAAGGATCGGCGCGACGACCAGCCGAAGTCCCTGCGTCAGACCGTACGGACGCTGGACGACGGCTTTGCCGCTGCGGCAGAAGTGTCCCGTTGCGCGGGTAGTGTGCGCCAATGGGTGGCGATGGTTTCCCTGCCGGGGCGTCCCGTGCTCTATCTGGAGCGGCTCGTGGCGGCGGAGGAGATCACCGTCGAGCAGGTCCGCACCGCCGTCTTCGGCGTACTCAACGAGGATGCGCCGGGGATCAACCCGAACCAGCGGACACTCTACACCGCTACGGGGCCTCGGGTGGTGGTGGGATGCTCCGACGCTCCGGCCAGCGAGTTTGCGCTGGCGGGAGACTGGGTGAACGTGGACAACCGCCTCGGTCTCGTCGCCTCCGGCGAGGGGTGCCGCTACCAGGACGAGAACCGGTACCGCCATTCCCGTCTGCGCGAGGTCCTGAGCGCCCACTGCCAGGATGGGGTGGGCACAGTCGCCGCCGGCACGGAGTTTGGTCGCGATGCCTTGTTGATCCTGCCCGGTGCCACGGCGGCGGAGACCGCCGGGCAGCGGGTCAGTCTGGCCAACGCAGATGCTGTGTTGGCGGCAAAGCTAACCGATGGTACGGTGATCCTGGCCAACCTCGGTCCCGATCCTGCCACCGGCACGCTCCATGGTGTCGCCTATACGTTGGCCCCCCTGGATGCTCTGGTGCATCGCCCCTGAGAGGAATTCCCATGCGTACAACCTTGGCTATGATGGTATTGGCGTCGGCTGGCATTGCCGCCGAGTACTGCGTCGCGCCCCAGGGCAACGACGGCAATGCGGGAAGCCTGGCTGCGCCCTGGCGGACCCTGGCCAAGGCTTGCGCGGTGGCCAAGCCGGGCGATACGGTCTGGCTGGAAGCCGGCACCTATCGGGAGACCCTGCGGCCGCAGGCGTCAGGCGAGGGCGGGAAGCCGATCCGGTTCCTGGCGCGGCCGGGCGGGAAGGTGGTCCTAAGCGGGGCCGAGCCGCTGGTCGGCACCTGGCAGGTGTATCGGGGCAGCATCTACAGCCTGAAGACCGAGCTCCGCTTTGGCCAGTTGTTCGTGGACGGGAAGATGATGCTGGAGGCGCGTTGGCCGAACTCGCCGGTGGACGATCTGATGGCAATGCAGCGCGCGCGGGCCGGGGAGGGAACCGGCTACGAGACGCTGGCCGATCCCAATCTGCCACCCGGCGACTGGAATGGCGCGGTGGTCATCTTCTGGCCGGGGAGCGAGTGGGTGAACAAGACCCGGCGGGTGACCGGTTACCAACCGGGCACGTCCTTCCGTTTCGACACCACCACCGAGGCCAAGGTGAAGGACAAGTACCACAAGGAGGACCCCTACAAGCCCCGCGCGGGCAATCCCTACCTGCTGGTCGGTGCCCTGGCCGGCCTGGATAGTCCCGGAGAGTGGTTCCTCGACGAGGCGACAGGTACCGTCTATCTCTGGACCACGGACGGGAAGTCCCCTGCCGATCATCAAGTCGAGGTGAAACAGCGGGATCTGGCGGTGGACCTGGCCAAGTTGGCCTTCATCGAAGTGAAGGGCGTGGATATCCTCGGCGCGGCGGTGAGCATGGCCGGAGCGGAGGATTGCACTCTGGAGAACTGCCAACTGCGCTATGTCGAGCACATCCGCGAGTACCCTGAAGGCAAGGCACCCCCGACGCCGAACGTGATCACCGGCAAGCGCAATACCTGGCGGCACTGTCTGATTGCCTACGGCGCGACCACGGCGCTGACCATGACGGGCGAGGACAATGCCCTGCTGAACTGCGTGGTCCACGACGCCAACTATCTCGGCAGCGGGCGCGGCGGATTGGACCTGAGCCGGTCGGTGGGAGCGCGGGTGGAACACTGCACCATCTTCCGGGCGGGTCGCGATACCATCCAGCACGGTGGCAGCAAGCGCATCAGTCTGCAATACAACGACCTCTACGACGGCAATATGCTCAACAATGATGCCGGGGCGATCTACTGCTGGGGGACGGATGGAGAGGGCGGGGTGATCGCCTACAACTGGGTGCACGACAACCCCCACTGCAACGGTATCTACCTCGACAACTTCAGCAGCAACTTCGTGGTTCACCACAACATGGTCTGGGCCTGCGGGGGCAATGCGTTCCACATCAACAGCGACGCGCTGCATCACCAGATCTACAACAACACCATCACCCAGACGGGCGGCGCTTTCGGCACCTACTGCTACGCTGCCTACACCCCGACCATGAAGGGGACCCGAATCATCAACAACCTCGTCAACGAGATGATGAACCCGATGAATCCGCGCGAGTTTGTCCAGGGCGAACTGGGGCCGGAGTTGGCCCACAACGCCTCGGGCGCGGTGGACCCGAACGGCTACCCGACCAAGGGTTCGGCGGCCATCGATGCGGGCGTGGTGATTCCGGGCATCACCGATGGCTACCAGGGCAAGGCACCGGATCTGGGTGCCTACGAGTTTGGCGGTCCCCATTGGGTTGCGGGGGCGGACTGGCGCGACCCCGACGCGCCGCAAGCACCGGCCCGGGACCTCGCCTATGCGCCCTGTCCGCCCATCACCGCCAAGACGATGGTCACCGATGGGTTGGTGCTGTGGTTCGACGCCGCGGACAAGGAGTCCCTTGACCTCAAGCCCGACGGGACGGTGCAGGCTTGGCGCGACAAGTCGCCCAACCGCCGCGTGGCCCTGCCCAATCTGCCGGACGGGGCGGTGAAATGGGTTGCCGACGGCATGAACGGCCAGCCTGTGCTACGCGGCAACGGTACTGGCAGCCTGCGGGTGGCGGATCTCCAGCGCGCCCCCGGTCCCGTGACCGTCTTTGTCGTGTCCCAGGCCCTGGAGGCGTGCGGACCCGCCTGGCAGCGGATTATCGCGAGCTACAACGGCACCGGCCAGGAGTGGGTTGCGCCGAACTGGATGGTCGGTGCGCCTGGCGGCGCGAAAACGGCCACCTGGGCTCCCCAGGTCTTCACGGTTCAGAAGCGGAACGGTGCGGCGATTGGCACGGTTACGGTACTGGGGGCCTCGGCCTCGCAGGGGCAAGCCCTTGGCGGCGATGTCGGCGAGGTGCTGGTCTTCGGGCGCATCCTGCGTTTCGACGAGATGGAGGCGATCCAGCAGTATCTGGCGGCCAAATGGGGAATCGGGAACTGACTCAATCTATTCCGATTCAGTGGCTTTTTCCTTCGGCGCGGAATCCGGCTTTTGGCGCTCCCTTTCGGTCTCAAAACGAGGGGTCAACTGCCGCTGATTCAGGCGGTTGAGTTGCTTTTGTGGAGCCGGGCAAGTATCCTAGAAATGGGTGGCATTCGGGCATAGAATCTCTGCATTGATGGAGGAGCTTCCATGAGCCGTCGACGCCGATTCACCCTGATTGAGCTGTTGGTGGTCATCGCGATCATCGCGATTCTCGCCTCGATGCTGTTGCCGGCTCTGGCCCAGGCTCGGGCCCGGGCCCGGCAAATCAGTTGTATCAACAATCTCAAGCAGATTGGGCTATGCTCCCTGATGTATGCCAACGACTACGACGACCAAATGCCGTTGGCTTTCATGGGGCCGAGCGGCGGTCCGTATGTTACCTGGTACGCCCTCATTGCCTCCTACCTCAATTCCGATGAGTCCCGCAAGTGTCCGAGCGCCAGCACGGGCACCATCTCGTACGGGGCCAACCGCCGCTGCCTGGGCGACTATCTGAGCTCGCACTCGCTGGGTTCCGTGGTCCGGCCGAGCGAGAAGATCTGGTTCGGTGACGCCGACAGTCCCGACCGCATGTGCATGCTGGAAGGCAAGGACGACTCGTCCGACTGCCGCCGCCAGCTCTATCCGATGCATGAGAACGGGGCCAATATCGCCTTTGCCGACGGCCATGCGGCGCGAGTTCCCTACGTGGCCGAGTGGTATGGCGAGACCACCACATATCAGTATCTGCACTGGTACTACAACCAGTAGGCGGCTGGTATGCGTCCTGTCTGGTGCAGGAGCCAAGGGCTAGGCGAGGAGGCGGATCGTCCTCCCTCGTGCTGGGCGGGGAGCAGAGGCATGGAATGGATGCCCAACGTGTTCCAGGCGCGTTGGGGTGCCAAACCCGGCCCATGCAGTTCCTCTTGCGGCGTTGGGTGTATGGCCGGGTACCAGACAGCATTCCCCCCATCCCCTACACTCGACAGGGAACCAATGTGCTGGAGAACCGCCCGGCCTCGGGGGGGAGCGTGTCGCCCGACCCGAAACCCATCGTCCTTCTCGTTTCTGGCCGGTAACAACACTCTACTGGTACAGTGTGGTGTCACCCGCCAAAGGGCATGGCCCAGACGCAAACGGGGCGGACACCGAAGTGCCCGCCCCGCGGAGATGGATCAGGCGATTGCCTAGATGAAGAGGCCGGCCTGGCTCTGGGAGAGCTCGGCGACGTAGGCGGCGACGCCGCCCAGTTCGACCCCGTCGATCAGCTCCTCAGGCTTGATGCCCATGACGTCCATGGACATGGTGCAGGCAACCATCTTGACGCCGGCGGCGCGAGCCTGGAAGAGCAGGGCTTCGAGCGGCTCGACGTTCTTGGTAGTCATGACGTGGTTCATCATGACCGTGCCCATGCCGCCCATGTTCATCTTGGACAGCTTGAGGCCCTTGGTGCCCTTGGGCAGCATCATGCCGAACATGCGGTCGAGAAGCCCCTTCTTGACTGGCGGGGCGGGCCGCTTGCGGAGCAGGCTCAGGCCCCAGAAGGTGAAGAAGAGGGTGACTTCGATGCCCGCTGCGGCGGCACCGTTGGCGATGATGAAGCTGGCCATGGCCTTGTCCAGATCGTTGCTGAAGACCACGCTGGTCATCTTCCGCTTGCCAGCCGGCCCGCCGGCCACGAGCGGTGCCAGGCCGGGGCCCTTCGCGATGACGGCCCGGATGGTGCGCCCGACGGAATCCAGGGAGACCAGTTCGTTGCCGGTGGCGCTGCACCAGGCAGGAGCGTCCTTGGCGAAGCCGGGATCGGAAGCGGTGATGGCGATTGCCTGGCCGAGCTGGAGCTCGTCCACGGCCTGTTTGAGGCGGAGGATCGGACCGGGGCACTGCAAGCCGCAGGCGTCGATTTCCTTGATGATCGTGGCGGCCGGGGCGGGATCGGTAGTCTTGGCAGGCATCGGAGTATCCTTCTGGGCGCAGTGGCAGGAGCTACCGCAGGCTTGGGAACGGGGAATGGGGGTGACAGTCTGGGAACCGGTCTCGCCAGTAACCATGCCGAGGGTGCAGGTGCCGCCGTCCAGGTTCACGGCGCGGAAGCCATTGCTGCGGAGGATCTTGGTGGCCAGGTAGCCGCGCAGACCCACCTTGCAGTAGGCGACGTACTCCACGTCCTTGTCCAGTTCACCCAAGCGGTCGTGGAGCTCGTGGAGCGGGATGTGGACGGCACCGGGCAATTTGCCGAGCATCACCTCGACATCGCGGCGCACATCGAGCGGCACCCGGCCGGGCTTGGCGAGCTGGAGGTCGTCGGCATGGATATGCGGGCAGTCGCCACGGAGGACGTTCGAGGCGACGAAGCCAGCGTAGTTGACGGGGTCCTTGGCCGAGCCGAAGGGCGGGGCGTAGGAGAGCTCCAGGTGTTCGAGGTCGTAGACGGTCATGCCCGCCCGGATGGCGGTGGCGATCACGTCGATGCGCTTGTCCACGCCGTCCATGCCCACGGCCTGGGCGCCCAGCACCTGGCCGTCGTCGGGCGAGAAGATCAGCTTGAAGTGGACCGGCGTGGCCCCGGGGTAGTAGCCCGCATGGCTATTGGGATGCACGTAGACCTTGTCCACGGCGATGCCCTGCTTGGCGGCAGCCTTCTCGCTGAGGCCAGTCATGCCCACGGCCACATCGAAGACCTTGCAGATGGCGGTGCCCAACGTCCGGCGGTAGGCGCTTTCGCGACCGAAAATGGTGTCGGCGGCGATTCGGCCCTGCCGGTTGGCGGGACCGGCCAGCGGCACCAGGGAGGGGTTGCCGGAGAGGTATTCGGGGACCTCGACCGCATCGCCCACGGCGTAGATGTCGGGCACGCTGGTGCGCATCTGGGCGTCCACCTTGATCCCGCCGGTGGCCCCCAGTTCCAGGCCCGCGCCGACGGCCAAGGTGGTCTCCGGCTTCACGCCGACGGCCATGATGGCCAGTTGCGTACTGACCGTTTCGCCGGTGGAGAGGTGGACATCGAGGCCGGCTTCCGTATCCGCGAAAGCGGTGACGGAGGTGCCCAGCCGCAAGTCGATGCCGTGGCGGCGCAGTTCGTCGTGGAGCAACGTCGCCATCTCGGGATCGACGGGACCCATGACCTGTTTGGTCAACTCGACCAGAGTCACGTCCAGGCCGCGCTCGCGCAGGTTCTCCGCCATCTCCAGGCCGATGTAGCCGCCGCCGATCACCACCGCCGACTTGGCATCCTTGCCGACCTCGATGATGCGGTCCATGTCGGGCAGATTGCGGAGCGTCAGCACGCGGGGGGAGTTGACGCCGGGGAGGGGAGGCCGGACGGGAGCCGCGCCAGGACTGAGGATCAGGGCGTCGTAGGTTTCGTCCTTCTCCTCGTTGGTAACCAGATTGCGCAGCTGCACCGTCTTGGTTTCCGGATCGATCTTCACCGCCTCGGTGTTGGTGCGGATATCGATCCGGTACCAGCCGACCAGTTGCTCCGGCTTGGCCACGAGCAGCGCCTCGCGGTCGGCGATCGTCCCGCCGACATGGTAGGGCAGGCCGCAGTTGGCGAAGGAGACGTCCGGGCCCCGCTCCACCATGATGATTTCCGCTGTGTCGTCGAGCCGCCGGGCTCGTGCCGCCGCGCTGGCACCGCCAGCCACACCACCGATTACCACGAGTTTCATGAGTTCGTTCCTTGCATCGAATCAACCAGTGCAGATATCATTGCGACACCTCATTGCAGGACCTGTGCCAACTTCGTCACTGGTTTGGGAGGAAATCTGCAATTCACGTATCGATAGTCTCTTATCGGTTCCCCGTCGGGGCCAAGCCGAGAAGAGGTTGCGTTCCGTTTGACAGGACCCAGACGCAAGGTAACGTTACCTGTGTGGTGTTTTTCCCGTCAGGTTTCGTTTGGTTTCGCCGAAGACTACGGATGCCGACCATGGATGTGTCTGCCGAACTGCTGTTGGAGACGATGGCCGAAGGGGTGTTGGTCCTGACCCCCGAAGGGGAGATCGGGCTGTGGAACTCGGCGATGACCGAGATCACCGGCTACTCGGCGGAGGAGGCGCTGGGCAAGCCGGTGACCTGGTTGCGGGCACCGGGTTGCGCCGGGGCCGAACGGGTGGGTTCCCTCCTGGGCAATCCCGGCACGCCCGAGCACCCCACTTGCCTGTACGGCTGCGAGTGCCGCCTGGTCAACCGGGAGGGCGAACAGGTTCCGGTGCTGATGAACGCGCGGGCGCTGCGCGACGCGGAGGTGATGCACGGCGTACTGGTGACCGTGGTGGACTTCCGGCCCATTGCCAACCTGCGGGCGGAGGTGGCCAACCTGCGCAACCGGTTCCAGGCGGGCGACCGCTTCGAGGGGATGGTGGGGCGGTCGCGGCCCATGCAGGACGTGTTCCGCAACATCGAGCTGGCGGCATCGAGCGAAGTAACGGTGTTGCTGACCGGCGAGAGCGGCACCGGCAAGGAGATGGCGGCCACCGCCATCCACGAGCGCAGTTCCCGGCAAGGACGTCCCTTCGTACGGGTGAACTGCGGGGCGCTGGCGGAATCCGTGCTGGAAAGCGAGCTGTTCGGCCATGTGAAGGGGGCTTTCACCGGGGCGGTGCGCGACCGCATCGGGCGGTTCGAGGCGGCGGATGGTGGCACGTTGTTCCTAGACGAGATCGGCGAGATCTCGCCTGCCATGCAGGTGAAGCTGCTCCGGGTCTTGCAGGAGGGCGAGTTCGAGCGGGTGGGCGACAGCGACACGCGCCGGGTCGACGTGCGGGTGCTTGCCGCCACCAACCGGGATTTGGCGGCCATGGTTGCCCGCCGGGAGTTCCGCGAGGACCTCTACTACCGGTTGCGGGTGTTCCCGATCCGGCTGCCTGCCCTGCGGGAACGCCCCGAGGACGTGCCCCTGCTGGTCGAGAGCTTTGTGGAGAGCCTGGCCGAACGGACCGGCAAACGGATTGCCGGGATCACAGCGGAAGGACTCGCGGCCCTGCGCGCCTATCCCTGGCCCGGCAACGTGCGGGAACTGGCCAACGCCATCGAGTATGCCTTCGTGGTCTGTCCCGAAGGCAGCATCGAGCTCCAGCATCTTCCCGAGGAACTGCGCGGCGGGTCCGTGGCACTGCCGGTCGCAGCCGCTCCCGCGCCGGTGGTGCGCAGGCGTCGGCGGCGCCCCACTGCCGCCCAATTGCGCGAACTGCTGGAACAATGCGACTGGAACAAGGCCGAAGTGGGGAGACAGTTTGGGGTGAGCCACACCGCCGTCTGGAAATGGATGAAGGCCAGCGGCATCCCCTTGGCACCACCGGACAGTTCCACCCGAACCGAGTGACCACCATGACTCCTATCGACTTCAATGAGCGCGCAAAGAGCTGGGATGCGAATCCTGCCCATGCCGCCCGGAACCAGGCCGTCGTCGCCGCGCTGCGGCAGCGTCTCGGTCTGGATGGCACCCAGACCGCCCTGGAGTTGGGCTGCGGCACCGGCGAGTTGGCTTTGGCCCTGGCACCCTTTCTGGGCTCCATCCTGGGTACCGATGCTAGCCCCGGCATGGTCGAACAGTTCGCCGCCAAACTGGCGGAGAAACCGACCGCGAAGCTGCGTGTGGTCTGTCTCGATTTGCTTGGGGATCATGGGTTGAGCGAGACCTTCGATCTGGCCTACTCGGCCATGATGCTGCATCACGTGGCGGATGTGCCGGGGCTCCTGGTCCGGGTTGCCGAGCGCCTGCGGCCAGGCGGCAGAATGGCTCTGGTCGATTTGGTGACCGAGGACGGGAGTTTCCACGGCGAGATGGTGGTGCCACACAACGGGTTTTCGGAGAAGGAAGTGGCCGACTGGGGGGCTGCCGCAGGGCTGCGCCTGCTGTCCCTGGGAGATCATTCACATCGCCGAGAAGAACGGTCGTCGCTATCCGGTTTTCCTGGCCATTCTGGCGGTCTGACCGCGAGATGACCATTTGGTAATATTGGCGTCAGCTTCGGGTCACCTGGGGATGGTACACTTGCGGGTAACGGGACCTCACTGGTCCTGCTACGCAACGTCCGGCAAGGGTGCCCCGGATGGTGCGGAACTGGGTGCAGGCAACCGCAGGAGACGGCAATGGCGACAAAGGCATGGAGCCGATACGGATGGGCGGCAGTTCTGGCCGTAGGACTACTCGGAGTCGCTACGGCGGACGAGAAGGTCGTCCTCCCCGATCCGGTGAAGCAGGCAATCGAGGCGGCTTTCCCCGGCGCCAAGGTGACCGTGGGCGAGTGCGAGCGCGAACCGGGCAGCACCGTCTACGAGGTGGAGTTCCGCGTGGCGGGCCAGGAGGTGGAAGTGGTGGTGGACGAGGCCGGGACGATCAGCAAGATCGAGCGGGAACTGGCGATGGCCGCGGTCCCCGCGACGGTTTGCACCGCCTGCGAGGAGAAGTTCCCCGGCGCGAAGTTGCTGGAAGTCGAACAGCGGGAAATCCGGGCCGTGCGGTTGTTCGGAGCCTACGCCGCCCTCAAGGAGCCGGTGACGGTCTACGAGGTGGAACTGCGCAAGGCGGACGGCAAGAAGACCGAAGTCGTGGTCGCCAACGGCAAGGTCCAGCCCCACTGGTCCGATGCGGATGATGGGGACGACGACGATGACGACGATGACGACGACTGAGTACACAGGGGAACGGGCATGACCGTACTGATCGTCGAGGATGATGTGCGGACCGCGGAGTTCGTGGCCAAGGGCCTCCGCCAGGCCGGGTACAGCGTGGAGCACGCGACCGATGGCCGGACTGGACTCGGCTGGGCGAGCACGGGCCGCTTCGACGTGGCCATCGTCGACGTGATGCTCCCCAAGCTGGACGGTATCTCCCTCATCCAGGAACTGCGCCAGCGGGGCGTGCAGACGCCGGTCATCGTGCTCAGTGCCAAGCGCAGCGTGGACGACCGCATCGCGGGTCTGCAGGCTGGCAGCGACGACTACCTGGTGAAGCCCTTCTCCTTCTCGGAGCTGCTGGCGCGGGTCCAGGCGCTGATCCGCCGCGTCTCGGCCATCCCGGAGGCGACCACCCTCGGACTCCGGGGCCTGGAACTCGATACCCAGCGCCGGAAGGTGACCCTCGATGGCGAACGGGTCGAACTGCAACCGAGGGAGTTCGAGCTGCTGGAATACCTCATGCGCAACACGGGCCGCGTGGTCTCCAAGACAATGATCATGGAGCATGTGTGGGACTACAACTTCGACCCGCAGACCAATGTGGTGGAAGCGCGCATGTGCCGTCTGCGGAGCAAGATCGAGCGACCGGGCGAGCCGCCGCTGATCCATACCGTGCGGGGGGTCGGCTATGTCCTGGAGTAGGCCATTCCGAGCCCTGAACACGGTGCGCCTGCGGCTGACGCTGTGCTACGCCCTGCTGTTCGTGGCGGTGGCCCTGGTCCTGCTCTATACCGAAACGGTGACGTTGCGGCGGCATTTCGCGGAGGCGCAGGACGACGCCCTGTTGGCCGATGTGCGCCAGTTCAGCGCGCTCTACCACGAGTTCGGCTTGCAGGCGCTGGCGGGGGATCTGCGGCGGGCGGCCGAGGCTCGGGGCACGGAGAATGCGGTGATGGTGTTCCGGCGGTCGAACCTGGCGGTAGCGGCCAGTTCGCCGCTGGAACCGTGGCAGGATGTCTCGCTCGATACCCCTGGTCTGGCGGAGTTGCAGCCGGGCGATGTGCGGTTCCGCACATTGCCGGTACCGGATCTGCATCTCTCGTTGCGCTTGGCGGAAGCGTGTTTGGACGATGGCAACTATCTGCAGGTCGGCCAGGTGGAGACGGCGGCCCCGGCGGTCCACCACTACCAGCGCCTCTTTTTCTGGGTGCTGGGGGGAACGCTGGTTCTAGGGGTCGGGCTGGGCTGGTTGCTGATCGGCCGGGCAATGGCGGGAGTCGAACGGGTTACGCAGACGGCGGCGGGCATCGGTCTCGGCGATCTGACCAGCCGGGTACCACGCCTGGGGCGCGGCCGCGAAATCGACACGCTGGTGGATGCCTTCAACGCGATGCTGGACCGGATCGGCACGCTGGTCCGGGAACTGCGCGAGGTGACCGACAATATCGCCCACGACTTGCGTAGCCCACTCACCCGGATTCGGGGCCTGATGGAGACGGTGACGCTGTCTGGGGAATCGCTGGAGTCCTACCGCGAGGCCCGGGGCCAGGTAATCGAGGAGTGCGACCGGCTGGTGGTGCTCATCAACACCATGCTCGACATTGCCGAAGCCAACGCCGGGCTGAAGAAGCCCCAGCGGGAGGCGGTCGATCTGCGGTCGGTCCTGGCTGAGGCCCACGAGTTGTTCGAGCCGGTGGCCGAGGAACGCGGGATCTGTTTCCAGCTTGAGCTTCCCGAGACCCTCCCGGCCGTGGCCGGCGACCGCCGCCATGTGCAGCGGATGGTGGCGAATCTGCTTGACAACGCCTTTAAATTCACGGCGGCGGGGGGGCAGGTATCCATTGCTGCCAACCCCGTTGCCGCTAGCGTGGAGATCGCCGTTGCCGATACCGGTTGCGGCATTCCGGTCGCCAATTTGCCGCAGGTGTTCGACCGCTTCTTCCGGGGCGAGGCCAGCCGGACCACGCCCGGTAACGGGTTGGGACTGGCCCTGGTCCAAGCCCTTGCCCATGCCTGTGGCGGCGAAGTGTCCGTGGAAAGCGAAGTCGGCAAGGGGAGTTGCTTTTCTGTGCGCCTGCCCTTGGCCGTAACGATGCAACAGGAGAAATGATGATGAAGACTGTGCAGTGTTTCCTTTTTGCCGTGCTGGCAATCGGTGGTTCGTTCCCCCTGCTGGGGGCCGACGAGGTAGGGTATCTGCCTGAGAAGCCGAGCCAGGTCATCCGGGCCAACTTCCCGGATGCGAAGGTCACCAAGATCAACCGGGAGCGCGAACGCGGAGCCTGGTACTACGAGGTGGTCCTGAACAACAACGAGCGGCGGCTCGAAGTGGAGGTGAGCCCCGAAGGGGTGATCGGCGAGATCGAGGGCAAGGTGGAGTTCAAGGACCTGCCCGCCCCCTTGCAGCAGAAGGTCCGCGACCGGGTGGGCCGCGGGAAACTAGTCCGGGTGGAGCGGCACGAGCGGCGCGGCGTGGCCCGTTCGGGCAAGTTCGTGGCCTTGCACCAGCCCCGCATTTCCTACGAGATCAAGTACTACAACGAAGCCGGGGAACGCCGCGAGCTCCAGTTGCTCTCGGATCAGGTGCTGGAACTGCCCGAGACCGTGAAGAAGGTCGTGGCGGAGCGTTTCCCGCAGGCGAAGATCGCCGAAGCAGAGGTGGAGGACGACGAGGGCGTGCTGCTCTACTCCCTCTCCCTGCGCCAGGACAAGGAGTGGTTCACGGCGGTCGTCTCGCAGGACGCCCAGTTGGTCGAGTACGAGGAGCTGATCGCGGCCAAGGATCTGCCCGACGCAGCGCTCCAGGCACTGCACAAGGAGCGGGACTGGAAGAAGTCGGAATCGACCCGCTATGTGGCCCTGGAAACCAGCCTCCAGGTGGTGGACGGCAAGCTGGAGCCGCTGCATGACCGGACCTACATGGTCACGATCCATCGCGGCAAGGAGATCAAGGAATACCGCTTCGACGGACGCGGTCGCGAGACCGACCGGACGGACTGGTTCGACGCCTCGGACGACGATGGCGACGAGGACGACGAAGGCGACAACTAGGCGCTTGGCAACTCCGTTTGGCTGGGGTAGGTTTGATCCTTCCATGGTCGCCCGACCCTAGCCAGCGGAGTGTGCCCGATGACGCAACCGAATATCGTCCTGATCCTGATCGATGACATGGGCTGGAAGGACATCTCCTGCATGGGGAGCGAGTTCTACGAGACGCCCAACATCGACCGGCTGGCGCGGGAAGGGATGACCTTCACCAACGGCTATGCGGCCTGTCCGGTCTGCTCCCCCACTCGGGCCAGCCTGCTCAGTGGCAAGTACCCGGCGCGGGTTGGCGTCACCGACTGGATCGGGGCCTATACCCAGGGACGGCTGATCGATGCCCCCTACGTCCACGAGTTGCCCCTGGCGGAGTTCAGCCTGGCGCGGGCCATGCAGGCGGCGGGCTACGCCACCTGGCACGTGGGCAAGTGGCACCTGGGCGAGGAGCCCTTCTGGCCGGACAAGCACGGCTTCGAGGTGAACGTCGGGGGTTGCCAGATGGGCTGTCCCTGGCATGGCTACTTCAGCCCCTGGAGCATCCCGACCCTCCCGGACGGTCCGGAGGGCGAATACCTCACCGACCGGCTGGGCGACGAGACCGCGCGGCTCATCGCGAACCACGACGCCTCCCGGCCCTTCTTCCTCAATCTCTGTTTCTATCAGGTCCATAACCCCTTGCAGGCCAAGGCTGAGAAGATCGCCAAGTACGAGGCGAAGGCCAAGGCAATGGGGCTCGACCAGGTGGAGACGTTCGCCGACGGCGACTTCTTCCCCTGCGAGCACAAGAAGAACCAGCGCATCCGGCGGCGGCTGGTGCAGTCCCACACCACCTACGCGGCCATGATCGAGAGTCTGGACGAGAACATCGGCAAGGTGTTCGCCGCCCTGGAAGCGCGCGGCATGATGGACAACACGCTCATCGTCTTCACCTCCGACAACGGTGGCCTGTCCACCAGCGAGGGCTCGCCCACCTGCAACGCGCCTTTGACCGAAGGCAAAGGCTGGACCTACGAGGGCGGGGTGCGCGAGCCCCTGTTGGCCCGTTGGCCCGGCGTGGTCCCTGCTGGCAGCCAGTGCGACGAACCGGTGACCAGCCCCGACTTCTATCCCACCTTCCTGGCAGCCGCCGGCGCCCCCCTGCGCCCCGAGCAACACATGGATGGGGTGAGCTTCCTGCCCCTGCTCCGCGGTGAACCCATGCGGCGCGGCCCGATCTTCTGGCACTATCCCCACTACGGGAACCAAGGCGGTACGCCCGGTGGCATTGTCCGCGAGGACGAGTGGAAGCTCATCGAGTTCTTCGAGGACGGACACCTGGAGCTGTACAACCTGGCCGAAGACATCTCCGAGCAGAACGACTTGGCGACGACCGAGCCGCAACGGGTCTGCGAGTTGTATGCCAAGCTGGTCTCCTGGCGCCGGGAGGTGGGGGCGATCATGCCCGAACCCAACCCGGCCTTCGTCCCCTGGCGCGAAGGCGCCTGCGGGCATCATAACTAGGACTCATCCGGCAGATACGTAGCCCCCCCGTGTTTGGGTATCCTGATTTCGTCCCCGTCCAGAGCATGACACAGGGCATGGGGACTTCAGGAAGAAGAGGAATAGGCAGCCACGAACTTGCTCGAAACACACGAAGGTAGACCCAGGAGGATGCCGCAGTAGGCACCGGCCTACCGCCTCATCCCTTGCCGTATGCCTGGCAGAGAACTACCATTTATTTCTTCGTGCTACTATCATCCAGGACCTTGTTTTCTGTGCAAGAAATGCATTGCAAGTCATTTGGTTTCAGTATGGTATAAACATTGTCGGAGTCCCGCCTTCAGGCGGAAGTCAGCGCGCAGCTTCAGCGAGCGCGGGGCACATCG
>QKCY01000439.1 GCA_003245525.1 Victivallales bacterium | reverse complement strand
CTCTCCCCTACGAGATCCAGGCGCTCCGGGTCGGCAATGGCGCTCTGGTCGCGCTGCCGGGCGAGGTCTTTGTGGAGTACGCTCACCAGATCATGGCGGCCAGCCCCTTTGCCGCGACTGCGGTTGCCGCCTACGCCAGCGACTGTCCCAGCTACATCCCCACTGCCGCCGCCTTCGCCGAAGGTGGATATGAGGTGGACAGCGCTATCCGCTACTACGGCACGACCATGCCGTTCCCGGACGCGGAGGCGCGCATCGTGGCGGCAGCCAGCGAACTGCTGGGGCAGTTGAGGCAGTAGATCGAAGGGGCGGGAGCTCTGCCGGTATCCCCGCACTCCTACCGAGTTGTTCGCCGAGGTTGAATGCATGGGTCTTGCAGGGACTGTTGGGGCGGTCGCGGGATGCTGTCGGACGAGGATCTGCCGGAGGAGCCGATTTTCCTTGGTAGACTTGTAGGCCATGGAACCGACAGATAGTTTGGGGTACAAATACGATTCGGCTAACGGGACAAGGGCAGGGGAGGCAGGCTGCATCGACAAACCGGGGAATCACAGACATGGCCGATGACGAACTGCGCGAGGTACACTGTGCGGGGGAAGGGGAGGAGAATCTCCGTGATGGGCTGATCAACCGTCTACTGCAGGTCGTGGCGGTGGCGAGTGTGGTGACAATAGGGTTTGCGTTCTGCCGTTCCGCAGAGGTGGGATGGTCTCGTCGCGATATCGGGCAGGCACTCGTCGTGGTGGCAATCGTGTTGTTGGCAGTGCTTCGGCGCAGAATTGCTTCTGGCCGCAAGGCGACGCTGTTGGTTGCTCTGCTCACGATCGGCAGTCTGCCCGGAATCGTCACCCTCGGGATGCTGGCGGGGACTATCGTCCTGTTCCCGACAACGGCAGCGGTGCTGGCAACCTTTGGCTCGCGCCGACTGGGCTGGCTGTACGTGGCCCTGGTTGTCCTGTTCGTCGGACTGGTTGGTGCTGGCTACTCCACCGGCTTCCTGGGGAGACGGTTGGTTCCGGACGACTACCTCGGTAGCGGCTTCCATTGGTCGGTCTATACTGCCTGCATGGCCTTGGCGTGTACCATCAGCTCGTTGACGGTCCTGTTTTACCGCGAGGCCATGGGGCAGCTGTTCGACCGTGTGGCCCAGCAGCGGGACGAGCTTGCCAGCCGCAATGCGGAACTGGTCAAGGCCATGCACGAGGTGAAGCGACTCAGTGGCCTGCTGCCGATCTGCTCGTCCTGCAAGAAGGTCCGCGACGACAAGGGGTACTGGCGGCAGATCGAGTCCTATGTGGCGGAGCACTCGGAAGCCGACTTCACCCATGGCATCTGCCCGGACTGCATGAAAGCCCTCTATCCGGAAGAGTATGCCCTGATGCAGATGGAAGAGAACCAGAAGAGGCAGCCGTAACCGCCTGCTTCCGTCCCGGCTCCGCCGCCGGAATCGGGTCGCCAATCAGAGGGAGCGGGACAGCTAGAGAGCCGTCGGCCAGGTGATGACCACCCGGGCCGCTCCATCCCGGCGAGTCCGTGCCAGATCGATGGCCTCGGCGTGGTCGGAGGCGGGTATCCGGTGGGTGACGATGGGGACGAATCGGTCAGGTTTCGCCAGGAAACGCGAGACGGCCTCGTCCCAGGCACCGGTGCCCGCATTCGAGCCGACGAGGGCAAGCTCCCGGTGGAGCAGGTCGTTCCAGGGGAAGTTGGCGTGATGCTCCCCGTAGTCGCCCGGGATCAGGACCGTACCTTGGTTGGCGGCGGCCGCCAGGGCGGTGCGCATACCACCCTCGGTGCCGGATGCCTCGATGACCACGGCAAAGCGGGAGGCAAGCCAATCCTGGAGATCCGCGGCATGGTAGTCCTCGGTCGCCGATGCCCCCAGGGTGCGGGCCAGCGCCAGGCGTTCCGGGACGCCGCCGAGGACGGCGAGCTCCGTCGCGCCTTCCCCGGCCAGGAGGGTGGTCATGAGCAGGCCGATGGCCCCGTCCCCCACCACCAGCGTGGGGCGGTTGCCCAAGGGACGCAGGCGGCGCAGCCCGCGCAGACAGACGGCTAGGGGCTCGATCAGGGTCGCCACGGCGGGATCGGTCCCGTCGGGCAGCAGGCGCAGATTGGCTTCCTGGGTGAGGAAGTACTGGGCGTAGCCGCCCGGATGCTCGAAGCCCACTTCGCCGCCGTCGGGAAGCACATTGTCGCCCACGCAGTGTCGTCCGATCAGGGCGGCATCGCCGCCGGGGCCGACCATGTCCACTACGCCGCACCATTCGTGGCCGGGGATGGCCGGGAAGCCCGTCCGCGACCACCCCTGGATCATTTCCAGGTCGGTGGCACAGACTCCGCAGGCGAGGGTGCGGATGCGTACCTGCCCGTGGCCTGGGTCGGGAGTGGGAAGCTGGCGTCGTTCAAGACAGCCGGGGGCGGTATTGACTAGGGCATCCATGGAAGGATATCCGTTTTTTGCGGGGAATGGGGAAGGCAGGTCCGGATTCGACGACAAAACCGTCGTTGTGGGCGGACTTCCGAACTATAGTACGCCCTTGCGCCGAGGAGAATGGCCATGCCTGGCGTGGTCCGGGTTGTGGTTGGTGAGGGGCGCAGTATTGGTATGCTTTCCCGGGCGCTGGCCCTGCCGTTCGATTGCCAACAGGAAGAATCCGCAACATGATGGCACAAACCCCCACGATCCTGGAGAAGCGGCAGCTCTCCGAAAACGTCTTCTGCCTGCGGGTCAGCGCGCCACTGATCGCGCGGGAACGCAAGGCCGGACAGTTCATCCTGCTCTCCATCGACGGCGAGTTCGGCGAGCGCATTCCGCTGACCATTGCCGACGCGGATGCCGAAGCGGGGTCCATCACCCTTATTTTCCAGCGCGTCGGCATGACCACCGCCAAGCTGGCGTCCCTGAATGTCGGCGACACCCTGGCCGTGCTGGTGGGGCCGCTTGGCCAGCCCACCCACATCGAGAACGTAGGGACGGTAGTCTGCGTCGGCGGCGGTATCGGAGTCGCCCCCCTCTATCCCATCGTGCAGGCCCTCAAGGCCGCCGGGAACTACGTGGTCACCATCATCGGCGCCCGGAACAAGGAACTGATGATTCTGGAAGACGAGATGCGCGCCCAGTCGGACGAGCTGATCGTCTGCACCGACGACGGCAGCTATGGCCGCAAGGCCCTGGTGACCCAGCCGCTGAAGGAAGTCTGCGAGCGCGCCGAGAAGCCCGCTTTGGCGGTGGCCATAGGCCCGCCGATTATGATGAAGTTCTGCGCCGAGACCACCCGTCCCTACGCTGTCCATACGGTCGTGTCCCTGAACACGATCATGGTGGACGGCACGGGCATGTGCGGCGGTTGCCGCGTGACCGTGGGCGGCGAGTCCAAGTTCGTCTGCGTCGACGGCCCCGAGTTCGACGGCCACCAGGTCGATTTCGACGGCATGATGAAGCGTCTGCAAGCCTACCGCAACCAGGAACGCCAGGCGATGACGGACCACGAGAACCACGCCTGCAACCTGGACCAGGCCTACCGCGCAGCCACCGAGACGAAGTAGGGAGCCCCATCCATGAGTCATCCGACGCGAGACGAACTCAACGCGCGCGCTGTTGCGAAGTTGGCCGAGATCGGAGATGCCGGCGCTTCCCTGAAGCCCAAGGAGCGCATGGCCATCCCGTCCCAGGATATGCCTGCCCAAGATCCGGACGTCCGGCGGAACAACACCTCCGAGGTGGCCACCGGCTACACCGAGGCCCAGGCCCTGCTCGAAGCCCAGCGCTGCCTGCGCTGCAAGAACCAGCCCTGCGTCCAGGGCTGCCCCGTCGCCATCAATATCCGCGACTTCGTGACGGCCATTGCCGACGGCGATTTCCAGTCGGCCGTGAACACCATCAAGCAGACCAGTCTGCTGCCCGCCATCTGCGGCCGGGTTTGTCCCCAGGAAACCCAGTGCCAGGCCGAATGCACCCTTGGCAAGTCCCTCAAGGACCCCATGCAGTCGGTCGCCATCGGCCGCCTGGAGCGGTTCGTGGCGGACTGGGAACGGGAACGCGGCACCATCTCCGTGCCCGAGGTCAAGCCTGCTACCGGCAAGAAGGTGGGCGTGATCGGCAGCGGTCCCGCCGGTCTGGTGGTGGCCGCGGACGTGCGCCGCGAGGGGCATGAGGTGACTGTCTTCGAGGCCTTCCACAAGTTCGGCGGCGTGATGCTCTACGGCATTCCCGAGTTCCGCCTGCCCAAGGAGATCGTGCGCCGCGAGGTCGAGACCCTGAAGGCCATGGGCGTCAATCTGGTGCCCAACTTCGTCGTGGGCCGGACCCGCAAGCTGATGGACCTGTTGGAGAAGGACGGTTTCGACGCCCTCTTCGTCGGCACCGGTGCTGGTTTGCCCAACTTCATGAACATCGAGGGCGAGAACCTGGTCGGCGTCTTCTCCGCCAACGAGTACCTCACCCGCGCCAACCTCATGCGCGCCTACGAGAAGGGCCGGGCGGCGACGCCCATCGCCCATTCGCGCAAGGTCGCGGTTCTTGGCGGCGGCAATGTGGCTATGGATGCCGCCCGCACCGCCCTTCGCCTCGGGGCCGAGGAAGTGCATCTCATCTACCGCCGCACCGAGAAGGAAATGCCCGCCCGCGTGGAGGAAGTCGAGCACGCGAAGGAGGAGGGCGTCCAGTTCCATATGCTGCAGAACGCCAAGCGGATTCTCGGCGACGAGCATGGTCTGGTGACGAGCATCGAGTGCCTGCGCTACGAACTCGGCGAGCCCGACGCCTCCGGCCGCCGCCGTCCCGTTGAGGTCAAGGGCAGCGAGTTCGAGTTCGAGGTGGACACGGTCATCGTGGCTATCGGCAACACCTCCAACCCCCTCATCAAGCAGACCACCCCCGGCCTGGAAACGACCAAGTGGGGCACCCTGGTCGCCGACGACAACGGCCAGACCACGATCCCACGTGTCTTCGCCGGCGGCGACATCGTCCTCGGTGCGGCCACGGTGATTCTCGCCATGGGCCAAGGCCGCCGCGCTGCCGCCTCCATCAACCAACTGTTGGCCGGGGAATAGGGGCAAAGGACCTAAAGGACGAAAGGGACACAAGGGACGACTTGTCCTTTGCGTCCCTCGGGTCCTTTGGGTCCTTACAGTTCGTCGTACGCGTGCCGTGCCAGGTCGAATCGTTGCCCCTCGAAGGCGCGGATCAAACTGGTGCGCACCCGCAGGCGTACCTGGTTCTCGCCAGACCGCAGCTCGGCACGAGGCACCAGGACGCGCCGTGGCGACCACGG
Organism: Victivallales bacterium; assembly: GCA_003245525.1. Taxonomy (GTDB): domain Bacteria; phylum Verrucomicrobiota; class Lentisphaeria; order Oligosphaerales; family Lenti-02; genus Lenti-02. The sequence continues at coordinate 2,582 of QKCY01000439.1, read as the reverse complement.
CATGGCGTGGAACTCATGCCCGTTGAGCGCGATCTCCAGCGCATCCTCGCAGTCCACCGGCAGCGCCAGTTCCAGTGGTACCATCTCGGCCTCTGGTGGGTCGTCGAGAGACACGGTCGCGCAGTAGTCGAGCACCCCGGAGAAGTGGGGCAGGCCGTTGGTCTCGTAGGCATCGAAGTGTCCGGTCGCAGAACGCTCCGTCAGGCGTAGCGGCGCGAGGCCGACCCCGAAATCTCCCGCCAGGTACAGCGGGTTGCGTAGACCACCATCCAGACGGTTCGTGGTCAGCTCGATGACCAGGCGGTTGTTCCCCAGTTGTAGCCAGGGCGTGAGGTCCAGTCCCAGACTACCGCGCACATGGGTGCCCGTGGGCCGGAAATCCTGCTCGGTCAACGCCGGCGATCCGTTCAGCCGCAAGGACCAGTCGCCGAGCAGGCTGCCTGGTTCCATGACCAGTTCCACGGAATCTGTATCCCACTCGAACTCGGTCGTGTAGCGCAGATTCAGGGTCGGCAGGCCGAGCGTGGGCATCTGGCCAAATCCCTCGCGGATCTCCGGTGTGAAGCTCAGTTTGCCCTGGCGGAGCTGGTTCGACAGGGGGGTGGCATCGACCACGGCGCTTCCCTCCTGTCCCGCAAGCGCCAGTTCCCAGCGGTTGAGCCGGACCAGATTGGGCGTCTGTGGCTCCACGGTGCAATCCAACGGGAAGGCCAATTCGACCTGGCCGGGCGGCGGGGCCGGGGATTCGTTGCTCTCGGTGAGCAGTACCGTTTCGTAGGGGGCCAGCCGGCGATGGCCACCCGCCAGCAACGGCGGCAGATCGTCCTGCAAGGGCGTTTCAATGACCGGGAACCCCGGTGCGATGTGCAGGTCCGCGGGCGTGCTGCCGTTGTTCACCAGCAGGATACGGCGGCTCGTGCCATCCGTGCGGACCACGCTGAAGACCCGGCTGGCGTCGGCCCCCAAAGACAGGGCAGGGGGCGCAGCCTGGGCCAGTTCGCCGACGCTGGCGAAGGCGTCGCGACGGAGGACCGTGCCGGGGAAGCTGGCGAGCCAGGCGGTCAACTCGGGCTCGGGATCGGCCATGGCGGGAACGATGATGGTGTCCACCGTCAGGTCGCGGAGACGGAGTTTGCCGTCGCGGACTTCGCCTTCCGCCAGGATGTCCCGGTCGCAGGTCAGGAAATCCACATGGGCTGCCACCAGGGCGTGCTGGAGGCCCTCGAAATCCTCCAACTGCGCGCGGGTGGGCTGTCCCGCACTGGGCTCGACCAGTAGGACATGGGCGTCGATCCAGGTCCCGGCAAAGGCGTCGAGCAACCGCTTCACCCGGTCGCTCAACTGGCCGAAGAGCGGCCAGTAGGGCATTTGGAAGAAGAAGGTGGGGGGAGCGTCGTGCTTCTTGAGGGCGTGGGTGCTGTAGAACAGCCCGTGCGGCACCAGATAGCGGATGCCGGCCCAGATCAGGTTCTCGGCGATGAGCCGGGCATCCTGGAGGGTGCCGCTCCAACCGAGGCTGTGGTAGCACTCGCAGAGCGCGCCTTCCTTGCCGTAGAAGTAGGCGGCGGAGGCGGTGGTGCGGGCGTTGCGCCGGGGGGATTGGCCGAGCAGATCCTCGCGCCGGGTCCCTGCCTTGGTGTGGCCGGGATCGCAGCCGGGGATATCCATGTAGCGGAGCTGGGTCAGGCGCATGCTCTCCTTCTCGCCCGCGTAGCGGATGCCGTGCTCGCGGCACCAGCGGCTGACCGGTTCTTCGAAGCTCGTGCAGAAGAGGCGGTAGACCAACTCGCGCAGATCGCGCGATACCTGCCGGTGCCGGGGATGGGAAGTATCCTGCAAGGCACTGAGGCTAGCACCAAGGTCGTAGCCGTAGGCCGCCGCGAACTCGGCGGGCAGACAGGCGCTCCAGCCCGGATAAGTCTCGTCCACGAAGATGCTCGGGACCTCCTGGCCCAGCCGCTCCCCGAACCGGGCGGCGTAGCGCTCGTGGGTCAACCGCAGGAACTCGGCGACCGCGGCGGGGTTCAGCACGTCCACATAGTTGTCCCAGTACTTGTGTGCACCCACCCGCATCTGCACGGAGGCAAACACCCGCCAGCGCCCTGGCGGCAGTTCGGTTTCCAGCCGGGGCCGGGGATTGCTCGCGAAGTAGCGCTTGCGGTTGTAGACCGTGAGCCCGCCGAGGTTGTAGGACTCGTCGGGCATGGCCATGCCCACCGCCGCGCGGAGATCACGTTCGGCCGACCAATCCGGCTTCCCCTCCACCAGCGGGCAGGCGGTGCAGGCCAGGACGTAGCCCGCCGGGAGGTCGCGGCCGACCGATCCGCCGTCGGTGTCGAAACTCGTCTGAGCCAGGCGCGTGGCCTGGAACTCGGGCCGTCCTAGGATCACCTCGCCGCCCGCCACCCCGCTCGGAGAGGGATATTCGTCGTAGAGATGGGGGGACAGACCCAGCCGCCGGGCCTCGTCGAAGGCTACCTCGACCAGGTCCAGGAAGGACGCGGAGAGGTAGGGCTGGCCGAGGCCCTGGCGGGAGTGGATGTAGAAACCCCGCACCCCCGCCGCCGCCATCTCCTGGATTT
>QKCY01000534.1 GCA_003245525.1 Victivallales bacterium | reverse complement strand
ACTGCGCCCCCCTCGCCCACGACCGGGAAGCGCGAGAGCCCAGAGGAACGCCCCATCGACCACGTGCGGGGGAATGCAGTCGTCCCCCTGTCGGTGCCCGCCGAGCACGCCTTGCAGAAGATCGCGATCTTGTACGCCGCGGCGGAGTTCCACCGGGTCACGATCCGGGAGATTGCCGAACTGGTACCGGCGGAGCGGAATCTGGACACTCTCGTCCATTGCGCGCAGTTGGCGGGGCATTTCACCCACCATACCGGTTCCCTGCTGGCCATCGCCCAGATTGCCGCCGCGTGCGATCATTTCTGCCCGGATATGTCGCGTCTCGCCGAACTGGTCGTGCGGCGGCTTTCGGGCACCCTCGACATGGTCCGCCTGGCCAAGGAACTGGCCTCGGGGCCGACGGCAGAGGACCGCGCCCGCATCCTGGCCGAGATCGACCATCTGGACGCCACCGCCGACTTCGCCACGCTCAGAGAGGCTTCGGACCGGCAGCACTCCCTGTGATGCTAGCTTTCGGGCCGAATCCCCCTGCCGTCCGGTTTGCGTTGCCACGGGAGGCGGGTAGGGTTTGCGCGAGCGGATTCGGCTTGTTCTTCCGAGATGATTTCCTACCGCGAAAGGGTCGGTACCATGATGCAGGATTGGTTCAAGGACGGGAAGTTGGGCATTTTCATCCACTGGGGCATCTATGCGGTGCAACGGCGGGGCGGCGAGTCGTGGCCGATCTGCAATGCGGCGGTGAGCTACGACGAGTACCTGACGCAGATGGATGGGTTCGATGCGGCGCAGTTCGACCCGGCGGCCTGGGCCGACCTGTTCGTGCGCAGCGGGGCGCAATATGCGGTGCTGACCACGAAGCACCACGACGGCGTGGCCCTCTGGCCGACCCAGCAGGGAACGCCGAGCATCCCCAACCAGACGGGGTTGCCCGATCTGGTGGAGAAGTACGTGGATGCCGTGCGTGCGAAGGGGCTCAAGGTGGGGCTCTACTTCTCCCATACGGACTGGTCGGACCTCAACCACATGTCCGTGCTCACCGGCAAGTCGCCGGAGGAGCTGGCCGAGTCGCACAAGAAGCCGGTGAACTACCGGGAGCTGTGGTCCGCCAACCAGCGCGAGTTCGACTTCAGCAACGATGCCAGCTACCAGGAGAAGTGGCAGAAGTTCCTCGACTTCCACCGCGCCCAGCTTACCGAGATTCTGTCGAACTACGGTCCCATCGACCTGATCTGGTTCGACGTGATGCTGGGGCGCAAGGGCTTCAGCTACAAGACGGCGGAGTTGCGCGACCACATCCACGGCATCTGCCCGACCACGGTCATCAACTCCCGGCTGGCCGAGCACGGCGACTACGAGACGCCCGAGCAGTTCATCCCGGTCCACCCGCCGAAGGGACCGTGGGAACTGTGCATGACCACCAACAACACCTGGTCCTACACCGGCCGCGAGGAGCAGTACAAGACGCCCTACGAGATCATCACCATGTTCTGCGAGTGTCTCGGCATGGGCGGCAACCTGCTGCTGAACGTGGGCCCCGACGAGCACGGCGTCATCCCCGCCCAGCAGGTGGCCTTGCTGGAGACCCTGGGGAACTGGGTGCGCAAGCACGAGGAAGCCGTCTATGGCACCCGGCGCGGTCTGCCCCACGGCTACGCCTACCATTTCAGCAGCTTCAACAAGGCCTGCGATACCATCTACCTCTACGTGGCGCACACGCCCAAGGAAGCGACGCCGATCAAAGGCATCAAGAACCAGATCAAGCGGATCACCGTCCTGGGCAACGGGGCCGAATGCAGCCACAAGCGCATCGGCGGTGCCTCCTGGATCGGCGTCCCCGGCACTCTTTGGATCGACGTGCCGAAGGACGCCCTCGACGAGCACGTGACCGTCCTCAAGATCGAACTGGACGGCAAGCTCGACCTCTACGGCGGGGCCGGGGTCGAGATCGACGTGAACTGACGCCGTCGCCCTCCCTCGGGAACGCCGATCTCCCGATCGGCTTCCCCGGGGCGGGGGCGGTACCTGGCATGAGAGCCACTTTTCGCCTCGGGGGATTCTTGGTTGCATGGCAAGTCCGGTGCAATCCATGCTCCTCGCGGCGGAGGCCCGCCGCTTCTCCAGCTTCTGGCATGAGAACCATGCACTGGAGAACCGCCCGGCCTCGGGCGGGAAGCACGTTGCCATACACCAAAGCGACTGCCTTGGTCGCCAGACCAGGTTATCTCCACCCCGACCTTCTGCTAGGACGTCATCATGGTGAGGTGCTGCCGAAATCGTGGGCGGCCAGGAACTGCTCCGGGGAAAGAACCGGAAGCGTGGCGTTCCGGAAGTGCTTGGCATCGCGGGTGAGGATGCAATCCGCCGCCGCGTTCCGGGCACTGAAGTACTGGACAGCGTCCTCGAAGTCCGGGAAATCCCCGGCCAATGATTGGTCGATCACGGTTGCATCGCAGGCCACGGGTTGGAATACCGCGCGGAGTTGGCGCAACAGGTCCTGGGCTGTCCCAGTATCCGTGAAGCGGCGGGCAATGTAGAAAATGTTGGCGAAGCTCAAGGCCGACACTTGGCCGACAATCCGCCCCTGTTCCGCCAGCAACCAAACTGCCTGGGAGTGCTGGACAAACGGCTCCCGGTTGCGCAACACATCCAGGATGATGTTGGTGTCGAAAAAGACCTTCATCGTTCCGTGAGACCATGCCGTTCGGCGATGGCTTCCGCAATCAATTCGCGGTCCGATTGCTCCGCCGGGATCGGCAGAATCCCGGTCAGGCGCGCCACGGTGGAACCGGCTGGCACTCCGCGTTCAGGATGTGTCTCCCGGGTCGCCATGGCCTTCACCATATTGGTGAACATGGCCGACACGCTGGTCTGGTGTTGTTCGGCCAACCGTTTGGCCGTGGCCACCACTTCCTCGTCCATGCTGAGAGTGAGCTTGGTCATGGTCTTGCCTATAATACGTATCCGATATGACATAGGATACGTATTCGTGGTTCCGATGTCAAGGCAAGAGCTTGCCGTCGCGGAGGGGCGACGGCGGGGGCGTGGCGGGGTTCTGGAGATAGACCAGAGCGCAGGTGCGACCGGCGAAGCGGACCTTGGCGGGCTGTCCGGCGGGGATGTCGATCTGTTCGCCGGTCAGGAGGTCGGTAGCGCGGAGGGGGCCGACGGCGGGGAACTCGGCGGTCAGTTCGGCTCCTTCGGTTTGGTAGGCGAGGCGTTGCTTGCGGTTGCCATCGTAGACGAACTTCCAGGCGGCGAGGGTGGGGCGGTGCCAGAGGGCAGCGACCGTGCCGCCCGGCATCTGGTAGCTGTGGACGATGGTGTCGCCGGTGCCTGCGGTACGCGGCACGTGCAGGGCCGCCATGAGGCAGCGGACGAGCCGCCGGTCGAGGCCCGCCGTCTCCTCGTTGCCCGCCCGGTAGTGGAGGTAGATGACCGTGCTGCCGCCGGGGCCGGCGAAGCGGCTGACGAGCGGGTGATCCTTGGTCCCGAGCAGCACTTCGCCACCAGGGGCCGAGTAGTAGCCAGACGGGGGCAGAGCGATCTCCTCGCCCACCCGAAACTCGCTGGCGAACCAAGGGGAGGCCGTGTCGAGTCGGATTGCCGCCAAGGATTCGCGGCCGATCAGCGGCAGCCCCCAGGCATTGCCGCCGGTGGGGAGGACAACGGCGTCCTGGGGCAGGTCCCAGGGGTTGTAGAGGAGGCCCTGGACCCGGCGGGTGGGTTGGTTGCCTTGGCAAATCAGCGTGCGGTCGGGCTTGGCCGCGAGCCAGCGGGCGATTCGCTGCACCTCCCGTTCCGGCGCCTCCTCGGCACCCCAGAAGATCACGTCATGGTCCTCGACCGGGGCGAAGGGCATGGGGTCCAGGAAGTCGAACAGCGCGCCTTCCTCCGCCAGCCGTGTCGCCAGGCAGGTGTCGTTGGTGCGCGGGGTGCCGCGGGTGGAGAAGAAGAGGCTGCTCCGGTAGCGGTTGACGTTGCGCTGGGTCAGGACCGCCACCGGGCTGGCGACGCGGGTCGGCTGCTCCTGGCGGTAGCGCTGGAAGGCGAGCAACTTCATGGCCGTGTCCACATAGCGCCCATGCTGGCCGGTCTCGGCGGGATCGGTCATGGTTTCGATGGTTGACTCGTCGAGGAAGTCGTTCTTGATCGTGTCCGCGTGCAGGGCGGCGCAGATGTCGTAGGTCGCCACATAGGCCACTTCGGGGTCGTAGTAGGGGGTGCCGTGCCCGCCCGCGTTGGTCTCGAAGATCGGGCCGAGCAGATTGCCTGCCGTGTGGTAGGAGGAGGCCAGGTAGGCCCCGCTGCGGTGCGCCGCCTCGGTCCACAGGGGATTGCCGAAGTATTCGGGCAGAAACCCGCGTACACGCGCCATCTTGCCCAGCACCACGTAGTCGCTGCCATTGGCGAGGTCCTCGGGATTGGGGATGATCCAGAGTTCGCCGCTCCGTTCGGTCAGGTAGCCGCCGAGATCGTCCAGGAACTTGAGCCATCGGTAATGATAGAGGGTAATGAAGAGGAACATGTTGCGCCGGGCGGCGGGATCGTCGCCCCAGGCCTCCTTCTCGCTTACCGGAACGTACTCGCTCCAACTGGCGATCCCGACCTGTTCCGGCGACCACGGCGCGTCGGCGTAGAGGGTGAAGTAGTCCCAGAAGGAGTAGCGGACCTCCTGCCCGTCCAGGCGGAGGAGAATCCCGCCGTCGGTGCCGTCGAGAGCGGCGCGGAACGCCAGTTTCGCGGCTTCGGAGTACCCCCAGCGTCCACCCCAATAGGGCCAGACGTAGTCCACCAGCGTGAGCTTGGTGATCCCCGCCGCGAGCAGGGCGTCCACCCGTCGCTTATTCACGTCCAGCAGGAAGGGATGGCAGGTGTCGCCCGTGTGCATCTGGTTGAAGCCGCCGGGAGTCAGATTGTTGCTCTGGCCGTCCCAGCGTACCGCCCAGGCTTGAGCCAGGCTGATTTCGGGACTGAACCCGGCATTCACCGCGCCTTCGGACATGAGCGGCGCGCCCAGGGCTCGGCAACGGGTCACGAGCTCCCGCATGGTGTCGAGGGAACCGAACCCGCTGGCTGAAACCCCGAGGTCGGGATACCGTCCGGCCAGCGTTTCCAGCGTGTGCGCCCGGGGCTCCTCGGTGAGATAGCCACTGCTGAAGGCCACCACGGCATGGCTGGTGGCGTCGAGGGCCAGGGGCTCGGACCGACCGGCGTCGGCAGGCACACTGTAGGCCTTGGGCAGATAGCGGGGATCGAACAGGTCGCGCTCGCCGCCGGGCCCGCAGATCCGCGCATCGGCCAGAACGAAGTCGAGGACCTGCTCCTTGCCTGCGGGCTCGATGTTGAGGCTCCCGACGGTGTCCAGTTCGCGCACCTTGTCGCCCAGCGGCCAGAGTTTGAGCTGGGTGAAGGGCACATCGATGGTCTGCCACATGCCTGGGGCCAGGTCGCCGACCGTGTTGAAAACAATCCAGCGGTCGCCATCGCTCTCCGTAAAGTAGAGGGCGAGCCCCGCTTTCTCCGAACGCTCCACCAGATAGATGCGGAGCCGGATGCGGTCTTCGCCCTCGGCCAAGCGTACGGGCATGCCGAGGTGCCAGAAGGCGCCGCCCGTCTTGGGGTTGTCCTGCCAGCGGATATGCACGCCGAAGGGGCTTTCACCGCGCAGTTCGTGGTCGAGCGTGATTGTGCCTTGGTCGCCCCAACCGGTCAGGGCCGTGCGCAACGCTCCCTCTTGAGGCGTGGGAACGGCAAGTAGGCGCAGGCAGATCAGGAGGGGGAGAAAAATGGTGCGGTTGAACATGGTCAGGTCTCCGGCAAAGAACGTGCCCCAACCTAGGTGGCAGGGGATTTCGGCGCAAGCCACCCAGGTACGGAACAATGCCTGCGGTTGCGGATGTCCTATTCCCTCCATTCGACATGAACGTGACAAGGGCTAGAGTTCTGCCCAACGTCCAAACCATATCCGAGGGAATGTTGTCATGAAGGACTCGCTCGATTTACTCAAAGAACTGATTCCGCTGCAGCCGGTGTCTGCCGACATTCCGGCGGTGAACCGGGCCACGGCAGCATTGCGCGACTACCTCGTCGCCGCTGGTGCCCACTGCCAGGTCGAGGAGATCGACGGTCGGCAGGTGCTCTATGCGGCGACCCATGCCACCAAGACGCCCGCCCTGCTGCTGAATGCCCATGTGGACGTGGTCCCTGCCGACGATGCCCAGTTCGTGCCGCGCGAAGTGGACGGTTGGCTGCATGGCCGGGGCGGCGCGGACTGTCTCGGACATGCCGTTATCTGCGCCCAGGCCGTGGTGCGGAATCTGGGCAAGGCCAGCGTGGGGGCCATCTTCTCGGCGGACGAGGAGATCGGCGGCGCTACGACCCAGGCGATGGTGGAACGGGGCTATGGCGCGAGTCGGCTCGTGTTGGTGGTGGACGGGGCAACCCACGCCATCGCCGTGGCCCAGAAGGGGATTCTGACCCTCTCCCTGACCGCGACCGGCAAAGCGGCCCACTCCTCGACGCCCTGGCTCGGGGAGAACGCCATCGACCGCCTGCTCGACGGCTACCAGTGCATCCGCAACCTGTTCCCGCCGGTCCACGCCGGCGACGAGTGGCACAACACCCTGGTCGCCGCCTGCGTCAATGCGGGGACCGCCCACAACCGGGTGCCGGACCAGGCGCAGATGACGATCAACATCCGCTACGTGGACCCCGCCGAGCGCGAGGCCATCGTGAGCCGCATCCTGGACCTGTCCGGCCTGGCGGTGGAAGTGCTCATGGCCTGTCCGCCGGTGGTCTTCTCCGAAGATACCCCCGAGTTCGCCACGTTGGCGGAGTGTCTGGCCGAAACGCTGGGGGGCGCCATTTCCTTCGTGCGGATGAACGGGGCCACCGATGCCCGCCATTTTGCTGCCCTTGGTGTCCCGGTGGCGATCATCGGCGCACCGGGGCGCGACATCCACGGGAACGACGAGGCGGTGGACATTGCGGGGCTCCGGCAGTACGAGGAGTTGCTCGTGGCCTATGCTCAACAGGTGGCCGGGGAGACACGGGCATGACCAGCCCCATCGCATGGACCGAGCGCGACCGGGTCGTCTGGGAGGAGGAACTCGCCCCCTGGCTCCCCGAACGCCTCTTCGACGCCCATGTCCATGTCTTCCAACCGGCCTCCTTTCCGCCCGGATTCACCTTTCCCCCGCGCAACTGCTACCAACGGTTCGGCGGCCAGTTCGACGGCGAACAGTGCCTCGACCTCGCCGAACGGTTGCTGCCCGGCATCGAGTTCGGCATGTTGTGCTTCGGCACGCCCCACCTCCAGACCAACCGGGACGAGGCGGCCCGCTATTGCGGCACCATCGCCGACAACGAGCGTTTCTTCGGCATGACCATGGTCTCGCCCCGCGACGACGCGGTCGAGGTCGAGCGGCGCGTGCTGGAATACGGCCTGGTGGGCTACAAGCCCTACCGCAATTTCGTGACCGGGCGCGAGGCGGAACTGGTCTCGATTCCCGACATGCTGCCCGCCGCCCAGATGGCGGTCGCCGACCGGCTGGGCCTGGCCATCACGCTGCACATTCCCCGGACCGAACGCCTGGCGAGCACGGCCAACCGGCGCGAGTTGGTCGAGCTGTGCCGGAACTACCCCAACGCCAAGATCATCGTGGCCCACATCGGCCGGGCCTACTTCCTGAGCAATGTGGTCGGCTATCTGGACGAACTGGCCGCTCTGCCGAATGCCTACCTGGACCTGGCGATGGTGAACCATCCCGGCGTGCTGGAATACACCTTCCGCAACTTCCCCACCGAACGCATCCTCTTCGGTAGCGACGCCCCCATTGCCTGGCTGCGCGGCAAATCGGTGGAGATCAACAACCAGTACGCCTATCTGATGGGCGAGGACTACGCCATCGGCACGAGCATCTTCGATCTCGGCCAGGCCGTGGAATTCACCTTCTTCTACTACGAGATGCTGCGCGGCATCCGTCTCGCCGCCGAACGGGCCGGACTCTCCCGCGTCCAGATCGAGGGCATTTTCGCGGACAATGCTTACGCCCTGTTGCGGGGCGTTCGCGCCAGTCTGGAGAGTCGGCCATGAGCGGTATCGAACGTTTCACCGTATCCCTGCCCGGCGACCTGCTCGCCCAGTTCGACGGGCAGATCAAGGAACAGGGCTACCCCACCCGCTCCAAGGCCGTGGCCGATCTCATCCGGGCCTCCCTGGTGGACCAGCAATGGCAGGAGGGCGAGGAGGTGGCTGCCGCCATCATCCTGGTCTACGACCATCACCACAGTGGCCTGGGGCCGCGCCTGACCGGGGTTCAGCACGACTACCATCACCTCATCATCTCCTCCCAGCACATCCATCTGGACCACGACAACTGCCTGGAAATCATCGCGGTGCGCGGCCAGCCCGGAACGATCCGCGAACTCTACGGGCGCCTGCGTGGCACCAAGGGAGTCAAGTACGGCTCTCTCGCCGCCGCCGCCACCGGTCAGGGCCTTGGTTAACCGAGAACTGACAGCGTAACGATAGCGGTTGGGGCGGCAACCGGTATATTGCGCAATCCGGAACGGGATGTCCCGTTGCCGAACGCCAATGCCAAGCCGTGGATGCCATCGATGAGCCTCAGTCCTCTTGCCGGTAAGAATCCTCCTGCCAGTCTGTTGCCGAACCTGCCTTCGCTCTTGGCCGACTATGCCACTTGTCCTCCGGCTGCTGGCAACGAGGGGCTGGTATCCTTCGGCACCTCGGGGCATCGGGGCGTCTCCGCCAAGGGGACCTTCAACGAGCCTCATATCCAGGCCATCACCCAGGCGATCTGCGACTTGCGCGCGGAGTTCGGGGCCACTGGCCCCCTGTTCCTGGGCAAGGACACGCATGCCCTCTCCGAGGTCGCGTTTCGCACGGCTCTTGGCGTACTGGCGGCCAACGGGGTGGAGACCCGGATCGATGCCGATCTCGGGTTCACGCCCACGCCGGTCATCTCCCACGCCATTCTGACCTTCAATGCCAGGAAGCCCGCGCGGCTGGCCGACGGCATTGTCATCACGCCCAGCCACAATCCGCCCACCGACGGCGGGTTCAAGTACAATCCCATCTCCGGTGGTCCTGCCGATACGGAAATCACCGGCAAGATCGCCAAGCTGGCCAATGCCTACTTGGCCAAGGGCAACGCGGGGGTGCGTGTGCTGCCTTACCCCGCCGCTCTGGCCGCTGCCTGCACGGTGCGCCACGATTACATCACGCCCTACGTGGCCGACTTGGAATCCGTGGTCGACATGGCCGCGATCCGGAAAGCCGGGCTCAAGCTGTGTGCGGACGCTCTCGGCGGCTCCGGTCTGGATTACTGGGCGCGTATCGCCGAGCATTACGGGTTGGATATCGCCCGGCGCAACTGCGACTATGACCCTAGCTTCCGGTTCATGCGCGTGGACCACGACGGCAAGATCCGCATGGATTGCTCCTCGGCCTACGCTATGGCTGGCTTGGTCGACCTGAAGGACGAGTATGGCCTCGCCTTCGGCAACGATCCCGACTTCGACCGCCATGGCATCGTGACTCCTGCGGGCGGGTTGATGAACCCGAACCACTACCTCAGCGTCGCCATCTGGTACCTGCTCCAACACCGTCCCGGCTGGCGCCAGGATGTGAAGATCGGCAAAACGGTCGTGACCACCAGTCTGATCGACCGGGTGGCGCAAGGTCTGGGACACGAGGTGTTCGAGGTCCCGGTCGGCTTCAAATGGTTCGTCGAGGACAAAGCCGCCGGCATCGGGCTGTGTCCCGGGACCTTGGCTTTTGGTGGCGAGGAGAGTGCCGGTGCCTCCTTCCTCCGACGCGATGGCTCGGTCTGGACCACGGACAAGGATGGCTTCATCCTCGCCCTGCTGGCGGCCGAGATCCGTGCGGTCACCGGCCGCGACCCGGCCGAGATCTACCAGGAACTGACCGGCGGTCGCACCTATGCCTATCGCCGGATCGACGTGCCTTCCACGGACAAGCGAAACGCCGCTCTCAACAAGCTCCAGCCGGAACAGGTGGCCGCTACGGAGGTGGCAGGGGCCGTGATCACGGCGAAGCTGGTAACGGCACCCGGCAACGGGGCGAAGATCGGCGGGCTCAAAGTGACGACTGCCGATGGCTGGTTTGCCGTGCGCCCGTCGGGAACCGAAGCGATCTATAAGCTCTATGGCGAGAGTTTCCTTGGTGAGGAGCACTTGGACAAGCTCCTGGTCGCTGCCCAGGAATTGGTCAATTCCGTGTTTGCCGCCGCTGGACTCTAGGGAAAACCATCATGCGTTGTCTGCTCTCCGCTCTGATTCTGCTGGCCAGTTCCTTGTTCGTTGGTTGCCATACGGCCAGCCCCGATGCTGCCACCTCGGCGACACCGAAGAACAAGAAGCCGCTGTGTTGTCCGGCTACGGCCTGCGCGCCGAAGACCGAAGACAGGAGCAAATAGGGGAAAGCGCACGCGAAGGCGCGAAGGCGCGAAGGAAGGGGAGAGAAGACTAGGTCTGGATCGCCTCGGCCAGTTGGGCGGGGGCGGCGATGCATTGGTCGGCTCCGGCGAGGGTGAGTTCCGTCTGGGAGCCGTAGCCCCAGAGGACGCCGAGAGCGCGGAGACGGTTGGCTTTGGCACCGATGATGTCGTGGCGGCGGTCACCGATCATGAGGGTTTCGTCGGTGGGCAGGGACTCGTGCCGCAGGAGGTGCGCTATGAGGTCGGCCTTGTCGCAGCGCGTGCCGTCGAGTTCGCTGCCGTAGACGGCCTGGAAGTGCGGCGAGAGGCCGAAGTGCTCCACGATCTTCGCCGCGAAGACGGTGGGTTTGGCGGTCGCGACGAAGAGCCGGTGCCCCTGGCGGCGGAGGTCGGCTAGGGCCGCTTCGATGCCGGGGTAGACTTCGTTCTCGAACATGCCCACGGTGGCGAAGCGGTCGCGGTAGTGGCGGATGGCCTCCTCGGCCAGCAGTTCGTTCGTGGTGTCCAGCAGGGCGAGGAAGCTGTCCTTGAGGGGCGGCCCGATACACCAGCGCAGGTCCTCCGGCGGCGGTGCCTGCCGTCCCTGGGCGTTCAGCGCATGGACAATGCAGCGCGTGATTCCCAGGAAGGGGTCGGTCAGGGTGCCGTCGAGATCGAAGAGCAGGTTCATGGCGCGGCGGGGGGCACGATGGCACCATGTTGTTCGAGGAGGGCGCGGAGTTGGCAGGCCGGCACATCGGCGGGCGCGAGGTCCCGGGAGCAGGCGAGGGCGGCCATGGCCCCGGCGGCCTGGCCGGTCGCCATGGAGGTGGCCTGCACGCGCAGGGCGGAGTTGGCGAGCCGGTCGCTGGACAGGCTGCGCCCGGCGACGATGAAGTTGTCCACCTGCTGCGGCAGCAGGGCTCCGCGCGGAACGCTGGGAACGACGCCGGGCTGGAGCTGGCGGCAGTCGAGCCCGCCACCGTCGGAGGTATGCAGGTCGATGGGGTAGAAGGCGTGGCAGACCGGGTCGGACCAGAGCCGCCCGGTGACGTAGTCCTGGGCGGTGATGGTGTCGCGCCCGACCAGCGTGGCGGTCTCGCGGACGCCGCATTCGGCGGCTACGGCCTGGATGCGCAGTCCGGCCAGGCCGGGTTGGGTGCGGAGGAACCGGTAGAGGCGCAACAGGGCGGCGCGGGCCTCGATCTCCAGCTCGGAACGGCCTTCGCTGGTGCGGGCCTGGATGCCGTGGATGTGGTTGGCGTTGTTGCCGAAGCTGTTCAGCCAGCTACCCAGCCGGGGACGGGTGCGGTCCCAGCCGGCGTCGGTGGGGTGCAGACGGCCTTCGGCGACGGCCTGGGCTGCGGCGGCCTCGATGGCGGGAAGGTCCAGCGCCTTGGGGTCATAGCCGCCGGAGAGGCAGCAGAGGGTGGCAGGCTGGGTATGTTCGGGGATGATCAGTTCGCACCCCGCCAGGGCGGCCAGATTGGCATCGCCGGTGCAGTCGATCAGGATGCGGGCCTGGACCGTGGCGAGCCCGGTCTTGGTGCAGAGCGTGACCTGCCAGTCCTGTCCGGTCCGTGCCACGGCGGCGAGCATGGTGTGGTAGAGCACCTGGACGCCCGCCTGCTGCATGGTCTCGTCGCAGAGCGCCGCGAAAACCGGGCCCTGCACCCCGACTTGGTGCATCCAGTGGGCGGCGGGGGGCGTGGAGAAATCGGGGAGCTTGCCGCCGCACTCGGCGACGCAGCGCTCGACCAGATCCCAGCCGATACCCGCGATCACCTGCTTGCCCCAGGCGTGGAAGATGCCCGGGAAGGGCACCCGGGCCGCCGTGGTGGTGCCGCCGGGCATGGCGCTCTTCTCCACCAGGAGGACGGAGGCACCCGCCCGGGCCGCCTGGATGGCGGCGGGTACGCCAGCGGTTCCGGCTCCGGCAATCAGGACATCCACGCAAGTCGGCAGGCTACGGGTAGGCATGAATCCGTGCTCCATTGAGGGACCAATCCCAAGAGTCCCTCAATGTAGCATCGGTCCTGCCGTTTGGTCGGCGCGCTAGAGGGAACTGGCTGCGGTCGCGTGCTGGTTGGCGGGATAGGGAACGGCCGGTTTCTCGATGACCCGGTACACCAGATGGCCCAGCAGGGCGAGAACCACGGCAGTGGCGATCAGGCCGAGCGACCGGTCGGAGCTCAGCGAACCTGGCGCGTTCCAGGTGCGGGCCGCCAGGACGACCCAGAGGGGCAGCGCCAACAGGCGGATGGCCCGCGATACCTGCCGTTCCTTCAGCATGACCTGGAGACTGCATGTGGAACGCCACCTCCGGGCCAGTCCGAGGAAACTCGGAAACAGGCGTGGGGTCCGCTGGGAGTAGGCCACATGGGCCTGCCCGAAAGCCCCTCGCAGAAGGGCCTCTTCGTAACGGATCGTGGGGCGGTACCCAATCCAGAATATCACGGGGTAGACCGCCACCAGCCACCAGTTGCCGGAAAGCACGCAAAGGCCCACGTCGAACACGAAGTTGCCGAGGTAGAAGGGGTGGCGACAGATGGCATAGGGACCGTCGGTGCCGAGCTCGCGGTTGCGGCGGAGCACGGCCTTGCTCCAGCTCTGCAGCGCCAACCCCACCAGGATCAACCCGGCGCCGGCAATGGCCATGGGCTCGTTCCAGTGATAGGCCGTGCCGATGGCCAGCAACAAGGCGAGGTCGCGGACCCTGGAACGCGGAAAGAATCTCCGGTGGGATTCCCTCTCGGAATTGGCTTCGATGGTATTGGTTCGGCTGCTCATGCTAGTTCCTTTGCGGTGGCCGATGTCGGACAGGGACAGTGTCTCATTTCCCTCACCCTAAATCACCAACCTTGAGCCAAGCTTGCGCCATCGTTACAATCCATTAATCTGGAAGAGATTGTTTGTGGTTGGCCCCGGCCTTTCGCGAAAGAGAAAGAGGGAGTCTGGCAGAAGCGCGAAGAACCGGGTATGGTCTGGCGTCTGTGATCCATTCGCCATGCAGGAGATACCCATGTACCGCCTTGTCCTCTCCCTCGCCCTGTTCTCCGTCGCCGCGTTGGCCGCCCCCGTGGTGTTCTGGGCCAGCGACCCGGTGAATCCCGACGATACGGTGATGGTGGCGGGGGCGGACTTCGGGGCGGCTCCCCGGCTGCGGCTGGACGTGCTGCGGAAGGGAGTGGCCGGGAAACCAGGGGAGATGCCGGAGTGGGACGGCAAGGGCATCCTGCTCGATGCGCTGCAGCCGAGTCCCGAATCGGCCAAGTTCCTGCTGCCGAAGGACCTCAAGGCGGGGGCTTATCTCTGTGCCATCGTGAGCGAGGACGGTACTTCCGAACCGCTGGGGCTGAACCTGCCGACCATCTACTGGCAGCAGGGCGATCGGGGGTTGAACAAAGCGTCGGCGGGTGGCTGGCTGCGCGTCTTCGGGCGGTGCCTGGCGTGGCCCGAGGCGGACGGCATGCTCGTGTTGCGCGATAGCGCAGGCAAGGATACGAAGATCAAACCCACCAAGGGCAGCCTGTGGGATGCGGAGTTCGCTCTGCCCGCCGATCTGGCCGCAGGCACCTACACGGCGTTCGTACACAATGGCCTGGGGCGCGAATACGGCTGGCGCGAGGCGGGGCCGGTGGAGATTGGCACCGACCAGCCTTGGCCTGACAAGGTGTTCAACGTGCGCGAGTTCGGAGCCAACGGCGATGGCGGACTGGCGGATGCCATGGCCATCGGTTCGGCCTTGCGGGCGGCGGAGGAGAATGGCGGTGGCGTGGTCTACTTCCCCCGTGGCCGCTATGCGGTCGAAGGCACGCTGACGTTGCCTCGGTTCACCGTGTTGCGCGGCGAGGGCAGCAAGCTGGCCTGCCTGTGCTGGCCGGACAGCAACGAGCCCTTCAACCTCATCGAGGGCACGGACCATTTCGGGGTCGAGGATCTGACCTTGTATGCGAGCAACTACAAACACGGCATCGTGGGCGAGCAGCGCGCGCCCGAGGCGGGGCATACGTTCGTCCGCCGGGTCTGTATGCGCGCGAATATGTACCGCGGCCACCTGAAGCCCGAGGAGGTGGATCGCCGGTTCCGTGAATCCCTGCGCCTCTCCACCGGCGGCGGCGACTGCATCCGGTTGGGCGGCGAAATGGTGGAAGTGACCGACTGCGACCTCTACGGGTCCGGGCGCGCCTTCTACTTCTATGGCGCGAAGGGCGGTCGGGTGGCCAACAACCGCTTCTATAACGGCCGCTGGGGCTGGTACTGCATCACCGGCGCGGATGGCCTGATCTACGAGAACAACGTGCTGACCGGGGCGGACCTGATGAGCACGGGCGGCGGCATCAACTGCCTCGGCAGTGTCTACAGCCGCAATGTCTACTACGCGGGCAACACGGTCGCCCTCTGCCATGGTTGGGACCGGGAGGCCATGACCAGCGACGCGGGCGGCGGTCCCTACTACGGCCCCGTGGCCCGCTGCGAGGGTCGCGAACTGACGTTGCCCGAGAAGCCCAACTGGCGGGGGCACCAGTGGATCGGCGCGGGAGTGTTCGTGCTCATGGGCCGCGGCGAAGGCCAGTACCGCGAGATCACCGGGGTGTCCGAAGACGGCACGGTCATCAGCCTCGACCGGCCCTGGACCGTGCCGCTGGACAGCACCTCCCTGATCAGCGTGACCATGATGCAGCGAAATTACCTCTTCATCGGCAACCACTTCGAGGACGCCGGCATCGCCATCCAGTACTACGGCACCAGCATCGACCACGTGGCGGTGGGCAACACCTGCGCGCGAGCTGGCGGCTTCTACAACTCGGGCCGCTGGTATCACCAGTACCAGCCCACCTGGTACTGCCAGTTCCTGGAGAACCGGGTTCTGGACGGCAACTGCTACCGGTTCGGGGCGAACAACGCCACCTCGTCGGGTCCCTCCTTCATCGGGACCCAGGGCGTCCAGCGCGGCGACAACCCCGCCCCGTTGGCCTACTGCTCGGTACACCGGCAGAATGTGCTGGAGAACAACGCGATGATCCAGATTCGCGGGTTCAACAAGGAGCATCCTGGCGTGCGCGACGTGGTGGTGGAGCACAACACGGTGCGCAACACGAGCGTGGGCATGCAGGTGGACGACGGCTGCGTGGGCGTGCTGGCCCGCGACAACCATTTCGAGAATGTGGACGAGGAGCAGTTCGATGCCGAGAAGGAACGGGCCAAGCGCATGGCCCAGCGGGCTGCCCTGTTGGACCGCCAGGACCCGGTCTTCCATCTGACCTTCGACCAGCGCCAGGGCCGCTACTTCGCCGACGCTTCCGGCAACGGGTTCACGGGCGTGCAAGTGGGCGAGATGAGCCAGGATACGGGGCTGGTCGGCCAAGCCGGTCGGTTTGACGGCAAGGGCTATGTCATGGTCAGCGACCGGGGCATGCTCCGCTTCCCGCGCCTGACCGTGTCCGCCTGGATTCGCCCGGACCAGCTAGAAGGTCGCTGGGGTGTCGTGGCCAAGCGGCGCGGCAACGTCTCTGCCGCCTTCGTCCTGGCCGTCCAGAACGGCATGGTCTGCTTCGAGGGGACCGACGCCATGGGGCAGTGGAGTTACAACCTCCGCTCCCAGCCCGCCGTGAAGGCGGGCTGGCACCAGATTGCCGCCGTGTGCGAAGAAGAGAAGACGGTCCGGCTGTACTGCGACGGCCAGTTGGTGGGCGAGAAGCAGGTGTCGGAGGCGCTGGTGGACAACGCCGAGCCTCTCACCATCGGGTTCGAGGCCTGGGGTGGCCCCAAGTCCAACTCGCGCGAGTCGGGCAACTTCGTGGGGTTGATCGACGAGGTGAAAGTCTGGTCGCGCTGCCTGAGTCCCGCGGAACTCCAGGCGGAGTACGCCTCCCTCAGCGAGCAAGCGGCGGCGGATGCCACCCGGCGCGCGGAAGAAGCCAAGCGCCTGGAGGCGGAACGCGCTGCCGCCAAGGCTAGCGGCATGGAGCAGACGGGCGGGGTCGCCTGGAAGCTCGTGGCGAACGACGAGTTCGACGGTGCCGCCCTTGATCCCCGTTGGCAGAGCCTGCGCGGTGCCTGGCAGGTGGGGAAAGGTACCGTCTCCTGCAAGGAGATCAGTTTCCTGGGTCTCAAGGAGGGCTTGAAGCCGCCGGTGCGGATCGAGTTCAACGCCCGTTCCCAGACGCCGAGCGACCTGAGCGCCTTCATCGGTTCGCGGACCGACACCTTCCAGGACGGCTACTTCTTCGGCTTCGCCTCCAACGGGAACAGCCTCTGCAAGATTCTGAAGAAGGGCCAGGAAGTGGCCCAGGCCACCCAGCCCGTCGCGGTGCCGGGCAAATGGCACCATGTCATTGCCCAGATTCTCCCCGATGGCCGGGTCCAACTAGCCGTGGACGGCAAACTGGTTCTGGACTACAAGGACCCCCAGCCCATCCGCACCGCCGAGACCGCCGGCATCCTCGCCTGGGGCTCCGGCGAATTCGACTGGGTGAAGGTCTACACCGGCAACTGACGCCCACGACATAGAGTTGGCGAAACCAAGCCAAGGAAGCCACGAAACCCCTAGAGCAGCCGTTGGGCGCAACCAACGACGAGGGCGACCGGGGTTTCCGACCTGGCATGCGTCCTCAGATCGTGGGATGGACCGAAAGCGTATGGAGAAGCGGCGGGCCTCCGCCGCGAGGGGCGTTGGTTGGGAAAGAACCGATGGTTTCGGGGGAACCGTCCCGTCCCGCGCCCGAGGCCGGGCGCTTCTCCAGAACGTGGGGTGTGCAGGACGCCAGCCGCGATGCACGGGTCGGGACCGACCCAGTCCTTTGGTTGCGGCCAATAGCTGCTCTATGGATTTCGTGGCTCTCTTTGGAGCGTCTGGCCTACAGCAGGTTCTTGGTGGGGGGCTTGCGGCCCACGAAGATGTCCTTGACGGTTTCCCGGTCGATGAACCAGGGCTTGCGCTTGCGGAAGCGGCTGAAGAACTTCTTCTTCAGGCGGCCGGCCTCTTCGAGGTGGACGTAGCACTCGCGCATGCAGCCGCGTGCGCCTTCCAGGGCCGAGGCGTGGCGCATGTAGAGCGAGATGCCGGTGTTCCGGTCCAAGGCCGCCCATTCGGCCTGGAACTGCTGGCGCTCCTCCTCGGTGGTCTCGCTGGACATGAAGGGGTTGTAGGCCGGGTCGGCGCCCCGGTAGAACGCCGCGCACTTGCGCAGGTCGATCTTGGCGTACTCCACCTTGTGTCCGGCCACGGTGATGGAGTCGCTCTCGGTGGTGGAGATGGCCCCGCCGCTACAGGCCTTGGCGCAGCGCATGCAGCGGTCGCAAATCTGTCCCGTGAAGATGGGGTCCGGCTCCAAGTCGGCATCGGTAAGCAGGGCGGCGAAGCGCTGGAGGGGGCCGAACTCGGGGGTGAGGAAGACCTTGCTCCAACCGAACTCGCCGAGCCCGGCCACGAAGGCGGCGGCCCGCATATCGATCATCACGTCGGGCGCGGGCAGGCCTTCGGCCACCGGGAGGCTGACTTTGGGATCGTTCTTGCCCTTGCCCGAGCCCACGCTCGACCGGAGGTAGATGTTAGGCTGGGGCACGGCCTCGTAGCCGTGGTCTTCCAGGTAGCAGGAGAGCTCGCGCAGGACCATGGGGCCGTACACCTCGTTGATGCCGGCGTAGCCCATGGAGGTGTAGACGCTGAAATGGGTTCCCTCCTCGATGCCGCGCAGGTAGCCGCGCGGGATGCGGAAGGCCAGGACGATGCAGCTCTTGGCCTCCGGAAAGATGTAGCGCGGGTCCTGTTCCTTGGGCGCGCCCTCGAAGCGGTCCATCGAGGCGATGCCCACGAGGTCCGCCCCCATCTGGCGGGCGAACTTCTTCACTTTCTTGGCGGTCAGCATGGCGATGATCCTTCGCTGGTTATCGGTCCAGCCCGGTCTGGCGACCGAGCGTGGCATTCCAGTACAGACCAGGGGGAACCGGGATCGCCACCGGGGCGTCGAGCCGTCCCTCGCCCAGGAGGCGCAGCAGACGGAGCAGCGTCTCCACGACGGTGGCGGTGGCGTGGTTTACGCAACTGATCGGCGGCTCGTGGCGCATGGAATCGCCGCTGCCGTTCACGGTGAGCAGCTTCAGCCGGTCCGGGATGGCGCCGGTTTGGAGCAGGTTCATGGCGATGCTGCCGATGTCCACGTCGCAGACCATGAAGATCCCGTCGCAGCCATCGCGATAGGCCGTTTCCAGTACCTCCCGCGCCTCCCGGATATAGCGGTCGCCGATCTCAGACTTGGAGCGGCCCGGGTGGGGATAGCGGAGCAGGCGGGTCATGTCCGGGCGCGCCAGGCCACGTTCGGCCAGGACGCTGGCAAAGCCCTGCAACCGCCGATGAAAGGTGGTGTTGTCGTAGGGCCGGTAGTCGGGGCTGATGGCAACCGGGCGGGCGCACCCTGTCGCGAGCAGGGTTTCCGCCGCGAGTCGCCCTACACTCAGGTTGTCCAGATACACCCCATTCGGGGCCGGGACGGCTTCGAGCAGGGAGAAGACTCGCGCCTTGCCCAGCGCGGACTCCGGCATTGCTGAAACGGTTGTGAGGACCACCGCCGCGTCATCCAGTCGCTGCTGCCACTCGGCGATGGGGGTCGCCGCATTCACCAGGAAGAGCTCCAGTTGGGCACCCTCCGCGATGGCGGCGGGACCGAGACGCGCCCAGAGGCGCTCGATGGCGGGCAAAGCGAAGACCGAGTGGCAGCCACTGGCCACGAAGACCATGCGACCGCAGCGGGCCAGGGGTGGGCGCGAAGGAATAATCTCGGTCCGCATGCCGTCGCGACGGACCGATCCTTCGGTCTCGGCCTGGGCGAGCGCCTTGCGCAGGGTCATCCGGCTGGCACCGATCTCGGGGGCCAGAAGGCGTTCGCTCGGCAACGACAATTGCCCCTGGCGCTGCGCTCCTGCGATCCGCGCGCGCAATGCCTCCATCACGTCCTCGTACTTGCGGTAGGCTCGGGCCATGGGTTGCCAGACTCCTTGCTGCGAATAAATAGACCAACTGGTCTATAGTTTGTCAAGAACACGACGCCCCCTTTTCTGTTGGTTCAGGAATTGGTGGCGAACCGGGCAGGCGGGGAGGAGGTCGCTATAGTACCCTTTTCAGACGGTTCCGATACGGACGTTGCCCAGTGCCCGACTTCATCTCGATCGATCAGAACTCGAACACCTTCTGGGACACGGTGCCCAAGCTGGCCGCCCTGGCGCGCCATGGCTGGTCCGGCACCCATTGCCTGGAAGACGTGGACATGGCTTTCACCCGGCGGGGCATCCGGCCGGGTGATCCGACCCTGGAACTGGTCCGCGAACGCTACTATCGGGGCGGGGTGTCGGACTGGGGGGCGACCCTGTTCTACTCCGACTTCCTCGGTCGCCAGCCGCTGGATGTGACCGCGCTGGAGCCCTACACCGGCTGGACCACCGCTGCTCTCAGCCGCCGGATGGAGTGCTCGGTGGACGAGCTCTACGACCGCTTTTCTCCCGGCGACAATTGGCAGTTGGTGGGCGCGAGTTATGCGAACGATCCCCGTTTCCACCGGGTGATCGGCGACCTCGGCGTGGCCGATCTGGACTCCCATATCCGGCAGTTGCTGGATCATATGGAGGCGGACCTTCGGGCCCGTTTCCCCGAACCCGCTGCCCAAGCCCGGATTGCGGACTGGATGATGGCGGAACGCTCGTTGGTGGAGCGTCTGCTCGGCGAGTTGGCCGGGGCGCCTTTGACGGAGTTGTACCGCCAGTGGGTCGCTGCCCGGACGGGGGCAGGATTGGATTTGGTGCTAACGAGCGAGGTCTTCTCCCTCGCGGTCGGGCGGACGCCCATGCTGGAGGTGCTGGAGCGCTTCGTGACCGATTACGAGACTCTTGCCGGGCTCTACAACGAGGCCGTGGCGGAGGCCGAGGTCGGCGTCTACCCGCTCCATACGGGCAAGGGCGAGCTGCCCTTCTTCGTGGTGGCCGAGCGAAATGGCCATATGGTGCGCACACCCGCCGCCCTGGAGAGCGGGGAGATCGTGGCTGGCGATTGGCGCTGGTCTGCGGCGCAGGGCCTGCCCGTGGCCGAGATGCAACGCGATGGCGTGCGCTGCTTGGTCGGCAAGGCGTTGCTGCTGGTGCTGCAAGTGCGGTTGGGGGAGGGCGGGCACTGCCTGGCCCTGCCCCATCTGGGATCGCTCTACATGCCTGCCGCCTACGCCCTGGAGCGCAAGCTGCGCGCGGCGGGGATCCTGACTGCTGCCACCCAGCCGGTCCAGCGGGTGCGCTTGCGCTTCTTCGCCGCCTGGCAGGGCTGCGCCACCCGGATTCGGGTTCCCGACTACCTGCGCGGGGTGTTCAGCGCCGACGAGCTCCCCGCCCAGGACCTGGCCGCCGAGATCGACCAGGCCGTTAGCCGGGCCGAGGCTCTGTTGGGCGAACTGCGCGAGCCTGCCGGACGGGAGGCCTGGCAGTTGCGGGCCTACCCCGAACGGACCGCCGAACGCAATGCCGCCGAGCAGCGGCGGCGGGAATTGGTGCAGGGTCCCCACGACAAGGCCGAGGTCCGCGCCCTCTACGAACTGGTGAAGGAAGCCGACCGCGAACTGCTCGCCCGGCTGGCCGAGGCTGTGGTCCAGGCGCTCCACATCCGCAATCTGACCTACTACGACAGCCGGGGGGCGCTGCTGCCCTGGTCCGTGGCTCTCGGTGGCGAGGCCTTCTACGAACGCCTGCTGGCCCAGGCCGAGATCCGCGCGGAGACTGCCGATGACCTCTAATGTGGAACGGATTCGCCAGCACTACACGCCGCGCGTGACCCGTGATCGCCCCAATCATGAGATTCTCGACTGGGGCAGCCGTGAAGGCCAGTTGGCCCGGTTCCGGGTGCTGGCCGATGCCATGCGGCGCGAGTTTTCCGGCGAGACGCCGCGGCTCATCGACGTGGGCTGCGGCATGACCGATCTCGCCGACTATCTGGATGAGCAGAACGTGCCGGTCCGCTATGTCGGGGTGGATCTGACCCTGGCGGTGATCCAGGAAGCCCTGCGCCGCTCGCCGGGACGGCTCCTGGTCCAGGCCGATGTCTTCACCCAATCGCCTTTCCGACCGGGGGTGTTCGACGTGGCCTACAGTTCCGGGGTCTTCAATCTGCGGCTAGGCAACAACCGGCAGTTCGTCCTGAATGCCGTGCCTGCCCTGCTGGGCCAGGTGGACCGGTTGGTGGTGGTGAACATGCTGCATATTCGCACCGAGACGAAGTACCCTCACTGCTACTACTTCGATCCCGACGACATCGCCGCCCAACTGGCTCCCTATGCGGCCAGCGTCGAGGTGGTAGACAACTACCTGGCGAACGATTTCACCCTCATCCTGCGGCCCCTGCCGCGCTAGCGGAGATCGTCCATGCGTGTTTTCCTCTGTTGCGGTTGGTTGCTGGCCTTGGGGGTGGGAGCGGCCGAGGTGACGGACGACTTCTCGGCGGGCATGGCCCAGTGGGAGCCTTTGCTTGCCAATCACTGGCAGGTCCGCCCCGAAGAGGGCAATCCCCGTCTGGTGCTCGTGAAGCCCGGTGCCCAGCGTCCGCCTCTGCGCCGGCCCACCCAGTTTGCCCTCCTGAAGGGGGAACCTTGGTGGAATGTGACGATGGATGCGTCCATCAGGACCCTGCGTCCCGATTCGGTCACCGGGCGCGATGTCTGCATGATCTTCGGGTATCGCGACGACACCCATTTCTACTACGCGCACGTGTGCAGCGACTCGAATGGCCAGACCCACAACGTGATCGTGAAGGTCGCGGGAAACCAGCGGAAGGCCATCCAGCGGGAGAAAAGGCCCGCGCCCCGCCTGACCAGCGCCTGGCAGCATATGCGGGTGACGCATACCACCGACGGCGAGATCAAGGTCTTCCTCGACGACCTGGAGACGCCGCTCATGACCGCCCACGACGAGGACTATCCCGTCGGTCGGGTCGGGCTCGGTGCCTTCGACGATCCGGCCATGTTCGACGACGTGCGTATCACCGGACAGCGCCTCGACGACGCAGCCACCACCGTGGAGCTGGTCGAGCCTCTGCCGGGTGCCAAGCTGGCCGACAGCACTCCCCGGTTCGCCTGGCGCGGGACAGACTCGGCGACGGTGGAAGTCTCCGCAACTCCGGACTTCGCCAATCCCCAGGCGGTGGCAGCGACCGGGCATCTGCTGTCCTGGCCGACTCCCTTGGCTCCCGGTACGTGGTACTGGCGCGTCGGGACGGCAGGCGAACCCCGTTCCTTCACCCAGACCGCTCCCCTCGATCTGGACCGCCAGGACCCGCAGTTGGTTGTGGCCGATGCCACGCAGCCAGCCCAGTCATTCCTGTCCGTGGTCCCCGCCCCCGGCGAGACCGTTGCCGGTATGCATGTGGAAGCCACGGTGAATGCTCTGGACGCCACCGTCGCCACCACCGACACCGGCTGGACCATCCTTCCTCCCAAAGGTTGGTCTCCAGGGCAGAACCACATAATCGTCCGAGCCGTGGACCCCGCAGGCAACGCCGCCGAGTACCGGGCGGTGGTGACAAGGGAATAGTGGAATAATGGAATGGTGGAGTAGTGGAATAGTGGAATGCAAAAAACCTATTTCCCAGTCCCTTCCGTCCGTTAGGTCCCTTTGGTCCTTTCTGTTTTCCTCCCCCCAAGGAAGCCACCGATGCTGTTTCGCCTGAGTTGCCTTTCCCTTCTTTTCGCCACCGCTATGCTCCAAGCTGGCAGCGCCGAGCTGGCCGCTGGGTTCCGCAACCCGCCGCGCACGTGCAGCATGGTCCCCTTCTGGTCGTGGAATGGCAAGCTGGAGCCCGAGGAGATCCGTCGCCAGATGGACGAGATGGTCCAGCAAGGCGTCTACGGGGCGTTCATGCACGCCCGCGAGGGGCTGGATCAGACCGCGACGCCTTACTTCTCCGAGGGCTGGTGGCAGGCGGTGACGGCGGCGGTCGACCATGGCCGCGAGGTCGGTTTCCGGCCCTGGATCTACGACGAGGACAAGTGGCCCAGCGGTTCGGCCGGGGGCCGGGTTCTCGCCCATGATCCGGTCCGCAATGCCCGGAAGGGCCTGCGGGTCAGCGAGCAGACCGTTGCCGGTCCCGGCCCCGTCGAGGTCAAGATGCCCGGGGCGCAATGGGTGATCGCAGCCCGGTTGGTCGACGGGAAGCAGGTGGATGCTTCCAGTCTCCGCGACATCACGGCGTTCAACATCTCGGTCTCCGCCATCGATCCGGCCCCGACCCAGGGCCTGCGCGTGACCATCGTCAAGGACAAACTGCCCTGTTTGTTGGAGGAGCGTTGCCGCACTCTCGGCTGCGCGACCACCGTGGCCGCGTTGGGGCAGCCGGTGGATCTGTCCGCCTGCGATGTGCTGGTCTCCGACGTGGGGGCGGCAGGGGTTGGCGTTCCGGTCGCGGCCCTGCGCGCCTGGATTCGGAATGGCGGCGGCTACTTGGATTTCACCCACAGCGAGCCGACGGCAGGGCTCTACCGGGTCCAGCCCGTGGTGCTCGACGATGCCCCGGTACACCAGTGGCTGGATGCCGCCCACCCGATTGCCAGCCAGCCGAATGTCGATCCCGACGCCAGCTACACCGGGCGGCGTTGGTCGGATATGTGCTGGCGGGGCGGCGAGGATTTCGCCGGGTTCGCCAAGGTTCTGGCCGATCCCCGCGTCGAAGGCGGCGCGTCGCTGCTGGCCCGCGAGGAGGGCAAGGGGAGGGTGGTCCTTTGTGGTGCCACCCAGTCCTGCCGCGAACCCGGCGCGCCCCTGGAGTTGCTCCAGAATCTGCTGGTCTACGCCGGGCAGCGCGCGGCAGTGGCGAAGGCCGCCGCAAGCGCCAAGGCCTGGACCTGTCCCGAGGGAAAATGGAAACTGTTCGGCTTCGTGCCGTTCAGCACCAACGACATCAACTACCTGAATCCTCAGACGGTGCGTGACTTCCTCGACATCACCCACGAGGAGTACAAGCGCCGCTTCGGGGCGGACTTCGGCACTACCATTCCCGGTGTGTTCTTCGACGAGATCCACAACTCCGGCGTGCCCATCGTTTGGTCGGAGTCCTTCGCCGACGAGTTTGCCCGGCGCAAGGGCTACGATGTCTGGCGGGCCTTGGTGGCTTTGAGAGCCGACGTGGGACCGGAGACCCCCAAGCTGCGCTGCGACTACTACGAGGTCTACACGGCACTCTACGAGAATGCTTGGTTCGTCCAGACCAGCGATTGGTGCGCGGCCAACAAGCTCGAATGGACGGGCCATACCGAGGAGGATCTCAACTCCTACCGCAACGAGGGCGACTACATCCGCACCATCCGCCACTTGCAGATTCCGGGCACGGACAACGAGGACTTCCGTTACCGCTGGCCGCGGGTGATCGACCCCTGGAAGCCGAAGCAGATCGCCAGCGTGGTCCATGCCTATGGCATGCCGCGCGCGGCGGTCGAGGCCATGGGCGGGGCAGGGTGGTCCTTCACCCTGGACTCGGCCCGCTACGGGTTCAACATGCTCTCGGTGTATGGCACCGACTTCTTCATTCCCCACCTTTTCCACTATGCCCAGGACAGCCCGCAGAACGTGGGCGACTGGCCGAACTCCTGGTTCTTCCGCAATCCCTACTGGAAGTACTTCCGCACCCTCGCCGACCACGCCTCGCGTCTGAACTACGTCCTGGCGGGCAGCGATCCCGTGGTGGATGTGGCGATCCTCTATCCGCAGAGCGATGTCTGGGCGGGCAACGGCGGCGGGTCCACCCGGCAGTTGCTGGTGAATCTGGTCGACCAGGGGTTGGATGCGGATCTCCTCGATCCCGACTCCCTCATCCGGGCCGAAATCGGCGACGGAGCCCTGAACGTGGCCAAGATGCACTACCGGGTGCTGATCGTGCCCGGCGTGCGTTGTATCCGGCGCGACGCTCTGGCCAAGGTGGCGGAGTTTGCCAAGACCGGGCGAGTACTGGTTGCGGACCGCTGGCCCGAGGCCACCGCCGAGGGAGGGGCCGGTGACCCCGCGCTGACGGCGCAGATCGCGGCTCTCCAGAAGGCGAGCATAGAGCCAATCCCGGCGAAGGACCTGCCCCCTCTACTGCTCGGCAGCCATCCCTTGGACTTTGCCGCGACTGCCGATCATGCGTTGCGCTACCGGCATGTGCGCCGGGAGGGGCTGGACATCTACTGGATCGTCAATAGCCAGCGCCAAGCCGGGGTCTGGCCAATCCAGTTCAGGGCCGTGGGGTCTCCCTCTATCTGGAACCCGGAAGACGCTTCAATCCAGCCGGTTGTGGACTTCATCCAGCAGGACAGTATTACCTCCTTGGACCTGCGGTTGGGCGGTTGGCAGGGGAAGTTCGTGGTCCTTGATCCGAGCGCCACCCGTGCGCCCCAGAAGATCGCCGCGCCGACGGAACCGCGCGTGCTCCAGACTCTGGCCGATGGTTGGCGCTTCCAGGTGGCGGACCATGCATTGGACCACGCTTGGCAGGATCACGTGGACCCGGTGGTTCTCTCACTGCCCACGGCGAGGATTCGCTGGGAACGTCCCGGCGACGAGCCCAGCCAGTGGTCCCAGCCCGACTGCGACGACGTCCACTGGCGGCAGGTGAAGATTGTCGATGCCCTGC
>QKCY01000095.1 GCA_003245525.1 Victivallales bacterium | reverse complement strand
GTCATCCAGCCCCGCATTCCCCGGCCCGAGCTCAAGCCCCGCTACATTCTGGAAGAGCTCGCGGGCAAGCCCTTCGCCGCCGACGGCGTGGCCGATCCCGCCGAGTGGGCGAAGACGGGCAAGGCCCAGTTGGCGTGCGCCAACCCGATCTACAAGCTCCCGTCCAAGTTCGTGACCCAGGCCCGGATCGGTTTCGATGGCCAGGCGTTGCGGCTCCTCGTTACGGTGGATACCGATCCGGCCAAGCCGGTCTCGAACGAGGGCAACTGGGGCAAGCGCGACGGTATCGAATTGGCGTTCGGCGGTCTGGACGAGGACGCTCCCGTCTACCTCCTGCACGGCTACCCGGACGGCACCTTCGAGCTGACCGCCTCCGCTCCCGCCGCCGCCCAGCGCATCGAGGCCCTGACCAAGGCCACGCTCTACGGGGCCAAGGCGGAAGGGGACCACTGGACCGCGGAGCTGGCCTTGCCGCTCGCCCAACTCGGGATCAAGCCCGAGACCTTCCAGCAGATCCGCTTCAACATGAACGTACACCGGACCTGCGACGATACCTGGACCTGCTGGTGGACGCCCGGGAACGGCATTGTCGATTTGCTCTCCTCCGGTCTGCTCATTCTGCCCCGCCAGATTCCCGAGACCGCCGAGATGGTCCGCCGTCGCGAGGCCGCCCAGCCCCTCTTCGCCGCCGAGGCCAAGGGCGAGCTGTCCTGGCAACTTCTCAAGGACTGGAAGGTGACGGCGGACCCCGACCGGCTCGGTCCCGCCGCCCAGCCGGCGGATGCGCCAGCGGTCTCCTTCGGCAGCTACGCGGGCTGGGCCGTGGCCCGGCATACCGTTCCGGTGACCGCCGAGCAACTGGCCGCTCCCTTCTGCGCCCTGTTCCTGCCTTGCGTGGACGAGGAGGGCGACGTCTATCTCGATGGCAAACTCGCGGTTTCCCATACCGCCAAGGCCACGGGTACTGCTCCCGGACTGCTCTGGCGGGAACCGTTCCTGGTCGGCCTCAAGTCGACCGTGGCGAAGGCCGGAGAGGTGGCCGTGGCCATTCACCTGCGCGGCAATATGGGGACGGGCGGGCTTCCCAAGGGG
Source organism: Victivallales bacterium (assembly GCA_003245525.1). GTDB lineage: Bacteria > Verrucomicrobiota > Lentisphaeria > Oligosphaerales > Lenti-02 > Lenti-02. The sequence goes on along the minus strand of QKCY01000095.1, from coordinate 6,331 downwards.
GCCTTCCTGGTCTGGGGGCAGACCCAGCCCACGCCGGAGCAACTCTACGATTTCCTGGCGGCCAATCCGAAGCTCGACTGGCGGAACCGGGTCCCCGCCTTCTGGCAGGACTTTGAGCGGGAACGGATTCCCCCGCTGCCCGCAGTTCCCGACGAGGCCTCCTTCGGCAAGCGTATCCAGCGGACCATGGCCCTGCTCGCCACCAGCGGTCCGGAACACCGCAACCGGGTCCGCATTCTGTTCTACGGCCAGTCCATCGTCCAGGGCATGCACTGCCGGGAAATGATCAACACCCTGCGCAGCCGCTTCCCCTGGGCCATCATCGACTTCGAGAACCGGGCCATCGGCGGGTTCACCGCGCCCAGCCTGGTGCGCACCGCCGTCCACGACCTCTATCCCCGCGACGTGGACCTCGTCATCTTCCACGTCTATGGCGGCGAGAAGGACGGCACGCTGGAGGAGATCATTTCCAGCATGCGGCAGCGCACCTCGTCGGATATCCTCGTCTTCACCCATCACTATACCTGGACCGCCAATCCCGAACAGCTTGAGAGCGGTCTGAAGAGCCGGGACGAGTCCACCGCGTACTGGCTGGAACTGGCGGAGAAGTACCAGTTGGAGGTGGCTCAGGTGCGGCGCGACTGGCCCCTGTTCTTCCGCAAGTACGACTGGGGAATCAACGAGGTGATGGGCGACACGGTCCATTCCAACGTCCATCACAACCCCGCCGGACACACGCTGCTGGCCCAGTTGGTACTGCGCAACTTCCGCTACCACCCGGACAATCCCGTCACCTTCCCCGCCGCGGTCCGGCCGCTCGATCCTACCGGGGCCGACGTGGCAACCAGCGGAACGTGGCAGCGGGACAAGGGCGTGTTGCGCACGACGGAGGCCGGAGCCACCCTGCGCCTGCCCTTCGTCGGCAACCGGGTGGATGCCATCCTCGGGGCCTCGGCGCAGGCGGGTGTGGTGTCGGTCAGGATCGACGGCAAAGCACCCAGCGAATGGCCGGAACTCTATGTCTGCACGCGCCCCTCGGAGGGTCCCTACATCTGGATGCCCGCCATCCGGCGGATCAGCCTGGGCGAGGGCGTTCTGCCCCGTGCGGAGCGGTGGACACTGACCCCCTACGACGTGGACATCGCGAAGAACGCCCTGTCCTTCCGGCTGGAGGGTTCGGTGACTGGCCCCGACGGCAGCGGCTCCCAGGCGGCCGACTTCGTCTCGGATTCGGGACGAATCAAGCTGGCGGCGAAGGACTTCCATATTGTCTGGCCCTGCACCTACCGGAAGAAGGACCAATTGCCGGAGGGCTACACCGTCACCTGGGAGGTATACAACCTCTGCGGCGACACCTGCCGCTTCCCAGCCCACGCCGATCCCGCCGTGCAGCGCCCGGTCACGTTGGTGGAAGGGCTGCCGAGCGGACCGCACACGCTGGAGCTTGTGCTCCAGGGCGAGGGCGAGGTGGCCATCCAGCGCCTGGTGGTTCGGCAACCCCCGCTGGAATAGAAATGGTGGGGAATGGGACTTATGGGACGGAAGACTGGGGACTGAACGAAGGCAGCGGCGGTCGCTTTGCGGAGCGGTAGTCCGCTCCGCAAAGCATGCTCCGAGAGGTCCGGGGAGATGAGTCTCCCCGGCGGGATTCGGGGCTGTCCCCGAGCTGTCTAGCGTAAGAATAGAGTCCCCCGTCCTTTGGGCGGGGCCTACGGGTTGGCTAGGCCAATCCCGAATGGGTTGGGGGTACCCGCCAGTAGGTCCGGTTGCCGGTGCCCTTCCTTCTTCGGTCGGCGCTGCCAGTCTGCCAGATCAACGTGGGAGGCGCGCCGTGCGCGGCGATGGAGCTGGCCGCAACGGGATGGTTACGCAGACATGGAAACAGACTGTCGCGGCACACGGTGCCCCTCCCACATTCGGCTGGGGGAAGCTACTGGCAGCGAGAGTGGCAGCGATGGCTCACGCCTGCCCTCCTTGGAGGGCGGTTCAATGCCCCGTCCTTTGGGCGGGGTTGTTTACGCCTGGGGCACGTCGGCGACGGCAGTCTCGAAGCCGTCGGCGGTCTCCACCGCGCAGGCGGCGGTGATGGGACGCTCCAACTGGGCGAACACACCCTTGCCAATCATGTACTGGCAGGCGTCTGCCGCCGAAGCCACGTCGAAGGCGGCATCGGTGTAGTGGGGGCAGGGGACGTTGTGCTCGTAGGTGCAGACGTAGAAGGCCTGCCCGGGAGTCAGGGCGAACTCGGCCACGTGCAGGGCGTCGTGGCGGACGATGCCCAGATAGCCCTTGCCCGCGCCCTTCTGGACGATGGCGGCGATGCGGGGGGTGTTCAGGCTATCGTGCTCGTAGTCCATGCCGAAGAGGCCCGCCACCAAGGCGTCGCGCATGTTCATGCCAGCCGCCAGCTTCTCGGTGATGGGGTCGGTATGGGAGCCGTTGGTCGCCACGGCGTAGGGGCCGGTCAGACGCAGGCAGTTGTAGGCGATATAGGGGTTCTTATGGATATCGTCCTCGAACCCGGCCTTGGGCAGGACGGCGATGGCCTTGTCCAGCACCTTCGCTTCCCGGTTCGGGAAGGAGCGGGAGGACACGCGATACATGGCGGCCAGACGGCCCGCCTTGGTCATGCCGACGGCGACAATGCGTCCCACGTACATGGCTTTTCTCCTGGTTTTGGTTCGTAGTCCACGCTCTAGCGTGGGTATTTGGGTTTGCCAAGATTCAGCCTGAAGGCTGGACTACGAACTAGATCTCGTTCGTGCTGCGGAACAGGGCGTGGTGACGGAGCTCGACACTGAGGGCCACGTCTTCCATGGCGATCTGGAGGCTGCGCTTGAGGCGGGCCACATCGGCGCCCGACGGCAGGTCCAGCAACAGGATCATGGTGTAGACCCCGTTGTCCACGCAGGTGGACAGGTCGCGGATGTTGATCTCCTTCTGCCGCAGGTACTCGGCCACGGCGGAGACGAGTCCGGTGCGGTCCGGCCCCACGGCGGTGAGCACATACTGGCGGTCGGCGATGACCGTGGCCTCGGCGGGCAGTTCACCGTCGGCGACCCGCACCCCGACCTCGAAGGGCGTCCGCCCTTCCACCGCCCGGAGGGCGGCACGGATTCCATCGGGGGTCACCTCCTCGGGAAAGGAGGCGAGGAGGATCATGGTGAAGTATCCGCGCAGGACGGTCTGGCTCATGTCCGCCAGGTTGCCGCCGAGGTCGCGGATGGCCGTGGTCACATCGGCGACGATGCCGGTGCGGTCCTCGGCCATGACGGAGATCACGAAGAACGTGGCCATCGGAAGTCCTTGCTAGCGCTTGGCGACCACGTTGTCGTAGTCGAGCATATCGTTGATCCAGGCGGTGCCGGCGGGAGCGCCGGAATCCAGGCAGAACATGTCCCAGACCGCGCCGAGGGGCAGGGTCTTGCACTCTTCGAGCAGGGCGAGCTTGCCCGCGCCGTTGCCGGCGTTCTCGAATTCGATGAGCTGCGCGGTGGGTTCGAGCAGGGCGGCGAGGATGCCCTTCTGGGTGGCGCGGGTGCCGACGACCCAGGCCCCGATGCGGTTGATGCTGGCATCGAAGAAGTCGAGGGCGATGTTCGTGCAGGAGAGGGCGTTGCCCCGGACGATCTGCTGGAAGAGGCAGCGGATGTCGTCGTTCAGGATGACGACGTGGTCGCTGTCCCAGCGGATGCCACGGCTGACGTGGAGCAGCAGCTCGTCCTGGAAGGTGAGGACGGAGCTGATCTTGTCGTGGATCGTCTCGGTGGGGTGGAAGTGCCCCATGTCGAGGCAGATCATGGGCTCGTGGGTCATGGCGTAGCACATGTAGAACTCGTGCGAACCGACCACGTAGTCCTCGCTGCCGATGCCGAAGAGCTTGCACTCCACGGCGTCCTTGCAGTAGGTGCCGTCGATGTTGGCCGCGAAGATCTCGTCGAGGGACTCAACCAGACGCTTGCGGGGCGCCCAGCGGTCGACGGGCTGGTCCTTCGCGCCGTCGGGAATCCAGTGGTTGACCACGCAGGCGCTGCCCTGGGAACGGCCCATGGCCTCGGCGATGCGGCGGCAGGCGATGTCGTGGCGGACCCAGAACTTGCGGGTCTCGGTATCGGCGTGGGACAGGGTGTAGCCGTCGTTGGCCAGGGGATGGGCGAAGAAGGTGGGGTTGAAGTCGAGGCAGATGCCGAGCTTCTTGGCCCAGGCCATCCAGTTGGCAAAGTGCTTGGGCTCGAGCTGGTCGCGGTCCACCACCTGGCCGTCGGTTTCGGCGTAGATGGCGTGGAGGTTGAAGCGCAGCGTGCCGGGGATGAGGGAGAAGGCCTTCTCGGCATCGGTCCGGAGCTGGTCGGCCGTGCGGGCCGCGCCGGGATAGTTGCCGGTGGCCATGATGCCGCCGCCCGCGACGGCGTCCTCATGGACCTCGAAGCCGCCGACATCGTCGCCCTGCCAGCAGTGCAGGGAGATCGGGGTCTTCTTCAGTTGGGCCAGGGCGGCGTCCGTGTCCACGCCCAGGGCGGCGTAGACGAGCTTGGCATCCGCGTAGCGGCGTTCGACCATGTCTTTCGAGAGAGTGGGGAACATGCTCGGGTCTCCGTATATGCTGAGGGTCGTTGGATCGGTTGGGTTAGCGCCACTGGCCGCGGGCGGCGGAGTCGCGCAGGTAGTCGAGGGCCTTCGCGGGTTCCATCCCGGCCAGCTTGGCCAGGGCGGCGGCGGTGGGGCCGGGGAGGGCACCGACGCTGGCGAAGAAGGCGTTGCGGTCGGCCCGGCGCGCGTAGTCCGCGGTCGCGGCCGCGTCGGTGTAGGAGTAGTCCGCCCAGCGGAGCAGGCGGGTGTGGCCGACCATCACCTGCGCGCCCTGGAGGAAGTCGGCGTGGTAGGGCTTCATGGGCTCGGCGGCGAAATCGTCGACAAAACGCTGGCCGGGCTTGTTGAGTTCGGTGCCGATGTTGATGGGCAGGTCGAAGGACTTGGCGGCGGCGACGTAGCGGTCCAGTTCGCGCACCAGCTTGGCGGCGGTGGCGGGGTCCTTCACATTCCAGTTGCGGTCCGGGATGATGTTGACGGCGGCGATGCCCTTGGCCATCAGGCATTCGAGCTGGGCGACGGGGTCGCTCTCGCCGCTGCGCAGGCCGTCGAGCCAGGCGCTCATGGGAATGGCGCGGCATTCCTGGATCATGCCGATCACATCGTCCAGCAGGGGGAAGGTGGTCTCGTCGGGCTGGGCATAGCCCGCGCCGCCTTTCTTCATGAGCTTGGAGCGGAGCTGGTCGGTGAACTTGTTGGCATCGCCGATCATGGCGGCGGTGGCGGCGGGATCAAGGCCGAGCTTGGTGGCCCAGAAGGCGGCGGCCCCGTTGCCGAACACGGCAAGGGACTTCTCGTAGTAGGCGCAGACGATGTGGCGCTCGGTGGCGTTCTCCAGCGGGGTTAGGGGCAGCACGTCGGCGTCGTAGTCGAGCGAGAGGTCTTCCAGGGCCGTGTTGATGCGCGCGATCAGCGCCCGGTTGCGGGCGTGGGACCGGGCCAGCATGTCGGCCAGCACCGCCGCGCCCTTGGTCCCGGCCTTGGGCGGAGCGACGAAGCCCATGCCCATGAAGTAGAAGACGCCGGGTTCGCCGGGCGAGTTGATCTCGTGTTCGGCGTATTCGCGGAAGAAGACGCGGCTCTCGAACCCGACGGCGGCCCGCACCCCGAGCAGGTCGGTGGCGGCGAAGATCTCTTCCAGGCCCTGGAGCACGTCGAAGTCGCAGATGGCCATGGAGTAGAGGCCCTGCTCGCGGGTCTCCCAGGCGAGCCGGGAGGGGGACCAACCTTCCCCGTTGTAGGAGAAGAAGGTGTGCATGTGCATGTTCAGCCAGTCGCTCTGCGGCTTGCCTGGCTCGGGCTGGGCGGCGAGGAGCTGGCGGAGCACCGCGCTCCGGGTGTCGGGGCAGAAGGAGCTGAGTTGTTCGAGCAATTCAGGGGTGGTCATCGGTCTTCTCCGGACGGAGCTGGCTGGGAAATCGTACAATTCCTTGGAATATAGTTGCCGCCCCATCGGCTGCCCACCTTCCCGGCCCGGTCTGGACGATCTCGCCAAATCCAGGCAAGAAAGTGGACATGGTGGACCTGCTCTGGACCTGCATCCTGTTCGCTCTGTCCACCAAGTCCACAGAGTCCACCGCTACCAATCGCGGCATGGGGGCTTACGTTGCACCTTTGGCAACGATGGAGTTCCGCTATGCTGTTTCGTCTGTTCTTGCTCTTTCTGATTGTCCCGGCGGTCGAGATCTGGCTGCTGGTCCGGCTAGCCGACGTCGTGGGCTGGATTCCCATGCTGGCCATC
>QKCY01000165.1 GCA_003245525.1 Victivallales bacterium | reverse complement strand
GCACGTTGCCATAGGGGACCACAAAGGAGGGGTTCGTCTCCGCCGCCGTCTGACCGGTGAACACCAGTTCCCCCGTATCCGGTTGGAGCCGGTAGACATAAATACCCTTGCTGCCATCCGTCGTATAGGTGCCGATGAAAACCAGGAGACTACCGATCATGTTACCCATGGGAATACCTTTCTAGGGAGAAGCGGAATACTGGAATACTGGAACACTGGGAGAAGGAAATGAGCTGCTTCCATCATTCCATCATTCCATCATTCCATCGCTCCGCGCTGCAAAGCGATCCAGACCAGCAGGGCGACCAGAATCAGGGCGAGGATTGCCATGGTGATGCCGATTCCGCGGGCCACTTTTCTCGCCTTGGCGGCAGCCTGGGGATCGGACCGGTTCGGATCGGGCGGCGGACCGTAGAGGCCGCCCAGCGCCTCGCGCCGGGCGCGTTCGCTCATGATCTCGATGGCCTGCTCCTTGGTGATCTCGCCAGCCTTCAGTTTCTCGCCCAGTTCGTCGGGAGTCGGCAGATCGCTCATGGCGGGTCTCCGGTTGTTTGGTTCTACCAGTCGCGCGAGTCGGGAACGTCCAGCCATGCCCCGCCCTGGGCGATGGACTGCTGGCTGACCAAGCCGGGCAGGGTCATGTCCAGCGCCTCGTGGATGCCGGTCGGAGCGGGCCGTTCGCCCCGGCAGGCCGCGATGAAATCCAGGACCTCGAAGAAGTCGCCGCCGCCGTGGCCGGTGGTCCGGGCCGTGGCCTCGTGCTCCTTCCAGGCTGCCGGGGTGAATTCCTCGGCCAACTCGTTGAGATCCAGCCAGGTGCCCGCATCCTTGGCCCGGGAACGGAGCCAGATGCGGTTCTTCTCCCCCGGTGCCCGGGCCGACTCGTAGCAACCGTCGGTCCCCTGCAACTGGTAGTTGGTCATGGCATGGGGCCGGTCAGAGAGCATGTCCACGCGGATCTTGAGCAGCCCCCCGGAACGCAGTTGGCAGAGCATCACGGTGGACTCGTCGTTCTCGTAGTGATCGCCCCGTGGGTCCACATAGTGGTGCCCGCCGCCTGCGCAACAGACCCGGACCACCCGGTCGCCGGGCAGCCACGTCAGCAGCGGTCCCAGGCTATGGGTGCCGTAGGTGATCCCCGCTACGCCCGTCTGCCAGCGCCGCCGCCAGACCGTGCGCTCGTTCAGGGCTTTCAGTTCGTGTAGGTACTCCCCTTCCCCATAGTAGGGAGTGCCGAAAAGCCCCTGGCGGGCAATCTCCCGCACGATGGCGTTGGGGCGCATATACGTGTAGTTCTCAGCCATCATATACGTGGCCGAACTGGCCTTCGCCGCCGCGACCAGCTCCCGGCATTCCGGGATGGAGACCGCAGCCGTGACCTCGCACAGGACATGGATGCCCCGTCCGAGGGCCTCGACGGCCATGGGCACATGGTACTGCATCGGCGTGCCGATGACGACGGCGTCCAGCCCGCAGCGGTCGAGCATGGCCGTGTAGTCCGTGAACTGCTCCCGTGCCCCCAGCCGCTCTGCCGCCGCCGGGAGCCCGTCGGCATAGACATCGCACACCGCCTGGATCGCCACCTGGCCGGAGGCGTCGCAGGCCGTCTTGAAACTGGCTCCCCTTCCACAGGCACCAACAATACCGAAACGCAGGGGCTCCATGTCCGTTCTCCCAGAGTATGCCGGTCAGATCACGGCGCAGTCGAAGTCCACGAATTCGGCAAAGGCCAGCAGGCCTTCCAGGCAGTCGCCGAAGACCAGCGCGCTGTGGTGGGTGCCCCCGTGGCGCGAGTACTCCTCCAGGAACTCCGGAATGGCCCGGCGCGGCCGCATCCAGCCCCGTACCGACTCGGCCATGCTCGGATTCGGCTGCTCGGGCAGGATCTCGACCGGGGCCAGGATCAGGCCAAAACGATCGGCCGGTCCGGGGGCCAGGTTCACGAACACCGCCTGACCCGGGGCCGGACTCCCGGTGACGACAACCGGATTCTGGGCGGGCGTGAAGGGGAATGGCTTCTCCCGCAGGACCGGCTTCCCGGCCATCACTTCGGGATTGATCTCGCCCATATGGGAGAGGAAGATGGAGGCCCCCTTCCAGTCGGGACAGAACATCTCGGTGAAGGTGGCCCTGCCGAAACTGGAGGCCAAAGCACCGATGAGGCAAGCCGTGAGCACATCGCCCTCGCCCGCATAGCCGATGCCCCGCGCCATCGCCTTGCTGGCTTCCAGGAACGGCACGGTGGACACGGGACCATCGGCCTTGTCGAAGGCGAGGAAATTGGCGCTGAAGGCATCGAAGCCGCCTTCCGTCAGCAACCGGCGAACCCCCAGTCCCACCCGCACGGAACGGGCATGCACGTCCTCGGGGGCTTTCACCACGAACTGCTCGCGGTCCTGGGCCATCTCGGCCTGCACATCTTCGTCGGTCACCGCCTCGACGGCGGCCGTCAGGCCACTGGCCGGAATCTCCTTGACGCTGATGTCGAGGTGTTCGCGGAGAACGCCCACCTCCACCCGGAAATCCCCCATGCCGGGAAAGCTCGGGCCGATCCGCAGGGCGCGGGACCCGGTCAGGGCGCGGGCCGCCAGTGCGCCGCGCGCGATCTGCGCCGCCCGGGCAATCACGCGCGAGTTCTGGTAGTGCCCTGCCACGACCCGGTAGGGCTGCCCCCGCCGCCGCAGCATGTTGGCCAGATCCTGCACCCCGTGGATTCCGTGGTTGTACATGATCCGGCTGGCGTCCGTGGTCGGCCCGAAGGACTCGTCCATGGTCGTGTCCAGCATGAGGATCGGGATCTCGGTGCTGCACAGGGGATAGGCCGCCTCCAGCGAAGGCGAGTAGGCAAGATGGAGGGTGACGATGAGGTCCACCTTCTCCGCCTGGAACCTGGCCACCGCCTGCTCGAACTCCGCCGCTACCCGGCAGACGTCGGCCCGAACGATGTCGAGCTTCTCCCCGGCCAGCCGCGATGCCACCTCGTCCAGGAACGGCATGAACTCGGCCCGCCGGTCGGGGGTGATATCGTCATACAGCTTCAGATACAGCGGCAGAAGCCCGATCTTCGGGTTTCGTTTCATGGAAAGCCTGTCTCCCGAGAGTCTATTCGCTGACCTTGTAGGCGATCAGCGTGTCACCGTGACGGATATAGAGGACCCCGTTGGCCACCACCGGGTGCGCCCAGTTCTGCTTGGAGCCGACGTTGACCTGGAACCGGCCGGCCAGGCCCGTGAACCGCTTGGGATCAAAGTCCACCAACCCCACTTCGCCCTTCTCGCTGTAGAGGAAAAGTAGCCCGTCGGCCGCCGTGATGGAGCCCTTGCCCACGCCCCGGTCGCTCCAGTTCACCCGGCCCGTCATGATGTCGATGCAGACCAGTCCGCGCTCGCCCGTCCCCACCACGGCCCCGTCGATGCCGACAATGCCGCCGTGCTGGTTGGCCAGGTCCTTGTTCTCCCAGACCTTGCGCACGCTTGTTCCCGCCTGGTTCATTTCCAGGCATTCGGCCCCGTATCCATAGCCGCTGCTAATGACGACCCGCCCCTTGTAGTACACGGGCGTGGCCGCATGCACGGCGTACTTGTTCTTGTGCCGGTAGAGCCACAGTTCGCGGCCGTCCTTGGCATCCACTGCAATGGCGCCCTCCTCGACCATGGTCAGGATGATCTTCCGCCCGTTGTGATCGACGAGCATCGGCGAGCAGTAGGCGCTCCTGCCGCCCTGGCTCGCGCAGCGCCAGACGACCTGCCCGCTCCTGGCATCCAGGGCAACCAGCGTGGCGTTCCCGCCTCCGGGAGTGCAGATCACGCGGTTGCCGTCCACCAGCACCGACTCGGCCACGCTCCACTGCACCTGCTTCCCCCCCAAGTCGCCAAACAGGTCCTTCTGCCACTGGATCTGGCCATCCTTGGCCCCGAAGCAGTAGAGGACCCCTTCGCCACTCTCCACGAAAACCCGTCCGTCGGCCACCGTGGGCGTGCCGCGGGGCCCTGGGTACCCGCTCCCCGCCGTCTCTTGGCCATAGGTCTTCCGACCGACGATTCTCCCCGAGGTGGAGATGAGAAACAGACGGCCCTGGCCACCCTCCATGCCCGTCGTGAAAATCGTGTCGCCAACGACCGCCACGGAGGAGAAGCCCTCACCGAGCCCCCCCACCTTCCACAGTTGCTGCGGCCCGTTCCCCGACCATTTGCGGGCCAGCCCCTTTTCCAGGGAAACGTTGTCCCGGTTCGGCCCGCCCCATTGCGGCCAGTCGCCGGCCACCACGCCGAGCGCCAGCACCAGCACTATCCAGACTGCAACGAATCGCGTGTTCATCGTGGGTACTCCTATGTGCGGGTCACGAAAGGGACGAGGCATAGCGGTCTCCCGAGGACGGGCAGTGCCTAATGTACCAATCATCGGGCCGCCAGCCAAGGGGTTGTGCAGCAGACAACCGGGCAGGCCCGCAAGTTCGACCGCGCCAGCCGGGACGGGTTCGTCCCGCACGGACGATCAGCCTAGCGCTCTAGACGTTCTGACGGTACCCCGCATTCACATACTGCGGATCGGCAGCGGGGCCGTGACCGAGCTGCCCACGCCGCTGGCGGAACGTGACCATGGCCTCCGCATAGGCCGGATGCGCCGCCACGTTCTCGCGCTCCAGCGGGTCGCGGGCGAGGTCGAAGAGCACCTCGGGAACCGTCTCCCCATACCACTGGTATTTGAGATCGTCGCGCTTGATCATCAGGTGATGGCGTCCCATCTGCGACACGGTCTCGTTGTCCCACGGGCAGGTCTCACCGCGCAACAGGGGAACCAGGCTGCGGCTGTCCAGGCCCTCGGGAATCGCCAGCCCCGCCAGATTGCAGAGCGTGGCGTAGAGGTCGCAGAGGTTGACGTTCTGCTGCACATCGCGCCCCCCCGCAAATCCCTTGGGCCACCGGATGATGAGGGGAACCCGCACACTGCCCTCGTAGAACCGGGTCTTCTCCCAGATGCCGTGCTCGCCGAGCATCTCGCCGTGATCGGTGGTGTAGACGATGATCCACTCGTCCAGATCCTGCCCCAGTTCCTCCAGCCGCGAGAGAAGCTGGCCGAAATAGCGGTCCACCGTCTCGGTCATCGCGTAGTAGGAGGCGGTCGCTCGCCGGATTGCCTCTTCGCTCACGTGAACCGGCTTGTTCTGCTGGCTCAGGGAGAGCACCGGATGGCCGCAGGGCTCCTCGCGGTAGATGGGAACCCGGTCCAGATAGTAGTCGAACAGCTCCGCGTCGCCGAAGAAGGGATAGTGGGGTTGGAGCAGACTCAGTTTGAGGAGCAGGGGCCGATGGGACTGGGGCCGCAGGTAGAGTGGATCGGAAAAGTAGCGGTCGACGAAATCGAGTGCGGCCGTGGTGGCCCGCCGGTCGAACTGCTGGCAGGGACCGTCCGCCGGACGGGCCTCCTCCAGTTCGCGCTGGTTGGACCACTTGCCGGTTCCCGGCGCAGGCCGGTAGCGGGCGAACTCCTCCTCGATCCGGTCCGCCACATAGGCATCGCTGATCTCGGCATCCGGGGCCATCCGCTGCCGCCAGCCCTGCATCTGATCGGTGCCCAGATGGTGCAGCTTGCCGCTGCACGCGGTGTTGTAGGCGTAGCGGGAGAAATGCCGGGCGAAGGTGTAGTAGTTGGGCGACAGGTCGATCCAGCCCTCGCAGCGGCAGGTCTTGGGCAGTTGCCCCGACATGAGGCACTGGCGGCCGGGAACGCAGATCGGCGACGGCGTGTAGGCGTTGCGGAACACGACCCCGGTTCGGGCCAACTCGTCCAGCACCGGGGTGCGGACCACGGGGTTACCGGCATAACCAGCCACGTCCGCCCGATGCTGGTCGCTCATCAGGAAGAGGATATTGGGCCGGTCGGGCATCCGTCAGTCCCCTGGCTCGCAGGCGGGCCCGACCCCCAGCCGCCCCGCCAACCACTTGGGCTGGAAGCTGCGGAACTCCCCAACAGTCCACTGATGTCCGGCCAAGGGGTCCGGGAACATCCGTTTCGGAGTCTTGATCTGGTTGTAGGCCGCGTAGACGGTGCCCGGGGGACAAGTGGAATCGATGAACCCGACCGAGACGATGACCGGACAGGTGATCCGGCGGGCGAAGTTGACCGCATCGAAGTAGGCCGACATGGCCAGCACGTCGTCCTTGTCCTTTCCTGACAGGCCGTTGGTCAGGTTGGGCCACCCGGGCTGGCGGTTGGCCAGGGAGGCCGTATGCTCGCAGAGGGCGGGCACATTGGCCGCGGCCGCCGTGACGTGCGAGTTCAGACCGGCCATGATCAGGGCGAAGGCCCCGCCCTGGCTGGAGCCATCCATCACCAAGTGGGTCCCGTCCCAGTCGGGACGCGCCGCCAGCCACTCGATGGCCCGGTCCACGCCCAGGATCGCCCGGTAGAAATAGTACTTCTCGCGGTCGGGCTTGCCGATATGGGAGTAGGTGCCGTTGGCGTTCAGCTCCTTGTAGGCGGCGTTGATCCCCTCCTTGCCCAGCGTGCCCACGTCATAGGCGTGGACGCCCATGACCAGACTCAGGCACCCCTTCGCCGCCCAACCGGCATCGGGAGTGAAGGGCCCCGGACCGGCGCCGGGCACGGTCACATAGGCAGGGAACGGACCTTGCCGTCCCTTCGGGACCGAGAGGAAGCCATAGATGCGGGTATTGTCCACGTTCGCGAAGCTGATCGCGTAGCAGTCCACGTTCGCTCCAGACTGCTTCTCCAGCGGAGTCAGTTGCACATCGACGGGCAGTTCGGCCAACTGATTGCGGGCCGTGCGCCAGAAGGTGTCGAAGTCCTCCGGGTCCACGGTAGTGGCCACGATCTTCTCGGGATCGAAGCCCACGGCAGCAGTTCCCTCGTACCGGGCTTTGCCCTGGATGAAGGAGGCCTTGACCCGGACGAAACCGGGCTGATCCAACCCCACCCCGAACACCGCCCCGTCCGGCGTCGCCAAGTCCAGCGTCTTCTTGCCGAGCAACTCGCCGCCATCGCGGGTCACGACGACCATCACCACCCCTTCGGCAAGGGCTTTGCCCTGGTCGGTCACCGTCACTTGGATCTGCGCCTGTTCGCCGCATGCGTACAGCGCCGAGGCACGCTCCGTGCGAACCTCCACCTTGACGGGAACCGCCCCAGGCTCGGCAGCAGGACAGACTGGAAGCAGGGACACACAGAGCACAAGAAAACCGGCGAGCCAACGATCCATATGCGGAACTCCTGGTTGCAGTGACCAATGCCACCACCCAAGATAGTGGCATCCGCCAACAAGGGCAACACCGGCCAGGACCGGACTCCCGCCTTGCGCTTTGCTCCTCGGGCAACCATGGTGTGCCCAACCATGCCTGTCCGAGCGGAGAATCCATCATGAAGCGTCTACTGGCCCTTTTCCTTGTCGCTGCCGTTCCCGTCGCCCTACCCGCCCC
>QKCY01000349.1 GCA_003245525.1 Victivallales bacterium | reverse complement strand
CAACATATTCTTGCCCCTCAGATTTGCCGTTCGCGCGCCGTGAACGGTCTCCGCCGGAGGGGTGGCTGAGTGGTCTAAGGCAGCGGTCTTGAAAACCGCCGTCCCGCAAGGGACCGTGGGTTCGAATCCCACCCCCTCCGCCAGCGGCATTTACTCTGGATGAATGGACAAATGGCTCGCCTTGCTCCTGAACAACTGACGCTGTATCTGGCCACCGATCCCGATCTGTTGCGCGGGCGGGATTTGGTGGACACGGTGGCCGAGGCGATTGCCGGTGGGGTGACCATCGTCCAACTCCGCGACAAGCAGGCGGACGGGGGGCCGATGTACGAGGCGGCCTGTCGGCTGCTGGCTGTGACTCGGCCTGCCGGGGTGCCGCTCATCATCAACGACCGGTTGGATGTGATGCTGGCCAGCGGGGCGGACGGCATCCATGTGGGGGCGAGCGATCTGCCCCTGGCCAAGACGCGGGAGTTGGCGGGCGACCACATCGTCGGCTACTCGGTCAACACGCCCGAGGACTTGGCCTTGGCGATCCAGTGTCGAGCCGACTACATCGGCATCGGTCCCGCATTTCCGACCAGCACCAAGCCGGATGCCCGCGCCACGCTTGGCCTGGAAGGGCTGGGGAAGCTGGTGACCGCGGCCCCGATGCCCGCCGTGGCCATTGGCGGCGTCTCGCTGGAGAACTGCGCCGCCACCCTCGCCTGCGGGGTGGCAGGCATCTGCGTGATCTCGGCTCTGCTGAATCCCGCAGACACCCGTGCCGCCGCCCAGCGCTTCCGTACGGCGTTGGGGCGGTAGGCGAATCTCGCCTAGTCCCAGAGGTAGCGCTCGTCGTATGCCACCTCATGCAGGCGGAGAATGGCGCGGAGTTCGTCCTGGAAGGTGTGGTGTTGGTGATGCTCGACCTGGCCACCAATGTACGCCGTCACCGCAGGTACCAGCGAGGAACTGACGGAGAAGGCGCCGTAGCCGGCCTGCCAGGCGAACTCGGGAGGGACGTGCGCCTGGGCCTTCAGCCATTTGGCGGAACTCTTCTTGAGCCCCTCGACAAGCTTGGCGAGAGCCAGGGTCCGCGACTGGCGCAGCAGAATGTGGACATGGTCTGCAACCGAGCCTGTGGCAAGGGACGGGGAGTCCAAGTTCCGCAGGATCCCGATGAGATAGGCGTGAAGCTCTCCCCGGAAGCCGTCGTCCAGCCAAGGTACCCGGCGTTTGGTGCCGAACACCAGATGGACGTAGAGTTGGGCAAGGGACTGGCCCATGGTACATCACTCCTCCCGTCGCAGGCTTTCAGCCTGCAGGGCTTCTGGGCTCTCCTCCTGGGGCGTTGCCCCAGGCTCTGGAATCATGGCCCTGCGGGCCGGAAGAGGAGACCGCCCCCATTCCCGGGAACTGGCCTCACTGCAGAACCATAGCGCGATGGGCCGGGGATTTGGAGTCATGTCCCTGCGAAACACACGGGCCGCGCTCCAGCAAGCCCCAGAGAGGCGGCATTCCGAAGCCTGGGACAACGCCCCAAGAGGAAGCCGCCATCCCCGTCCCCAAGCCCTGAAAGGGCGGCATTCCGAAGCCTGGGGAAACGCCCCAGGAAGCCGCCATCCCCGTCCCCAAGCCCTGAAAGGGCGGCATTCCAAAGCCTGGGGAAACGCCCCAGGAAGCCGCCATCCCCGTCCCCAAGCCCTGAAAGGGCGGCACTCCAAAGAGGTATGGAACGGGTCTACAGGCCGGGGACGTCGATCCAGCGGCGTTCGCGCCAGGACTGCATGCCAAGTTCGGCGAGCTGGACACCTTTGGCACCTTCACGGAGGGTGTAGCGCCAGGGGGTGTCCAGGGCAACGTGGCGGATGAAGTCCTCCCACTGGATCTTGAAGGCGTTGTCGTACTCCAGGTTGTTGGGGACCTGGCTCCAACCCGAGAGGAAGTCGATGGGCTGGGGGATATCGGGGTTCCAGACCGGTTTCGGGGTCTCGGCGGCGCTCTGCACCCAGACCTCGCGGAGACCGGCCACGGCGGAGCCCTTGGTGCCGTCCACCTGGATGGTCAGCAGGTCGTCGCGCCGGACGCGGGTGCACCAACTGCTGTTGAACTGGCAGACCGTGCCGTCCTCCAGCACGAAGATGGCATAGGCCGAGTCGTCGGCGGTAGCCTGGTAGGGCTGGCCGTCCTCGCCGCGCCGTTGGTCGATGTCCACATTGCCGTGGGCCACGAGGCGTTGGATCGGGCCGAAGAGATTGCCGATGACGTACTGCCAGTGGCAGAACATGTCGATCATCATGCCGCCGCCGTCCTCGGCGCGGTAGTTCCAACTGGGCCGCTGGGGGGGCTGGTCGTAGTCCATGCCGGTGAAGACCCAGTAGCCAAACTCGCCCCGCACGGACAGAATCCGGCCAAAGAAGCCGAGCTCCTGGAGCATGCGCAGCTTGCGCAGGCCCGGAAGCCAGAGCTTGTCCTGCACGACCCCGTTCTTGAGTCCCGCATCCTCGACCAGCTTGGCGATACGGAGCGCCTCGGCCGTGCTCGTGGCGGTGGGTTTCTCGCAATAGATGGCCTTGCCGGCTCTGACCGCGCGTTCCACGAAACCGGCCCGTTGGAGGGTGCCGGAGGCATCGAAGAAGATCCCGTAGTCGCCGTAGGCCCCGTCGAGCGCCCCTTGTAGGTCGGTGGTGTAGCGGAATGCCTCGCCCCGCGCCTCCAGGCCATGGCGTTCGGCTAGGGCCTTCAAGGCGTCCTCGCGCCGACCGGTGAGAATGGGATCGGGCATGAGGACGAGGTCGTTGCCGACCCGGACACCGCCCTGCTTGATGATCGCGGCGATGGACCGGGCCAGATGCTGGTTGCCGCCCATGCGCCCGGTAACGCCGTTCATGATGATGCCGATGCGGCGGGTTTCCATGGCTCGTCCCTCCGGCTAGATGTGGATCGGGCCGCCTGCGGGCGGCTCGGTGATCTGCGGGAACTGCGCGCCTTGGGGAAGCGGCGGCGCGTCCTTGCCTGCGGCTGGCAGAGTCCCGGCCAGCTCCTGCTTCCAGTGGGCCACGTCGCCCGCCGGACCGTAGACATAGATGAACGTAAGGGGCGCGTCGCCCTTGTTGCTGAGCTGGTGGAAGACCCCGGAGGGGATATGGACCGCCTGCCCGGCATGGAGTTCGCAGACCTCTTCGCCCAGGCACATCTCGCCCACCCCGGAGACGACGAAGTAGACCTCCAC
This sequence comes from Victivallales bacterium, assembly GCA_003245525.1. Taxonomy (GTDB): domain Bacteria; phylum Verrucomicrobiota; class Lentisphaeria; order Oligosphaerales; family Lenti-02; genus Lenti-02. Next base: position 238 of record QKCY01000349.1, on the reverse strand, counting down.
CTGCTCCTGGTTGTGCCACGGAACCTGGCCGCCGTTGGGCTCCAGGGTCACGAAGCCCATGCTGAACTCGGTGGTGTGGATGGGTGCCGCCCCACCCACCACGTTCTGGGTGCGCCGACGGGCCGGATAGGTGCGGCCGGGAATCTGTTGCAGGTCACTGATCAGCATGGGAAGGAACTCCTGGAAGAATGGAATGGTGGAATGGTGGAAAACCGCCTGGGAGCGCCGAGCACCAGCT
>QKCY01000169.1 GCA_003245525.1 Victivallales bacterium | reverse complement strand
CAGAGCCTGCTGCGACCGGGACATCTCCCGCTCCGCATTGGCGAGGTCCTGCACGGCCTGGGCGGCATCGGGTAGCTCGGCGAGCCCTTGGCGGATGTCGGCGCCGGCGCTCTGGATATCCCCCTGCTTCTCGCCCAACGCCTTGGCCAGGGCTTGGTCGAGACTGTCGGGGGCGCGCTCCAGCTCGCGGTTGTGGTTGTCCTGGCGCTCGGCCAAACGGCGGACTTGGTCAAGTGCCTCGCGGACCTTGGCCATGGCCTGGGCCTGGCTGGCGGCCTGCTGGCCGTTCTGTTGGGGGGGCTGCTGCTGCTTTTCGCCCTCGCTCTTGCTCTGTTGCTCGCCCTGGCCTTGCCCCTGGCTCTTCATGGCGTTCTTCAGCAGTTCGTTCTCGATGGCGACGAGCATGGCCAGAGCCCGCTGCTCGGGGGTCAGGGCTTCCTCGACGAGCTGCTTCTCCACCAGTCCGGCAGCGCTCAGAATCTCCCGTTCGATGAGCTCGAATGCCTGGGTGATGGACGCACTGTCCTGCCCCCCGGCGGCCTGGAGGATCTCGTTCATCTTCTTGCGCGTCTCGACCGAGAGGTCCTTCAGGGCGCGGTACAACTCCTCGCGGAGGGCGTCCTTCTCGTTGCCCTGGGCGTCGAGCTGGTCCCAGGTAAGGCGGATCAGCCGCTTCAGCTCGGCGATGAGGGCACCGAGGTCCACCGTGGCCTGCTGTCCCTGTCCTTGGGCCTGCTGCTGCTGGGCCTCCTCCAAATCCGGGCGTACGGTGATGAAGTAGACCCGGCTGCGGGCGACTTGGCCGGCGGGTTGGTGGTTGTCCGTGGCGAGGAAGGCGTAGGAGATCACATCCCCCTCCTTGACCTCCAGCTTGGCGAGGTCGAATTTCCTGCCGACCGTGGCTTCGGCCTCGGGGCTGGCGTCGGTAGGCGTCTCCAGCACGACCAGTTCCTGGGGGTCGCCGCCGGAGACGGCGTAGCGCAGCACCGCCTTGGCGATGCCGAAGTCGTCGCTGGCCTGGGCTTCGAGGTAGACGGTCTCGTCCTTGAGGGCCTGGGTGTCCTTGCGCGGGTCGGTGACCTCGATCACCGGCGGCAGGTCGGGCTCGCCCAGGATCGTGGTCTCCGGGCCGAGGGCGGTGAAGCCGCGCGGGGTGCGGAGACGGACCCGGAAGACCAGCTTCTCCGCCAACGTCTGGCGGAAGCGGAACGCGCCGGGTTCGCCAGTCTCCATGGGGGCGGCATCGTCGCCGACCAGGATTTCGGCCTGGACGTCCGGGTGGGTGGTGATGCCCAGTTCCACCTGGCTGCCGACGACGGCGGTGCAGTTGCGGAAATCGTCGAAGACCAGATCCTCGCGGCCCGTATAGGCGGGCTGGCGGACGCGCAGGGAGACCGTGTCGAAGGTGGGGGGCACGTAGGAGTCGACGGTCCGCCAGGAACTGCGCAACGAGGGCGTCTCGATGCGGAAGCGCACCAGCCCGGTCACATCGTAGAGGGTGAAGTAGTCGCCCCCGCTCGGGGCGTGATTGAGGGGGAAGCGGTGGCGCCCATCGGCGTCCTCGTAGACAATCCGGGCCGTCGGTTCCCAGCGGTTCACGGCCACCTCCACCCGCACGTCGGTATGTTCGGGCACGGGGGCTGTGGGTGCCTCGATGCGCAAGCCGGACTCCGTCCCCGCCAGCCAGTCGGCCAGTTGGAAGCGGGCTTTCCGGGCCACCCGCGAATTGGCCAGCACCCCAGCCGCCGTGGCCACGAGCACCGCGATCAGCCCCAACGGAGCGAGGAACGGAAGACGCGGGGCAGATCGAGCGCCTGGGTCTGTTGCCGGGTGCGGACCAGCAGGGCTTCCTCCAGCGGTCCAAACGCCGTCCGCCCGGAGGTCTCCAGTTCCACCGCGCAGACAAAGGCGTCGAGCAGCTCGGGGTGGATCTTCTCGACCCCCAGCGCCAGTTCCACCACCGATGGCGTGCGGAGGACCACGCGCAGCACGCCCTGCAGAATCACCAGCAGGGCAAATAGCGCCGCCCCCCCCACGACAATCAGGGCGGTGGGCTCGCGCAGCCCGATCCACTGCTCCGCCGTCGCGGCAATGGCCAAGACTCCCGCGAAGACGCCCAGACCCGCCACGCAGGCCCAGGCCAGCCGGAACCGGCGAATGGACCGCCGCACGGCGGCCAGCGAATCCACCAGCGGACGCTCTGCGGGTTGGGCGACGGTCTCGGGCATGGATTTCCTAAACACGGCAAGCGGAGAACAGTTCCCGCCCCGCTCTCCGGGGCAGACTGCTAGTATACCGCCAGCCACCCCGCTTTGCACCGTGTCACACGCACAGGTGAACCGATGCAGGGGACCGGAATCCCTAGACGGGTCCGGTTCGGTCGCCGACAATGCGGCGGTTCTCGGCGAGTTCGGCCTGCATCCGGTTCAGCTCAAGCGCCAACCTCCTGCGGCGCTTGGTCGGAGGGAGCGCATAGAGGAGCGCTGCGCTACCGAACAAGGTCCCGAGGAACACCACAGGCAGGAACCTGCCACTCGGCACGGCGAGGGGAATGGTGACCGCCACCGTGATGGCGAGCGCGCCAAAGACAGGGATGGTCAGCGCTGTACCCATCGTGCTGTTGAGCTCGGCGATCTCCTTCTCCAGCCGGACGATGGCGAGTTCGGCCGCCGTCCGGTCCACCGTGTTCTTGACCTGGCGGATGCCCTCCATGACCGGCTCCAGGGAGATGGTGCCCCCCCGGCGCAGGACAAGGTGTTCGGCGCCGCAATGGGCGCAGGCGAAGCGCTCCATGTCGCGGGTGACTTCGAGCTTGCCGCCGCAACAGGGGCAGGTCAGGGTGACGAAGTCGAAGCCAACGGCCGACCGGGCACCCTCCGGTACCAGATTGACGGCGCAGGACGGGCACTGGATCGGCTCGCCTTGCCATTCGTCCTCGGCCTCGAACCGGCGGCTACAACGGGGACACCTGAATGCGGGTGTCATCTCGGCTCTCCCTTGCTGGAGTTGTTTCCTTAGCATACTGCAGGTTCCCCTGTTCCACCCACCTGCTGCCGCTGGAAAACCGCGCGTTGCCGCCCCTTCGCCCGAGACACAAGGCAACTCCGCCCTGGCCGAATGCGGGGAGAACGTTGCCTTCGGCGTCGGGGTGCTTCCGGTCTACCGGCCGCCAGCCAGGGCGGCTATCTCGGCGGCGGAAAGCACGCGGCGGTAGATGCGGACATCGTCCATCCAACCCCGGAAGCAGGTGTCCGGGCGGGTGGGGCTGTAGGCTCCCACCACCACGTCGACACCGCGGTCGAGACGGCCCGGGTTTATGTAGCCGTGTCGCTCCAAGGTGCTCACTTCCCGGCCATCGATATAGAGACGCATGGTCCGGTTGTCGAAGGTGGCGGCGATATGGGACCATTCACCGGCGGGCAGCGGGTCGGGGCCGAGCAGGCCATGGCTCCAGTTCTCTCGCGGCACCTGCCAGTAGGGACGCCCCTTCGACAGTCCGAGCCGATAGCCGGAGCGACCGTCGGACACGGTGTTGATCATCCAGGCACCGTTCTCCTCCGCCTCGGTGGGCTTCGCCCAGAAAGCCACGCTGATTCCGCCCAGCGGGTAGAACTCGGCCGTGGCCGGACAGCTTGCGCCCCCTTCGCCGCAGCGCAGGGCCATGCCGTCCCGTCCGTCCTCGCGGCGGACGCCGAGCAACCGCAGGTCGCAGCCATTGGGGGAGAGATCGGGAGTGGCACCATCCGCCTCGCTCTCGAACTGCCAGTGAGCCAGCAGGTCGCCGGTGAAACGGCGGGGTTGCCAGGGCAGCCGACTGCCATAGCCCGCCCGGACCTCCGCGTAGCGTCGCTCGGGGGGAGCCAAGCCGACGTCCTCGGGAACGATATCGGTGACCGTTTCGGGAGCCCAAGCCGTGCAGAACACCTGCTTGATCGCGTTGAGGAACGAGAAGCCTTGTCCCGAGGTGGGTTCGATGTAGTGCCCCTCGCCGAATTCGGTCCAGTTGTCGAACACCACCAGCTTGCGGTCCCAGCGATCGGCAGGCTTGGCGTCAACCAGGGCCTTGGCGTCGCGGCAGGCGCGGGCGAAGATCTCTGCCGTGGGATTGGCGACATAGCCGCCGCGCCGGGCCCGGCCCCAGGGACGGGTGTCCCAGCCCATGACCACGTTCGGGATGTCGGGTACGGCACCGGTGCTCCGGTCGCGGGCTTCCCACGTCTCCTTGTAGCCGGCGATCACACTGGCGTAGTCGCGGAACTCGATGCCATCCGGGTCCACCCCGGTGTTCTTGACGTCGGGACGGATCATGTAGCCGGTGACCGCGTCCCAGCCGGTCTCGGCGATCAGCGCCCCCTGGGTGGCGTCGGGCCCGCTCAGGCAGGCGACCAGGCGCAACCCGCCGAGGCCCGCCGCGCGGCACTGTTCGCGCATGCGGGCGAAGGCCTGGCGCGTGCCCTCGGCTCCGCCCAGTTGCGCCATCATCTTGCCGGGGAGGTAGACGAAGAGTACCGGGATGTTGTCCACCTTCAGGTAGGAGGGGTGGGTGAAATAGTGTTCGATCCAGAAGGGCAGCAGGTTGTCCAGCAGGTCGTTGGCATCGGCGACGCCTGATCCGGCGTTTTCCCACATGATGCTGAAGGTGAAACGGTCGCGGTACTTCGCGTGAAGCAGGCCCTCGTCGATCGCGTGTCCCAGCCGCTGCTCGATCTTGGGCTCCAGGTTGGCCCGGTACCAGCAGTAGATGAAGCCGTTGATCCCGTGTTCGAGGGCGTACTTGATGTGCCAGTCCGCCACTTCGGGGGAGCCCTCGTCGTACCAGCCGATGGCCGGGCGGCGGCTGGGCCAGGGCTCGATGAGCTTCCAGCCGTAGTGCGTGCCCTCCTTCCACAGCGCGCAGTAGTGCATCAGGTTGATGTAATCGGTGGTGGCGGCCTGCGGGGCGGGCACGTAGTCGGCCCGCGGCAGGTCCGGCAGGGGCTCGAAGAGGAGGGCGAGGTCCTGCCCTTGGGTCTGGGCTCCCGCCCCGGAGACTTCCACCCGCACCGTATAGGTTCCCGCCTGCGCGGCTCGGATCGGCCAGCGGACCAGATCCAGGTCCCCCCGCCCGAGGTAGGGGATCGTGTGGGTCTCGGGGCCGAGAAGCTCGACTCCCGGGGGGACCCGCAGGCGTACCGCGACTCCTGTCTCGATCTCGCCGCCGAGATTCTTGATGCAGGCGATCACCGCCTCCTCCCGCCCCGGCCGTAGCTTGGCGCGGCCTGGTGCCAGGTCTTGGATGTAGAACCAGGGCGCGCCCACCAGCCGGTCGGCCAGGAGCAGGCGGTTCACCACTACCGTCCCCTTGCCGCCACTGAAACTCAGTGCCAGGCGGCGCAATGTCCCGGTCCAGGCGTCGCACAGGCTGCCCGCGATGAACGTGGTCCGCCCGTCGCCTAGCGGCTGGAACGCGATGGACCCCGTGCCTTCGTCGGTCACGACCTCCAGCCGCCCGCTCCAGCCGGGACCGGGCGCATCGACGGTGAGGCAGACGAAGGGCAGGGCGGTCAGTTCGCAGGCCAAGGGGGGGCTGACCAGCATGGCGGAAGCGGAGGGAAAGGTCGCGGCCAGGGCCGTGCCGCGCGACTCGCACGTCGCGCCGCCCAGGCCCTGCCAGCCTTGCCAGTTCCCTTCGCCGCCGAACTCGTGGCGGTCGACTTCGGCAGCCGGGGCCGTCAGCCGGGCCAAGGCGGCAGAGCGGTCATAGCCTGGGCTGCGCACCTCGACGCGGTCGATCACCCCGGCGATGGGGCCGATCCGTAGCGGTTCGCCCTTGCTCTGCGTGCGCCCGGCCGCTCGGCTGATGGCGCTGGTCTCGCCGTTGGCAGTCAGGGTCAGTTCGGTGCCGGTCCAGCAGGCGGCGACCTCATACCAGACTCCCGTCTGCACCACCGGCCCGCGTACCCGCGGCTCCCAGATGCCGTCCACCTGGACGAAGCAGGAGAGGTGTCCCCCTTCCCGCTGCCAGTCCACCCGGAGCATGTACTCCCCCTCCTTCATCACCAGGATCTGGGTGCCGTCCCGCATCTCGTCCAGGCGGAACCGGCAGCGGATCTCCAGATCGGGGCGCAGACGCAGTTCCGGCGCGTCCGCCCAGCTCAGGGCGCATCCCGGTGCCAGCCCCTGGCCGTCTCCCGCCGCCGCAAACTTGGGCGTGCCCTGCGCCAGCACGAGCGGCGCGCCTTCCGGCTTCACGCTGCCGTCGAACTCCCAGCGGACCCCTGCCGAGGCAGCCCCCGTCACCAACAGTGCCAGCCATACGCCCAGTCTGCCCATCGTCGGTCGCTCCTTTGCACGGTCGTTTTCCTGCGGAGATCGGCAGACCGTACACTCGCGACTCCTCCCCGTCGAATCGCCCGGTGGCTCTCTCCCCTTGGCATCCTGGCGGTTCATCCTGACGCCCTCTGCCAGCTAGCACGTTCCTGCATGGGAAGGGGTTCGCAAATCGGCGGGGCGAGGATAAGCTGAAACCCATCCGAGTTGTCGGTGAGGGTGCTCCATGTCGCTGCGCAAAATCCTACGCTACGGTTCGCTGGCGGTGATCGTGCTGGGCACCACGTGGTTGCTGCGTCCGCCACCCGAGGAGAGGCATGCCGATGCGGGGAAGGCGGCGAAGGGGACACGGGAGGACGCGCGGTTCGTGCTCAAGATCGCGCCGGGGAGCTCCTATCTGCCAGGCACGCAGCCCTTTGGTCTGGATCTCACCCTGCACGGGTTGAGCGATGTGGTCGCCGACTTCGAGCAGCGGTACCCGGACACGAAGATCGAGATCATCAACGTGCCGGGGGTACGCGAGTATCTGGTCACCCAGCTCTCCAGCGGGCAGGCACCGGACATCATCAACGTGAACGTGGAGGATGTCTGGACCGACGTGCAGAAGGGTTGGTACGTGCCGCTCGACCAATTCCTCGAAGCGCCGAACCCCTTCGTGGTCGAGCAGGGCGATCCCTCCTTGCCCGGCAGCAAGGAATGGTGGGACATGTTCACCTACCAGGGCATCAGCCGGGGCAAGGCGGCGCCGGACAACCTGAACTACTGCCTCACCTACGACATGATCGAGACCGGGATCTACTACAACAGGACCCTGTTCAAGACGTGGGGCGTGGAGCCGCCACAGACGTGGGAGGAGTTCCTCGCCATCCTGCAGCGGGCCAAGCAGGAGGGCAAGATTCCCTTGCTGATGAACCTCTCGAACTTCAACGACTGGTGTACCGATCTCTTCTTCGACCAGCTCTACTACGATCTGCTGCCCGGCATCGACCTGATCCAGGACCCGGTCCGCGAACAGTACCTGCAAGGCTATCTGGACTGGGACGAGATCGCCTTCCTCTTCCGCAAGGGCTTCTTCCATGCGGATGATGTGCGCTACCGCGAGGTCTGGCGGCTGATGCACGACCTGAAGCAGTACACCAACCGGGACATGATGGGCACGGATCTGCTCCGCGAGTTCGTCACCGGCAACGCGGCCATGCTGTGGAGCGTGAGCGCCATCGGCTTCCGGCTGCAGGCCGACCGCGACCTGGGCTTCGAGTGGGGCGTGTTCTACCTGCCCCGGTTCACCAAGCAGACCACGCCCTACGCCTCCAGTGTGGACATGTGCGTGATCGGCGGCTCGGGCACCCAGCTTGAGATCACCTGTTCGGCGATCGGCGACACCGATCCCAACCTGTCCATGGCCGAGCGCATGGAGAAGTCCGAACGGCTGCAACGGGCTGTGGCCTTCCTCCAGTTCCTCTGCCTGCCCGAGAACTACGCCCGGATCGTCAACGAGTACCCCTGCATGCTGCCGAACATCAAGGGCGTGGCGGCCCTGCCGGTGCTGAAGCCCTTCGAGGAGATTCTGGCGCGGCGCTACACCACCACCAAATGGGTCTACACCTTCGACCTGCGCTTCGGCGAGATCCAGAGTCGCATGCTAGGCCTGTTCCTGGCGGACGGGGTGAGCGAGGACGAGTACCTGCGCTGGGAGGAGGACAACATCCGCGCCGCCACCGAGAACCTCCTCCGCCGCAAGTCCGTGGACATGGACAAGCTGGAGCATATCTGGGAAGGGAAAGCCGCGATCCGGGCGACCTATAGGGACTTGCCGCCGGAGCCGGGGAGGGACGCGCGATGAACTGGCGGCTCCGCTCGACCTTCACCTGCTATACCATCGTTCTGCCCTCGCTGGTACTGCTCTTCACCTTCGTCTACCTCCCGGTGGTCTGGGCCTTCTCGAAGTCGCTCTACGAGTTCGAGGTGGGTAGCCCCGCCCGGTTCGTGGGACTGAGTAACTACACCGAGTACCTCTTCTCCGATCCCACCTGCTGGCCGTCCCTGCTGAACATGCTCTTGCTGACCCTGTTCGCGGTGGTTGTACGGCTGACCTTCCCCCTGGTGGTGGCGCGGCTCATCTATGCCCTGCCATCGGAGCGGGGGCGGCATTTCTACCGGATTCTGTTCCTGATCCCCATCGTGGTGCCCGGGGTGGCGGTGCAACTGATCTGGATGGGGCTGATCTACGGCGACCGGGGCCTGCTGAACGAGCTGTTGCGGCTGGTTGGTCTGGGCGGCTGGGCGGCCGGTTGGCTGAGCGAGCCCCATACCGCTCTCGCGGCGGTGGCCATGGTGGGTTTCCCCTTCATTGGCGGCTTCGAGGTGCTAGTCTACTACGCGGGCTTTGCCAGCATCCCCACCAGCGTGAACGAGGCGGCCCTGCTGGAGGGGTGCGTGGGGGTGCGGAAGTTTCTCCTCATCGATATCCCCATGGTCCTTAGCCAGGTGAAGCTGATCCTGATCCTGACCATCATCGGGGGCGTGCAGTCCTTCCAGAACGTCTTCATCCTGACCCGGGGCCAGCCCGGTTTCGTTACCAACGTCCCGGGATTGTGGATGTATCTGAACGCCTTCAGCTTCCAGCGGATGGGCTACGCCTGCGCCATCGGGGTGCTGCTCTTCCTGGTGATCCTCGTCCTGACGGTGATCAACCTGAAGTACTTCAAGTCCGCCGAGCAACTCCAGGGGAAAGCGTCGTGAGCCCAGCCAAACGCCTGCTTGTCCATGTGGTGCTGTTGGCTTTTGCCATGCTGACCCTGCTGCCGTTCGCCTTCATGCTGAACAACGTGTTCCGCACGAACAGCGAGTTCTATCATTCCTTCTTCTCCTTGCCCCGTTCCTTCCGCGAGCTGGCGGCGCTGGGGACTGACGCCCTGCGCGGGCGTAGCGGCGAGGTGGAGATCAAGGATGCCGAAGGGCAGGTCCTCACGGTCACCCGCGGGGAGGCGGTGGCGCACTGGTGGGACCAAGCCACGCGGGGCATCCGGCGGTCGTGGGTGGTGATCCGCCCCTACATGCTGAACAGCTTCATCGTCTCCCTGACCACCGCCTTCGGCGTGGCCCTGATCGGCTCGGTGACCGCCTACATTCTGGCCCGGTACCGGTTCGTAGGCTCGAAACTGGTCTTTGTTTTCATCATCAGCACCATGATGTTCCCCGGCGTCCTGACCTTGGTGCCGAGCTTCCTGCTGGTGAAGAAGATGGGGCTGCTGAACACCTACTGGGCCATGATCCTGCCCTACATCGCGGGCGGGCAGGTCTTCGCCATCTTCGTCTTCAAGAGCTTCTTCGAAGGCCTGGATGAGGACCTGTTCGAGAGTGCCCGCATCGACGGGGCCGGACACGTCGGCATCTACTGGCACCTCGTCCTGCCGCTCTCGAAACCCGCCTTCTCGGTGGTGGTCATCATGAACCTGCTGGGCACCTGGAATAACTTCCTCTGGCCCTTCATCACCAACACCGAGGGCAAGTGCCACGTGCTGGCCAGCGGCCTCTACAACCTGGCCCGCAGCCCCCATGCCTCCAACTTCAGTACGGTCTACGCCGCCTATGCGGTGTCCAGCCTGCCCCTTCTGGTGCTTTTCGTCTACGCCACGAAACCCTTCATCCAAGGCATGACCTCCGGCGCGCTGAAAGCGTAGCTCTTCGGTCGGACCCGTCTGACTGGTCCGACAGGCCTGGGTACGCATTCGGGCGTATATTGCAGTTCCTTGATGGAATCCCGGAGGCTGCCGATGCTCGCTCGCTTTGCTGTTGCGTTTGTGCTCTGTGCTGGGTTGTTGGGTGCCGCGCCCGGCAATCCGGCCATGCCGGAGAAGATGTGTTGGGCGCATTTCTGCGGCTGGGGGTTCAACGTGCGCACGGTGTACGACGAGCCGGAGCGCTTCCACCGGCTCTACGACCGGACCTTGCTCGGGCCGGAGGCGGGCACGGACTTGGGCACGACCTCCAGCCGTCGGGACCAGATTCTGGAGGCCATGCGCTACGGGATCGACGGGTTCTGTGTGGATGTGCCGCGCCTGGATGGCTACGGCTCGCTGGCTTCGCTCTATCAGGGGGCCGAGGGATTGCCCTTCAAGATCGCGCTATGCGTGGATGGTTGGCGGGGGCCGCTCGACGGGGTGGTCGAGGCGCTGGCCAAATTCCTGACCGATTGGGGACGGCATCCGAACAACTACTTCATCGACGACCGCCCGGTGGTCTTCATCTACCAGCACGGGCGCACGGTGGAGGAATGCCGGACGATTCTCGACCGCTTGGCCGAACGCGATCTGCTGGCTTACTGGCTGGTCCAGCCGGGCCGGGAAACCGGTCTGTGGGAGGACGCCGAGTCTCTGAAGGCCCAACTCGGGGTTTTCGACGGACTCTATGATTTCGGGATCAACGGCTTCACCCAGCAGCAGATGAAAACCCGGCTGGCGAACGGGCGCAAGGCCCTCGCCGAGGCGGCGAACAGCGGCTTGCTCTGCGCCGGGATCAGCCAGGGCTACATCGGTCCCCACAATGGGTTCTACCGGCCCTATTTCGGCACGGGCACGCTGCGCGACAACTGGGGCGCCGCCCTGGCGAACGGGGTGGATTGGGTCTGCCTCTGCACCTGGAACGACTACAACGAGACCACCCAATTCGAACCGGCGGTTTGGAGCCGGGACGTAATGCTGAAGCTGAACCGCGAGTACATCCGCCAATGGCGCGCCGAGCCCAGCCCGAACCGGCCCCCCCAGGTGTTCGTCTCCTACAAGGAGGAGGTCACCCTCGGCGACGACTGGTTGCTGGAGGTGACGAGCCTGCCCTATACCACGCCCGAGGCCGCCTGCCGGGTCCGCTTGCTGGACTTCGCGGGCGAGGTGGTCCAGGAGTTCGCCCCGGTGGTTTTGCCCAAGGATCGCATCCAGGCCCAGAACCTGCGGCTGGATGTGCCGGGGTTGGAGGGACCGCGCGAGTTGCGCGTCCAGGCGGCGGTGGTGGCCGGAGCGGCGGAACCCGTGTGGTTCGACCTCTATCCGCTCGTGGTCCGCCCCGGCGGCATGCGGGCGTGGCGCACGGTACGTTTCGACCTCAGCGACATGCTTCCTGCCTCCGAGCTGACCGCGAAGACCGTGCCCGAGGGCACGAAGTTGACCGCCACCTTCCGCAGTTGGTCCTGGTGGGGGAGGGCAGAGCTGCTGCGCAACGGCGAGGAGATCGCCAGCCAGGACATCGCCAAGTTCGGGCCGGTGATGACCAGCATCTCCTTCCTGGTGAAACCCGAGGACCGGCGGCGGACGCGGGACCTGTTCGTGGTCCGGCTGACCCGCCACGACCGGCGTTTCACCTACACCCCGCCAGTGGCGCTGGGCGAGTACGGCCAGGAATCGGTTTCCCTGCCGGTGCTGGAACGGGGGACGGATTTCGACGAGGGCTGGGGCTTGCCCAACTGGCGTTCACCCTGGCGGCTGGCCGAGTCCCAGATCCGGGAAGCGACCGTGCCCAAGGACGAGGTTTGGCGGGTGGTGCTGCCCATGGACCGGGATTCCGGCGCCGATTGCGCCGACGTGGGCGGCTGGCACGTGCTGGCCCGGCGTGGGGCCGCCGACCGTTACGTCAAGGTTGCCGCCGACCTGCAACCGGCTTGGACGACGGAGGAGGGAAGGACCTTTCTCCGCTTCGACGGTGACAACGACAATGTCACCTTCCCCTTCCGCACTCTTCCCCCCGGCGCGCTGACGGCGGAGTTCGTGGTGCGTCCGGCCAAACTGGCGGCAGGAACGCTGTTCTCCGACCAGAACGGGGGCCTGGATGTGCGCTTCGACGAGACCGGCAGGCTGGTGGTGCAGCGACGCGACACCCAGGTGGTGTCCGAGACTCCGCTTGCTTCCGGCCAGTGGCACCGGTTGGCGGTGGTCTACGACTACCGCGAGTTGCGGGTGTACCGAGACGGCGAGCTGCTGGCCCGGACTGAGGCTCCCCCCCTGTTCCGGGGCATCAACTCGCGGCCCGTGATCGGGGCGCTTTGTCGCGAAGGGCGGCCTCTGGCCGATCCATTCGCGGGCGATTTGGCGGGGTTCGCGCTCACGGCGCGGCCCCTGGAACCGGTGGATTTCGTGTTGGCAATCAAGGAGAGGTAACCCATGATGCGCGCGCTGCTTTTCGGGACTCTGGTATCCACCATGGCCGCAACGGCTGGCGAATTGGCGAAGGTGACGCCCCAGCCTCTCGATGTCCCCGTGTTCAATCCCCACATGGGGCTCTACCTCCAATATCCGCCCAGCGACCTGCCCGAAGACCACTGGACGCTGGAACTGGCCGACATCGCCTACCGTCGGATCGGCTGGTCCGATGTGAATCCCGAGCCGGGCGTCTACACCTTCGACGAGGTCTTTGGCCCGCTCTTCGACGAGTGGGTGACCAAACGGGGCCGGCGCGTGGCTTTCCGCGTGATGTGCCAGAGCATGCACTCCGACAAGGAGTACGTGACTCCCAAGTGGGTCTTCGACGCGGGCACGCCGGGTGTGCAGCACAAGGCGCTGCGAGGCCAGATTCAGACCGATCCCGTGTTCTGGAGCGACCGCTATCTCGAACTCCAGGGCGAGTTCGTCGCCGCTCTCGGGAAGTACTTGGATGGCCGACCGGGACTGGAGTTCGTGGACATCGGCAGTATCGGCGAGTGGGGCGAGATGCATCTGGCCCGCTGGACGCCCGAGCAGCTTGCCAACACCGGCTACAGCCACACGGCCTACGTGATGGCCTACCGGCGGATGATCGATGCCCATGCCCAGGCCTTCCCCCACACCGAGGTCTTCCTCAATGTGGGTGGACAGAGCAACCAGACCATCAACGACTACGCCGCCATCCGCGGCATCCATTTCCGGCAGGACGGTCTGAAACCCGGCGGCGCAAGCTACAACTGCGGCGAGTGGCTTTACAAGCCCTACTCCCGCCGGGGCACCCTCTGCAACTTCGAGTTCCATTCTGGCTACCGGGAGATGGTGGCCAAGAACTGGGATCTGGCCGAGACCATCGACGCGGCCCTGGCGGCCCCGATCAGCTATCTGAACACCAATCTCGGCACCTTCGGCAAGGATGGTTTGCCCGTGGTGCAGGAACAGTTGCGCCGGGCGGCCATGAAGGTGGGCTACCGCCTACTGCCGACCGTCGTCGAGTATACGCCCGCGATGTCGGTCTCGCCCGAGCGCAAGGGGCGGTTCATCGTTCACAGTACCTGGCGCAACGAAGGGCTGGCCGCGCCGGTCCGCAGTCTGGCTGTCCGCTGGACCCTGCGTGGCACCGACGGGACCGTGGCCAGCACGGCGCTGACTTTCCCCGCCGTTCCCACCACCGAGTGGTGGCCGGAAACCGACTACCAGGTGGACGAGTTGCTGGCGATCCCTCCGGGCCTCAAGGCGGGCCGCTACAGTCTGGAGGCGACGATGGTCGACCCCGAGGCTGACCAGACCATCAACCTTGCCATCCAGGGGCGTCAGGACGACGGTTCCTATCTTCTGGCCAGCGTGGAGGCCCTGCTCCGGACGGCCACCGAGACGGCCGTGCTCTATACCGAGTCTTTCGCCGACGGTCCCGGCACCTGGAAGGCTTCCGCCGAGGGCATCCAGGCCGAGGCAGTGGCCGATCCGACTGCGCCCGGCGGGAACTGTCTGCATGTCTTTGGTGCCAAAGGCCGGGCGTGGAACTACGCCAGCGCCCGCTTGCCCCAGCCCGTGCCTGCCTTCTCCCTGTGTCGGCTTACTGTCCGGATGAAAGTGGACAAGCTGGAGCCCGGCAACAAGCCCCCCTACGTCAAGATCGCGGTCAACAACGCGGACGGGAAGTGGCTGGACAATTACGGCAGTAATCGCTACGATACGGCGGCCATGGGTACCTGGCAGACGCTCACCGTACTGGCCGATCTGCCTGGCTCCACCGCCACGGTTGATCTCGCCATCGAGACCGGCGATATGGAGCGGCCCATCACCGTCGATCTGCGCCTGGCCGACCTGCGCTACGAAATCCTGGAACAGCCATGACCCGTTTTGCCCTGTGCCTCCTGCTTTTCGCCAGCTTTGCCCCTGGTGCGGACCTGGTCCTCGACGCTTGCCGTTCGGCAGCCAACTGGCAGTTCACCCCCGGCGGGGAGTTCCCCGGAGCCAAGGGTGGTTTGCGGCAGGCCGACGACGGGGTGGCTCTGGCCTACGATTTCACCGGCGGCGGGGCTTACGTGGCGGCGGGTTTTCAGCGGACCTTCCCCCCGGAGGTCACGAGCCTGCGCCTGAAGGTCCAAGCTTCCCAGGCGGTACGCCTCCAGGTGCGCGTGGTCGATGCCACCGGGCGTACCTTCCAAGGGGTTCCGGCCAATCTGGAGCTGGGAGTCGCGCTGCGGGAGGTCCCCTTGGCTGGTCCCTGGCGGGATGCGTGGGGGGGCACGAAATCGCCGGTGCCGCAACTGCCCTTGCGGGCAGTCTGGGCTATGGTCTGCAATGACAAGCAACTGCCCAACCAAGGAGTGCTCACGGTGCAGGAACTCGGAGCCGTCATCCCGAACGATCCCCCCGCCGAAGCCCTGCTGCCCTTGCCGCCTACCCAGGCGACGCTGGCCGGGTGGCGGCTTGAGGTGGCCAGTGTGCCGCAGTGGAACAACCCCACGCTCGGGCTGACTGCTACGCAGGTGGATGGCCAGGCGGGCTGGCTCACCATCGAGTTTCCCCGTGCAGGGCGTGATCCGGTTAGCCGCCACCGGCTGGACCCGGCGGAGAGTCCGTTCCGCCTCGCGTATCCCTTGCCGGTGGCCAATGGCGGCAACCCGTGCAACCGCTATCCTCTGCGCTTCGGTTTCGTCGGCGACGACGGCCAGGAAGGCAGTCTGCGGGTGACCGTGAACGGGCGCGAAGCGAGGGGGCTCAACTTCGGCGATCCCAAATCCAGCCGGGAGATCGCCAGCTCGCGGTTCGGGGTCTGCACCCATTTCTCCTTCGGGCTCAGCGGGGCCTTCAAGGGCTGGTCCCAGGTGGAACGCCTGCTCGACGAGACGGCGGCCTGCGGGTTCAAATGGATTCGCGAGGGCTGCCGGATGGAGAAGGACGAGGCGGGCTACCATGTCCGTCCCTATGACTTGACGTGGTTGCGCTTGGCCCAGGACCGGGGCATCCGCACGATTCTGGTCATCGACATGAGCGCCGACGAGCCGCAGGAGGAATTCCTGGCGCGGGTCGAGGCCGTTGTGCGCGACACGAAGGAGTTCGGCGTGGTCTACGAGCTCGGCAACGAGCCCAACAACTTCGGCAACTGGCGGCAGAAGCACGGCGGTCCCTGGAACGGCAAGGAGCCGGACAACTCCACCTCGCCGTGGGTGAAGGCCCACCTGGAGTACACCAACGCGGGGGCGGAGCGGATCAAGCAACTCCTGCCCGACGCCACCGTGATCGGGCTCGGAGCCGTGCCGCCCACCAACTTCCGCTATCTCGATCTGGGCGTCAGCCCCGCCCTCGATGGCGTGGTGGACCATCCCTACACCTACTCGCTGCCGCCGGAGCGGATGCCCTATTCCCTGGCACAGACCGAACGCGACGGCGTGGCTGTGGGCGATGCGCAGGGCAGTTTCGTCGGGCTGGTCGATTCCTACCACGCCAAGTTCACGCAGACCGGTCGGCCCCGCAGCCTGTGGGTGACCGAGTTCGGCTACACCACCTTCTGGTTCGACGGTACGAACGAGAAGGGGCTCTATGCCGGATTCGGCGAGCAGGCCCAGGCGGCCTATCTGGTGCGCCGCTTCCTCCAAAGCCTGGCCCTGCCCATCGCGGTGACTTGCCAGTACGACCTGCTGGACGACTACGGGTCCCAACCCAACGAGGCGGAGGCCAACTTCGGCCTGCTCCGGGGCGACTACAGCCGCAAGCCTTCGTTCTCCGCCGTCCAGCGGATGAATTCCCTCTTCGCCGGGGCAGTCCTCGACCCGGAACTGAAGATCGAGATTGCCGCCCAGCCCCTGCACCGCAGCGCCCGCCAGAAGGAACTGGTCCGCGAATGGGACGGAGCCCGGATCGACGGCTCCAACGACGTGGTCGCCTACGGTTTCGTCGTGCCCGACCAACCGGACCGGCGTCTGTTGGCCGTGTGGAACGAACAGGCCTACTCGGGCCAGTTCAACAACCGGGTTGCCACGCTGGAACTGAAAGGCTGGCAGGCGTTCTCCGCCCCGCCCGTGGCCATCGACTTGCTGACCGGGGCGAGCTTCGACGTGAAGGTGGAGGCGACCGCCGAGAGTATCCGGCTCGTCGATCTGCCCCTCGGGCAAGCTCCTCTTGCCATTTGGTTCCTATCGGCGAAGTAGGAATGCTCCCCGGAGCCGCAACCGGACTCCGGTGGGTGAGTCTCAGGGTGTGGTTGGTACTACCGGCCCGGTTCCGCCACCAATGAAGGAATGGCGTATTGGCAAACTGGCTCGCCATATGGGAAACGTCGCGGGTGCTTGGCCAAGCGTTCCGCGAGCAACGGGAATGCGTCCGGGACGTGCATCGGTTGGCGGCGGAACTGGTGCGTACGCCCGAGGATGTTCCCGTTGGATTCCGAGTCGGGCTGGGGCCCCTGCCGGAAGCGGCGCTGACGGTACGGAAGAACCTTTTCTCTACCCTTTTCCTCTCGGTCTACCACCTGCTTGATGTGCCACCGGAACGGAGGTTGCTGTTCGGCAAGTTGAACCAGCTCTTCCGCATCTGGGTGACGGGTGCGGACAATCTGCTGGATGCCGAGGACAAGGTCGTCCTGCCGCTTCAACTACCCGGCGAGGCGCGGACCATGCGCGAGGTCGTCGCCATCATGGCGGGCGACCGTATCCTGAACGAACTGCTGTGGGACGCGACGGCAGCCGGGACCATCACCCAGGAGCAGGCCCGGCAACTCTCCGCCCGGACGCTCCAGTCCTTGCTGGGCAGTGCTGGCCAGGAGGCCTCGGAGGAACGGGGCGTGACGGACCGTCCGCCGCCGGAAGAGGTGCTCTTCACCATTCACCGTCTGAAGACGGGGATGCTCTTCCACATTCCCTTTGTCGGGCCCGACGTCACCGGCGAGGGGCTCACTCCCCGGGCGGCGGAACTGCGGGCGGCGCTGCTCGATTTCGGGCTCGGTTGCCAGTTGTTGGACGATGTCCGGGACTTGGCCATCGATCTGCGCGACCGGCGGCACAACTACCTGCTTTCGGTGCTCCGCTGGCAGGTGCCGAAGGCCTATGCCGAGTTGACTGGTCGCGCCCCAGCCGGGTTGGCCGACCGGCTCTATCGGGAATTCCCGGCGGTTGCCCAGGAGACCGCGCGGCGGGGCTACGGCATGATGCGCGAGGCCATGGCTACGCTTTCCCGCCAAGGTCTGGCTTTGCGCCAGGACGACCCGGCGCGGATCGCCAAAGCCATGTTCCAGGTCCTTGACCTGGAAGACATGGCGGAGGTGGCCGATGGATAATCCGGCCCAGCGGACAGCAGGTCGGACCCTCGACCATGCGGCGGGGCTTTACGACATCCTTTCGCCCATGGTCACTCTGGGGCGCGAACCGCGCATGCATCGGAACGTGGTCGCCTTGCTGGAACCGGGTTCTGGGTGTCGCGTGCTGGACGTGGGATGCGCGACCGGTGCCTTGACGACCCGGATTGCGCGGACGTGCGCCCCGCTGGGCGGGGAGGTGGTGGGAATCGATGCTGCCGCCAAGATGATCGAAGCCGCTCGCCGCAAGCATGGTCAGGAGCCGAATCTGAGCTTCGAGGCGGTACTGGCCGAGGAGCTCCCCTACGAGGACGGGAGTTTCGACCGGGTGGTCTCGACCTTTTTCTTCCACCATGTGAATCGCGAACTGAAGGAGCGCGCGTTGGCTGAGATGCACCGGGTGCTCCGTCCGGAGGGCCGGGCGGTGGTGGTGGATGTGGACGTGCCGACCCATTGGTTCGGGCGCTTGTGCGCGTGGTCTGGCTATCTTCTCTTCCGGCAACCGGAGATCCGGGAGAATATCGAGGGGGTGTTGCGGACCGCGTTCGACCACTCCGCCTTCGCTTCCTGGCGGCAAGTCGCCCACCAGTTGGGCTACGTCTCGACCTTTGTGCTGGAGCGGGAATGAACCGGCATTGGACCGATAGCTGGGTGCTCCTGTTGACCCGCTGGGGCCAAGGCGTCCGGCGGCATCCCTGGATCGCGCACGGTTTGCTGGTGGTACTGGTGGCGTTGGCGGTGTTCGACCTGCGTTCGGCGCGGGTCGATCCCGACTGGCTGGGCCTCTTCCGGCCGGGCGACCCGGTTCTGCGCGAGTACCAGCAGTATGCGGCGGACAACGAAGGCGGGCGCACGCTCTACCTTCGTCTGGCGGGAGACACGGTCCCTGCCGGTCTGGCCGATGTGCCGCTGGTGGTGGCTGTGCGTCCGCTCTCGGCGGCAGAAACAAAAGGCCCACACTGGTTCTCCCTGGTGCTGGACCCCAAAGGCACGGCCAGTGAATACGAGCAGGCCGCCGCCACCGTCCGTGCCCGTTTGCAGGCGGCAGGGATCGAGTTCGGCCTGACCGGAGGGCCGGTGTTGCTCCAGGAGTTCCGCGATTCCGTGCAGCGGGATTTCGTGTGGACCTCGTTGCTTTCGCTGCTGCTGGTCGGTCTGGTCCTGGTTCTGACCCTCCGCTCCGTGGTGGCGGTTCTTCTGGGAGTTGGCTATGAACTGGCGGGGCTCCTGGTCGCGATTGCGGCGGCAGTCCGGCTGACCGGGGAGCTGAACATGCTTTCCGCCGCCTTGCCCTGCGTGCTCGTGGGGCTAGGTGCCGACTTTGTGATCCACTGCTTGGCCGTGGCCGAAGGCGACGATCCGGCGGCGCGCATCTACCAGCGGCTGGCCGTCCCGATGTTCGGCGGAGCGCTGACCACGGCTGCCGCCTTCGCCAGCCTGGCGCTTGCCGATCTGCATGGCTTGCGCTCGCTCGGCGTTGTGGGAGCTCTCGGACTGCTCTGCATGTTTGCCAGTGTGGTTCTCTTCCTGCCGCCGATGCTGGGTCTGGTAAAACGCTCGGCACCGTGTTGCCCACGCCCTGTCTGGGTGCCCCGGCGTCCTGCCATACGGGTCCTTGCGGGGGTGGGACTGGGCTCGGGATGCCTGGTTCTGGCCCTTTTCTCCGGTCGGGTCCGCACGGAGGACCGGCTGGACCGGCTGTACGATCCCGAGCTGCCCTCGTTGGTCCTGCAGAACCAACTGGCGGAGCAGTTGGGGGTCTATCCAAGCCCTCTCTTCCTGGCTACCGACGCTGCCCGGGTGGTTGCTGTCGCCGACCGTCTGGCCGATCCAGCCCTGCCGTTCCGCCTATCCCCGCCGTCCGGTGCTCTGCCCGTGTCCGGTCCTGTGGTGATTCCGCTGTTCGCGCGCGGCAATCCCTTCGCCGCAGCGACCTTCGCCCGCTTGCAGGACGAATTGACCCGGCTGCTTGGCGACGGGTTTACGCTGACTGGCGAGGCGGCGGTCTCGCTGCATCTCAACGAACTGCTGCAGCGGGGTATGAAGCTGGCTTTCGGCGCGGTGTTCCTGGTCCTGTTGGCGGTGCTGGCGACACTCTTCCGCCGTGCCCGGCTGGTGGCTGGCCCCCTGGTCGTCCTGCTCGTTGTCACGGTGGGGATTCTCGGGCTGATGGGCCTGGCTGGCATCCGTCTGAGCGCCTATACCCTGACCCTCTTCCCGCTGTTCGTGGGCATCGGGGTGGACGACTGCCTCTATGTGACCCATCTGAACCAGGCTGGCGAGCAGCTCCACCGCTCGCCGAAGACGGTTCTGGCCATCACCCTCACCACGGTCACCACGGTACTGGGCTATGGCTCCCTGCTTACTGCTCGCAACGCCGGCTTCCAGGCCATGGGGGCCACCGCCGCCATCGGTCTGGTGCTGATGTACGCCGGTGCCGTCTACCTGCTTCCGGCGTTGCTGCCCAAGCCGCCGGACAGGGCGGGTTGATGGATCGCCTTTCCTGGGCTACCCTTGGGGAGTTGTGGTCAACTGGAGACGTGGCAGGATGAACGATCCGGAACGGGCTGTGGTCATTGCCTCCTTCTTCGAGCTGTTCGAGGCCGACCTCGTGCGGATGCGGCTGGAAGAGGAGGGGATCGAGGTGGCCCTAGAGGGGGAGGCGCTGATGTCGCTGCAGCCCGTTCTGGGGCAGGTCGGCACCGGGGGCACCCGCCTCCTGGTGGCCGAGGCCGATGCGGAGGCGGCGCTGGCGATCCTGCAACGCTATCGGGAGGAGAAGGCCGCTGCCGAGGAGGAGCGGGGACGGGTCTGTCCCTGGTGCCAGAGCACGGACTGTGAACGGATCCGCCGCTCGTGGCTGTTCGGCCTCGCGGCGGTCATGACGCTGGGCATGTTCTGCCTGCTGGTTCGCTGGTCGCGGTTCCGCTGCCACACCTGTGGCGGGAGATGGCGATAGACCGGAAAAGAAAAGCCCCCGCTGGTCGGCGGGGGCGGCAGTTCCACGGCTGGGAACGGAATTCCAGATTGGCGTGCCCGGCGAGACTTGAACTCACGGCCTTCTGCTCCGGAGGCAGACGCTCTATCCAACTGAGCTACGGGCACCCCTTGATCGGAGCAATACTTTACCGTCGCCCAGGCTGGGCGCAAGTCGGTAGGGAAGGGGATTTCGGTCCTTGCCCGCGAGTTCGGGTTCCTTCCCGCCTGTTTCAGGCGCAACCGACGGCCCGAGCGGGTTGCTCGCACTCTTTCGGAAGGGGGAGGGGGGCGCCTATTCCGGCAGCAGGTGGGGGGCGATCCGCCCGACAAAGGCCCGGCAGAGCTTGGTGACCTCTTCGGCGCTGCCGCAGTCCATGGCCTGGGAGACCAACTCCTCGGCTTCGAGCATGTTGATGTCCCGCACCAGATCCTTGATGACCGGGATGGCGACGGGACTCATGCTGAGCTCGTGGATGCCGAGGCCGAGGACCAGGGGAAGGAAGAGCGGCTCGGCCGCCATCTCGCCGCAGATACCCACCCAGCGACCATACTCGTTGGCGGCCCGGACCACCCGGTCGAGCAGGCGGATCACGGACGGGTGTCCCGGCTGGTAGAGGTAGGAGATGTCGGGGTTGGAGCGGTCCACGGCCATCATGTACTGCACGAGGTCGTTGGTGCCGATGCTGAAGAAGTCCACATGCTGGGCCAGCTTGTCGGCGATCATCGCCGCCGCCGGGACCTCGATCATGATGCCCACATCGAGGTCGGGGTTGTGGGGGATGCCCTGCCGTTCCAGTTCCGCCTTGACGTCCTCCAGGATGGCGAGGGTGCTCTGGAGCTCCTCCATGGTGGTGATCATGGGGAAGAGCACGCGCACCTTGCCGTGGGCGCTGGCCCGGAGGATGGCCCGGAGCTGGCTGCGGAAGATGTCCTCCCGGCGCAGGCAGAAACGGATGGCGCGCATCCCCAGGAAGGGGTTGATCTCCACCGGAACGTCCAGGTGGGAGAGGAACTTGTCGCCCCCGATGTCGAGGGTGCGGAAGATGACCGAATAGGGGCGGATGGCCTCGGCCACGCGCCGGTAGGCGGCATACTGTTTCTCCTCGTCGGAGATGCTGCCGCCCTTGACGAAGAGGAACTCGGTACGGAACAGGCCGATGCCGACCCGGTGGGCCGGGGCGAGCCGTTCCACTTCCTCGGGCAGCTCGATGTTGGCGGCCACGCTGACGTGGAAACCGTCGCGGGTCTCGGCCGGGAGGAGGGCGTTGGCTTCGAGCTTGGCCCGCCAGGCGGTCTCCTCGCGGATGCGGTCGCGGTACAGGGCGAGCGTTGCCTCGTCGGGCGAGACGACCACCCGGCCCTGGGTGCCGTCGACCACCAGCGCGATACCGTCGCTGACATTGGCCAGGGCTTCGCCGACGCCGACCACGGCGGGGATGCCAAGAGCCCGCGCCATGATGGCCGTGTGGCTGGTCCGGCTGCCCATGCCGGTGACGAAGGCGAGCACATTGGCCCGGTCCATCCCGGCCGTGTCGGAGGGGGACAGGTCGTGGGCGATAAGGACGCAGGGCTCGGGCAGGTGGGAGAGATCGGTGCTTTCCCCCCCGATCAGCTTGCGGAGGATGCGGGTGGCGAGGTCCTGGATGTCGCTGGTGCGTTCGGCGAAGAAGGCGTTGCCGGCCTGGGCCAGGCGCTCGCAGAACTCGTCCACATAGCTTTTCAGGATGAAGCCGGCGTTGCGCCGTTCGTTCCGGATGCGGTCGGAGACCGACTCCAGCAGCATGCCGTCCTCGATGACCATCACCTGCATTTCGAGGATGTCGACCAGGTCCTGGTTGCCCTCCTGGCGGGCACGTTCGCGCAGTTCCTCCAGCTCGGCATGGGCGCGGGAGAGGGCGGAGCGGAAACGGGCGATCTCGTCGTCCACCTGGGTGGCGGCGAGTTCGTGCTCGCGCACCGAAACGACGGAGGCACCGACGACCACCGCCTTGCCGATCACCGTTCCAGGCGACACGCCGGTACCGCTGAGGATCATGGCCGAACCGTCATTTCTCGTCGAACTTGTTCGCGAAGAGTTGCTCAAGGGCCGCAATCGCTTCCTCTGCATCGTGCCCTTCGGCAGTGATGGTCAGCTCCGTCCCCATCTCGGCGGCCAGAAGCAGGATGGCCATGACGCTCTTGGCGTCGCTCACCGTGCCCGCCCGCTCAATGGAGATGTGGCTGGCGAAGGTCTTGGCCAACCGGACGATCAACGTCACAGGACGGGCGTGCAGCCCAAGCTGGTTCTGCACGACGACCTGGGTTGATATGGTTTTTGACTGTGCCATCGGAACCGGAGAGAGAGCCGCAGGATGCTCGGCGGCAACCCCTCGTGTCTGCCCCAGTGGTTCTGGAGGGTAAGAAACAAACGCCCCGCGACCGGGGCGAGCGAGGAATACGCAAGAACCTGGAACGGAGACAACCGCGTTGCGTACTATATGATTTGGCAGCGAATTGTCCACTGGAAATGGACGATGCGTCCCGTGCGCGGAAACGGAAACGGCGGCACCACTCCGTAGAATGGTGCCGCCGTCAGAAGCGTATCTAGGCCGGAGACCTAGTAGCGGGGACGCCGCGGGCCGCGGTCGCCGCCGCCAAAGCCGCCGCCGCCGAAACCACCACCGCCACGACGGGGGCCGCGCTCTTCACGGGGACGGGCTTCGTTCACGGTCAGGCTGCGGCCGCCGATCTCCTGCCCGTTGAGGGCCTCGATCGCGGCGTTGGCTTCGTTGGCGTTGGACATTTCGACGAAGCCGAAGCCCTTGGAACGGCCGCTTTCGCGGTCCATCACGACGCGGGCGCTGTCGACCGAGCCGTATTCCTCGAAATAGGAGCGGAGTTGGTCGTCAGTGGTAGAATAGGCGAGGTTGCCGACGTAGATGTTCATCAGATATCCTTGGTGGGGGGAAACAGCCGGGGCGAGCGTTGGTGCCCGTCCCGGCACAGGGAACTGCGGCCCGGGGGCCGCTAAGACATTTGCCTAGTAGCGGGGCCGACGGGGACCGCGGTCGCCGCCGCCGAAGCCGCCGCCGCCGAAACCGCCACCGCCGCCACGGCGGGGGCCGCGCTCTTCGCGGGGACGGGCTTCGTTCACGGTCAGGCTACGGCCGCCCATGTCCTGGCCGTTGAGGCCCTCGATGGCCGCGTTGGCCTCGTTGGCGTTGGACATTTCGACGAAGCCGAAGCCCTTGGAGCGACCGCTCTCACGGTCCATGATCACGCGGGCGGAATCGACCGAGCCGTACTCCTCGAAGAAGGAGCGGAGCTGGTCGTCAGTCGTGGAGTAGGGGAGGTTGCCGACGTAGATGTTCATGGCAGATCCTTAACTGGGAGAAACAACCGGGGCTGGCACCATAGCCCGACCCGGCAAGGGACGGTTACAGGGAAACGGACTAGTAGCGGGGCCGCCGGGGACCGCGGTCGAAACCACCACCGCCACCACCGCGCCGGGGACCGCGCTCCTCGCGGGGGCGCGCCTCGTTGACAGTCAGGCTGCGACCGCCCATGTCCTGCCCGTTGAGGGCCTCGATGGCCGCGTTGGCCTCGTTGTCACTGGACATTTCGACGAAGCCGAAGCCCTTGGAGCGACCGCTCTCGCGGTCCATGATGACGCGGGCCGAATCGACCGTGCCGTATTCCTCGAAGGCAACGCGCAGATCGTCGTCGCTGGTGGAGTAGGGGAGATTGCCGACATAGATGTTCATTGTCTGGGAGATCCTTGCATTCGCCAAGTGGTCATCGAAGATCCCGTCTGTCACCCTGGCGAGCATGATCTGACGGGGACGAGTCCGGAGACTCTTTTTCTCTGGGAAGGGAGGGAAGTGGAGAGGAGGGGAGTCCTCTGGCAGGATGACTGAGCGACCTGCATGGGATCGGGGTCGCTGCTTGCAGAATCCCGTGAGCGCCTTTCCGGCCCCACGACCACTGTGTACACCAACCGGCGGTCTTTCCACAATATCTCGCCACAATGCCTGTCCGCTGGGCACGATGGCCAGCCCGATTTCTGCGCCTCTGTCCCCTATCGGGCGTCCGAGCAGAGACGTCGCCGCCGCAGCGCGGCGAATGCATGGGCACCGACCTACATCGGCGCTAAGGAAACCAACCGTCAACCTCCGGGTGTGTACTAAGGGAACGTGCCGGCGGAGCCGACTCCTGCAAGATGGGCAGGGCAAAACGCCCGCTCACAATCCAGAATGTACAGGTTCCGGAGTGGCGTGCAAGCATGTCACCCCAACAACCGCAGATATTTGTGCATTTTGCGGTGGAAAACACTGGGCCGCAGTGGGGAGACGGTGCTGTGATCCGGTCCCGCCGGAGAGGGCGAACTGCCTCTGCCGGACGGGGTGCCGGAGACGGTGGCGGGTTCTAGAAACCCCAGTTGTAGGTGGCAGTTTCCTCGTACTTGAGGCGCGGGCCGGCTTCGACGTGCCCGTCCCCGAAAAGGACGTTGGAGCGCTGGTTGTGGCGGTCGTCGTCGAGAATGCCCCAGGGCTGGACGGTGCTGTGGGTGATGGCGTAGCCGTGGCTGCTGTCGCTGTTGACACCTTCGCCGATGAGCACGGTGACCGTGGTGCCGTAGGCGGTGTTGGTGCCGAAGGTGGACTGCAGGACCCGGCCGGCGAGGGAGGTGTTGATGCCGTAGTGCATCTTGGCCGCCGAGCCGGCGGTCAGGTACTTCCAGGTGCTGGCGACCGACTCGCTGGGGCATTCGAAGACCCGCTCGTTGGAGCCCGCGTAGCTGTAGATCAGGTCGGCGTACACCCAGTTGCACGCGGAGCTGTCGCGCAGCGGCATGATGTAGTCCTTGTTGTCGTCCATGTACATGAACGAGGCGAGGCCGATCTGCTTGAGGTTGCTGGTGCAACTGATCGCGCGGGCCTTGGCTCGGGCCTGCTGCAGGGCGGGGAGGAGCATGGAGGCGAGGATGGCGATGATCGCGATGACCACCAGCAGCTCGATAAGGGTGAATGTCTTGCCGGTGCGGCGGGACAACTGATTCATTGCAAAGGCCTTGTGTTCTTTTCTATGGAGTCGCGGACGAGCCCCGGGTCCGACCGGTGGCCGGAATTGGGCAAGCCCATACGATAGTGCCATTTAGGGGATGATGCAACGCCGAACGGGTTTCCTCCCCCGGGAGCAGCGCCAGAGGTGCCCACGTTGGCGACGGGGAGGCTCCGGCACTAGGTTCCGCCTGTGTCCGGAAGCAGTGGCACCGGACGGGTTCACGCCGACGAACGAAGAGGTGACCGATGCGACGCTTCTTGCTGGCAGGTCTGGTTATTCTGCTTGGTTCCCTTGTGGTCCGGACAGTGGCGGGGGAAGCCACGCTGCGCGAGGCGGACGGCGCGATGTGGTTCGGCAACGAGCATCTGGCTCTGCGTTTCGACTCCGCCACGGGTATTTGGACCGGGCTGGAGACGGGGAATGGCACCGTGCTCTTCCGCCGGGCGGCGGAACAACCGTCGGTGAACCTGACGGTGGCGGGCAAACCCGTCTTTGCCGGGGGCGTTCCGGTGGCCCGGCGACGGCAGGAGGTGGTGCGGCTGGCCGCCGCGAGCCGACTGGATGTGGTGTTGGCCCAAGGCGACTGGGAGGTGACTGCGGGCTATACCCTCTGGGACGCGGGCACGCTTCAACGCACCGCGACCTATGCGTATCTTGGCACCGGGAGCGGCGGCGAGGTGCGCAATGCCACGCTGACGCTGCCGGCTCTGGCAGTCCCCGGCGAGAACGCCTTCTGGTTCGCCACGGGGGAGTACCCGTCCCGCGACCATCCCTTCCGCCACACCGATCCCGGCCGCCGGTTCGGTTTCCCTTTCTCCGATGCCATCATGGGGGGACTCATCGCCCGCGACGAGACCAGCGGTCTGAATCTGATTGCCGCCTACTACTCCGAAGAGGAGCGGGTCAAGTTCGCGGCCGAGGAACGGGCGAAGTCCGTTCTGGGCGACTACAGCCAGCAGGTGGCGGAGATGCTGCGTCCGGGGCTGCGCTTCACGGTGGGTAGCCAGTTGTTGCGCGTGGTGTCGGGCAGTCGCCTGGATGCCCTCCGCGCACTGCAGGGATTCTACGATCTGCCCGGACTGCGCACCCGGATCGGGATGCCCGCCGATACGGGACGCAACATCTTCTACTCCGCCCATCCCCGCGGCACGGTTGACTCCTCCTGCCGGGACGTGGGTGGCTTCGCCAACTTCACCAAGCTGCTGCCCAGCATCCGGGAGTTGGGGGTGAACACCCTCTGGCTGATGCCCTTCTGGTACGGCCCCATCTATGCGCCCTACGAGTACTACAAACTGGACCCGAAGTGCGGCACCCCCGAGGACTTGCGGGCGTTGACCACCGAGGCCCACCGGCTGGACATGCGGGTGCTGGGCGATCTCATCCCGCACGGCCCGCGCGAGGAGCCGGGTGTCAAGCCCACCTTCGGCGAGACCCACCCGGACTGGGTGTGCCGCGACCAGCAGGGCAACATGGTCCAGTGGTGGGGCTGCCATTACTGCGACTACGCCAACCCCGGTTGGCAGGACTACATGGCCGACCACGCCGCCTACTGGGTCCGCGAGTGCGGTCTCGACGGGTACCGGGTGGACGTGGCGGCGGGTGGTGCCCCCAACTGGCGGCCCTACGACGGCAACCGCCCCAGTTTCTCGGGCCTGAAGGGCGGCTTGGAGCTCCTGCGCAAGGCCCGCGCCGCCTGCCTGAAGGAGAATCCCAGGACGGTGTTTCTGGCGGAGAGCCACGGTCCCGCACTCTATTCGGCCACCGAGCACGAATACCAGTGGGCCTTTACCCGCCTGCTGGGCGACCACGTCCTGAAGGACGACCCCGCCGTCTTCGTCCAGGCCATGTCCGGCTATCTGGAGAACCAGACCTACGCCTATCCGGCGGATGCCTTTCCCATCCGCTACCTGACCAATCACGACGAACTGCGCGCGCGCTACCTCTATGGCCCTGGCCTGCATCGGGCCCTGCTGGCCCTGTGCGCCTTCATGAAAGGCGCTCCTTTGCTCTACCAGGAGGAGGAGGTCGGCAACGAGGATTTCCTGGCCCAACTCTACGGCATCCGCCAGCGCTACGACGAGTTGTGCATCGGAGACATCAGCTACCGGAGCGTCAAGGCCACCCCGGCCCATGTGTTCGCCATCGAGCGCGAGTACCAGGGCAAGCGGAGTGTGGTGGCTATCAACTTGGCTGGGGAGGCAACCCCAACCACTCTGTCCCTGCC
>QKCY01000286.1 GCA_003245525.1 Victivallales bacterium | reverse complement strand
ATGGCACCTTTCCAATCGACTGGTCCGCCATCCGGGCGCGGGTCGAGCACCAGAAGCAACACGGGGCGTTGGTCACTGGCGGACTGCCGCACGGCCACACCTTCCTCCGCCTACAGGACATCCGGGGCTACGAGAACCTGATCTTCGACATGGTGGACCAGGAGCCACGACTGACCACGCTCATCCAGCTGGTCGAGGACTTCAACCAGGTCCACGTCGCGCGTTGGCTGGCCCTGGAACCGGACCTGATGAGCTATCCCGAGGACCTGGGCATGCAGTTTGGCCCCATGCTCTCGCCCAGCGCCTTCCGCACCCACATCAAGCCGGTCTACCAGCGCCTCATGAAGCCCGCCCGCGACCAGGGTTGCATTGTCCACATGCACTCGGACGGCGATATCCGGGATCTGGTGGACGACCTGATCGACGGCGGCGTCGAAGTCATCAACCTCCAGGATCTGGTGAATGGCATCGACTGGATTGCCGCCAAGTTCGCCGGGCGCGTCTGCGTCCATCTGGACATCGACCGGCAGCGGATCACGGCGCGGGGGACCCCGGCCCAGATCGACCGCCTGGTCCGGGAAGAGGTGGAGAAACTGGGCAGCCGGGCAGGGGGCCTGATGATGATCTTCGGCCTCTATCCGGGCACGCCCCTGGAGAATGTCGATGCCCTGATGGACGCGATGGAGAAGTACGCGGGCTACTATGCGTAGATCTTCCCGCTAGTTCTTCGCCGCCTCGCCCTCGGGACCGACGCACTGGACGGTGATGTGGGAGAAGTGATCGTTCCCCTTCACCTCGCGGGTGCCAGCTTCCTTGCCCTTCTCGATGGGAATCTGGAAGGCGGGGCCTTGGCGGTTGGTCTCGGTGTACTCGATCCGGACCTTGTACTCGCCGTTCGGCAGCGCATTGCCCTTGGCATCGGTGCCGTCCCAGACCACGGAGACCTCTTCATGCTGCTTGCGGGTGGCACCCGTGGTGGCGTCCGGCCGGGCCTTGCCACTGTCCTGCCGCCAGCGTCCGAGCTTGGTCGCGTACTTGTTGCCGTAGACGGCCAGGTCTTTCACATAGTTGTTGTTGGCGTCCACGATCCACACAGCAAGCACGTTCCGGGGGGCATACCTCCCCTGGTAGCTCTGGGTTTGGAAAGAGACGACGAACGAACCGGGAGTCAGCTTCTCGACGGGAGCCGCCGACACCAGGGAGCCAAGCAGTACAAGAGAGGCAAGAAGACCATACCGAATCATCGTGCGCTGTCCTTTTTGGGTTGCGGGACTGTCCGTCGTCGGACACCCGTAAAGAGATACAGTTCCTGGAGCCTATTAAATCTTACTCAATTGGGCGTCGAGGTCAAGGAGGACGGTGGAGAGCTGGGTGGCAATGTCGTCGAAAGGTAGCTCGCCAACAATCATCGGCACCGTCTTGGCCGCATAGCCGTCGCCGCCGCCCCGTTCCCAATCCGGCGCGTAGCCGCAACAGTCGTTGCAGAGCCCCAGCACCAGCGGGACCGGCATCCGGGCGCGCTCCACCACGCGGTTCTTGATGGCCTGGAAGATCTCGAACGGCGAGCCCAGCAGGCCGACGGGGCCAAGGCGGATAGCCTGCACCTCCGTAGCCGGTTCGAGTTCCGCGCCGGCATCCAGCCGTTGGATGAGCGAACGCAACGTGCGGGCATGGACGGTGGCCATGCGGACCTCCTGGTCCTCGTCGCTGGCCCCGGGGACGGCGAGTTTGGCCTCGGCCTGTTGCAGCCACTCCGCAAGAGTCGCGTGGGGGAGCCGGTTGCGGCGGAAGGTGATGTCCTGGCGCACGAAACCAAGGGTGTTGTCGGTCACGGGTTCCGCCTGGGCGAGGCCGGTACGGACGGCACGTGCATAGCGCGCGGCGATGACGTCGAGGGCCAGCAGGGATTCCTGTTCGGCCTTGTGGACCACGCAACTGTTCACGTCCCCCTGTGCTCCCTGGAGGAAGAGCCCCACACTGCCAGGGAATTCGCGCTCCAGCAGGTTGGTGGCAACGCCGCAGTAGTCGCCGTGGATGTAACGGTTCGCCGCACAGCAGACGACCGGGTGACAGCCGAAAGAGGAGACGAAACCCCGCATTACGCCCTTGTGCTCGATCACGAGCACGTGGCAGCGCGTGTCGGTGAGTTCCGGTTTGGCGGGCCGCCAGTCCTCGCGGAGGACGTCCTCCAGTGGCGGTGCGTCCCGGTCGTACTCGCGGTTGAGTCCGATGCCCTCGCAGGGCACGCAGGCATGGCGGAGGGTCCCCTCGGCGAGGGCACCGACCGCGCGGATGCAGGCATCGGCGATGCGGCCGGGCAGCAGTTCCAGATAGGGCGGATCGTGGCGTCCCCAACCGTCCAGTCGGCGGATGGCCGGACCGCTGTGGGTATGGGTGCAACTGATCAGGACGGCATCGGCGGCAATGTCGCAGGCGGCGGCGACCAGTCCGCGGACCCGCCGGGTAACGGCGAGCGATACCCCGATGAGATCGCAGTTGACGATGACCACGGTCCGGTCACCCTCCCTCACCGCCATGGCGCGGGCCCAGAGACGGTCGCGGATGCCTACCGAGACCCGGTTGCGGAAGGGGCCGAACCCACAGAGATCCACGCCTACGCGGGGCGTGACGTCGGTTTTCGCAAAGCCGAACTGCATGCTGGTAGTCCTCTCGAAACAGGTGACCCGAGATGCCAGCCTCACTGTGATATCCCATTGGCAAGGAACAAGCTCGGCGGAGAAGATCTTCGCCAAGGCGGCGGGGGCGGTACAAGGTGCTACATTGGGCTGGATTGTCCTCCTGATTTCACTCTGAAGCTACCTGTCGCGAGGTGATAGCATGAACCGCGATCTTCCCTGTGTTTCCCGCTGGCTTGGTGTCCTGCTGGTTGCTGCTTTGGCGGTTCGGGCGGACGAACGGCGGTCCGAGGTCGTGGTGAAGGATGCCCAAGGGATCGTCACCCGGCAACTGGCCGAATGCGACGATCCCGAGGAGCGGGCGACCATGGAGCGCATGATCTTCGCCCTTTTCCCCGAGGAGATGCGACGGGCCCAGACGGTCTTTCCCCGGAACCGCGACGAGGCCGAGGAGATCGTGAACCGTGTCGTGGACCAGTGCTGGGAACTGATGGAGCTCAAAGAACGCAACCCCGAGCGCTACGAGTCCGAAATGAAGTTGCGGCAACTGAACAACCAGACCGCTGAACTCGCCCGGCAAGCGGTCGCCGCCAACGGTGCCCAGCGCGAAGCGCTCCTCAAACAACTGAAGGCGAAGCTGGAAGCCTACTTCGACCTCAAGCAGGCGCAGATGAAGCAGGAAGCCGAGGAGCTCAGAGCCCATCTCGACGAACTGGAAAACCAGATCCAGCGCCGGGCCAAGGGCCGCGACGCCATGGTGGACCGGCGCATCCGCCAACTGCTTGACGGCGAACTGGAGTGGTAGAGTGGCAGCGGCGTCCCGCCGCAGTTTTTCCTGGGAGCGCCGAACACCAGCCCGGCGTTTTCTGCCACGCCTGCGAATGCGAGGAATACCGCTGTCTTTCCCGGGAGCGCCGAGCACCAGCCCGGCGTCTTCTGCCACGCCTAGAAGATGGGAAGAACCCCGCCGAGCTGGTGCCCGGCGTTCCCAGGGAAGGGCGTGCCCTGGCCAGGGCGGATTGCCTAGGCAAGGAGTGGAATCAGCGGCGGGACGCCGCTGCCACTTGAGAAGAGGAAGGCAGGATGACCTGCCTTCCTCCCATCGTTCGTTCAGCTAGAAGGAGCCCTTGAGGTCGAGGTCGACCTTCGCGTCCGTCTTCTTCTCGAAGGTGGACTTGGCGATGAGGCTCTGGAGGTGGGCTTCGAAGGCCGCGCCATCGAGGGGCAGATCGATCTTCTTGCCGGTCATGCAGCTATAGAGCATGGCGTTGGCCATCTCGACCGAGTGGATGCCTTCCTCGGCAGGGGCGATGAGGGGGGTGCCGTCGAGGATGGCGTTGACGAAGTTCTTCTTGATGCCGAGGTGCTGGTCGCCGCTGCCGTTGATGGGAATGTCGATGTTCCACACCGGGGGCTCGCCGAACCGGGTATCGGTGGTCTTGGAGAAGACGTCGATGGGGGTCTCGTTGCGGGTGAAGGTGAGCTTGCCGTGCTCGTTCACCAGGCGGCCGTTGGTGCCGATGATCTCCAGGCGGTTGGTGCCGGGAGCCTCGCCGGTGGTGGTGACGAAGACACCGGTGGCGCCGTTCGCGTACTCGTAGATGGCGGTGATGTCGTCCTCGACCTCGATGTCATGGTACTTGCCGATGCCGCCGAAGGCGTAGACGCTGGTGGGCTTGCCACAGATCCACTGGAAGAGGTCGAGGTTGTGGGGGCACTGGTTGAGCAGCACGCCGCCGCCTTCGCCCTTCCAGGTGGCGCGCCAGCCGCCGGAGCGGTAGTAGGCCTCGCTGCGGAACCAGGTGGTGATGATCCAGTTGGTGCGCTGGATGGTGCCGATGGTGCCGTTGGCGACCAGTTCGCGCATCTTGCGGTAGTGGGGGTCGGTGCGCTGGTTGAACATGGCGCAGAAGATGACCTTGGGGTCGGTGTGCGCCGCGATCAGGCGCTCGGCGTCGGCCTTGTGGACCGAGACGGGCTTCTCGACCAGAGTGTGGATGCCGTTCTGGAGGGCATCGATGCCGATGGTGGTGTGGCCGTAGTGCGGGGTGGCGACGATGACCGCGTCCACCAGGCCGCTGCGGATCAGTTCTTCGCTGCTCTCGAAGGCCTTGACGCCGGGGAATTCCTTGAAGCGGCTGGTGTCCAGATCGCAGACCGCCGCGAGCTCCGCGCGGGGCACTTGCCCGCCCTGGATGCGCTTCGCGTGGCCCGTGCCCATGCCGCCGATGCCGATGACGCCGATACGTACTTTGTCCATGATGATTCCTTTTGGGGTTGGAAGGAGGGAAAACTGGAATGGTGGATGAATGGAATGGTGGAAAGATGGAAAGATGGAATGGTGGGAGAATGCAGGTGGACGAGGTGGACGTAGTGGACTTGGTGGACGGGACTGACCCCGTACCAGCCTCTTCCTCCATCATTCCACCATTCCATTATTCCATCATTCCGCTTCTATTCCGCTTCCTCCCATTTCTTGCGCAGGAATGCCACTTCGCGTTTCTGGAGTTCGGTGAACTCCTCCAGGGTGGTCATGGGGAATTCGCAGTGGGCGGTGATGGTGCCGTCGTAGCCGACCGCGTGGAGACCGCGCATGACGTCGTTCCACTTCACCACGCCGTGGCCGGCGGGGACGATGACGCGCTTCCAGACCGGCAGTTCTTCGGTTTCTGGATTGGTCCGCTGGAAGCCCGTGTCCTTGAAGGAGACGAGGCCGAGATACTCGCCCACGATGTCCAGGGCCATGCGGAAGGGCTCGCCGCAGTAGTGCAGGTGCCCGGTGTCGAGATAGGCTCCGATGTACCGCGGATCGCGGTCGCGGAGCAGGTCCATCATGGAGCAGGCATTGAGGCCGAAGTAGTCGCTGTGGGTGTGGTAGCAGAACTTCACGCCGAACTTCTGGGCGAGAATCTCGAAGCCTTCCAGAGCCTGGCGGATGCGGTCCACTTCCTGCCAGTAAGGCGTCTCGGCCCCGCGCCAGCGCCAGTAACCCAGCTTGGCCACGGGCACGCCCGCTTCGGCCAGGGCGGCGGCCATGGTCTCGGCTTCCGCTGCCTCGGGATCGGTGAAGGAGGCGTCGCAGGTGACCATCGGCACCTTCAACCCGGCCTCCTCCACCTGCCGGATGGCGGGGGCCAGGGCTTTGTCCACGTTCTCGGGGTTCACCGCGAAACCAGGCCGAACCGCCAGATCGAGACCGTCCGCGCCGATGTGGCGGGTCTTCTCGATCATCCCGGCGATATCCATGCCGGGCCAGTGTTTGGTGAATAGCACGAGGTCCATGGTAGGCGTTCCTCCGGTTTTGGACAGGAGACCGCAAATCCGCAAAGGATACCTTCCCCACGGGCAGTTTCAACCGCAGGCGAACGCGGATGGGTGCGCTAGGTTACCATGTTTGCCGGAATTGTACCTTTGCCGAGGAGCCTCCCATGAACAGCTTCGAGCGTTACGCCGCCACCATTGCGGGACAGCCCACGGACATTCTGCCGCGCGTGCCGATTCTCATGCAGTTCGCCGCCGAGCACATCGGCTCCAACTACGGGGCCTTCGCCAGCGACCATCGGGTGCTGGCCGAGGCCAATCTGCGTTGCCGCGAGGAGTTCGGTTTCGAGCAGGTGAGCGGGATCTCCGACCCGTACCGGGAGACCCAGGGCTTCGGGGCGGAGATTGAGTACCTCCCCGACGCGGTACCGCGTTGCGTGGCCCATCCCTTGGGCGAGAGCAAGGACCTGTCCCTGCTGCCGACACCCGATCCCATGGTGGCGGAACGGATGCGCGACCGGGTCGAGGCGGTTCGCACCATGCGGGCCCAAGCGGGTCAGGACTGCTCCGTGCTTGGCTGGATCGAAGGTCCCGGCGCCGAGGCGGCGGACCTGCGGGACGTGATGAATTTCCTGATCGATACCATGGACGACGTGCCCTTCTGCCGGGACCTGATGGACCGCTGCGTCGAGGTGGGTATCGCCTTTGCCAAGGCCCAGATCGCGGCGGGGGCGGATACAGTGGGCATCGGCGATGCCATCGCCAGCCAGGTCACGCCCGACTTCTACCACTCCGAAATCCAGCCCCGCGAAGCGCGCCTGGTGCAGGCCATCCACGAGGCGGGGGCCTGGGTGAAGCTCCATATCTGCGGCGACATCACGGCCCTGCTGCCCGGCATCGCCAAGTTGGGCGTGGACATTCTCGACGTGGACCACATGGTGGACCTCCGCGCCGTCCGCGCCGCCGTGGGGCCGAAGGTGGTGATCGCGGGCAACATCGATCCCGTCTCGGTCGTCTGCCGGAGTACCCCCGAACGCATCCGCGCCGCCATCGCCCGGTGTTACGAGGCAGTGGGCAACCCCTTCATGGTCAACGCGGGCTGCGAGATCCCTCCCGGCACCCCGGTCGCGAACCTCCGCGCCTTCTGCGAGCCCATTCCCTATCGCGCCAACCCGTAGCGCAGGCGTCTCGCCTGCCGGGTTCGGCGTAGCGCAGGCGTCTCGCCTGCTTCTCATCCTCCCCGGACAGGTCCCCCGCGAATACAGGAATGCGGCAGGCGAGGACGCCTGCGCTACTGCTCTTCCAGCCAGATGCAGTCGCCGACGAGGAGGTCGCGCAACTCGCCGACTTTCCAGTGTTCCTGGCCGACGGAGGGGTCGGCAATGAGCACGGGGTCGTCGTCGGTGAAGGCGAGGACGGCCACGGCGTGGGAGACGCCGATCTGCCAGCCCCAGTCCTGGGAGTAGCGGGCGTCCCTGCGGTCGGTCTTGGACGTGAGAACGACGCTGACAATGGCAGGCAGGTGGTCGGCGGCCCGCAGTTCCTCGACCGTTGTCGTTCCGATGCGGGGGC
>QKCY01000537.1 GCA_003245525.1 Victivallales bacterium | reverse complement strand
CCCGTCGCCCCCATCCAGCCGGTCAGATCCTTGCCGTTGAAGAGGCTGACAAAGCCCTCCGCATCGGGCGCGGAAAGCGGCGGGGCCTGGATGGCGGGAGCCACAGGTTTAGCGGCAGGTGCAGATGCAACGGCGAAATCCTTCGGGGACTGTCCCGCTGCATAGACCTCCAGTTCGTTGACATGGACCGAGGGGTTGGAGCTGTTCTTGATGTCGAACAGGCGCACATAGCGCACGGTCGCCGCCGGGAAGCGGTGGACGTAACCGATGGCGGTGGACGTGGTCTCATTCTTGCTGAAGTCGGCCAACGTCTGCCACTCCTTGCCATCGGTGGAGCCCTGCACCAAGTAGGCATAGTGGCGGGTGTCCGCGTTGTAGCACACCGCCCGGACCGTATCGATGGACGTGTCGGCCCCGAGATCCACCTGGAGCCACGCGGGCTCGTTCGGCGAGGGACCGCCCCACCAGCCGTCGCCGTTGGCCAGGTCGCCGTTGACCGCCCGTTCGGGTGCCTTGTCCTGCTCCTGAGCGGGGAACGCGGTGACCGGCTTGCCCAAGGCGACATTGCCGGGGTCGTTGATCTGTTTCGCCGTCAGCCGCTCGGCGGCGGGATCGGCCGAATAGACCTCGACCTCGACCACATGTACGGCCTCGTTGACGCTGTTCTTGAGAATGTTCAGACGGACGTACCGCGCCTGCACTTGCACCGGTGGGGCGAACACATGCCAGAGCCCAGCCTCGGTGGCGGGCTTGTCGTTCTTGCTGTTGTCGGCCACGGTGGTCCAGACCTGCCCATCGACGGAGGCATCCACCGTGTACTGGTAGTAGCGACGGCCGTCGTAGTAGAACACCACGCGGACCCCGGTGATGGCGACCGGCTTCTTCAGATCGATTTGGTACCAACTCGGCCACTGAGCACCGAACCAGGCATCGTCCCGGCCCAGCTTGCCGTCCACCGCTTTCCAGGGGGCCTTGTCGCCCTGCTGCTTGCAGGAGGTGGTGACCGGCTTGCCGAGGGCGATGTTCACCCCGTCCACGGCAACGGGAAGACTGGGTAGATGGGCAGTGGCCTTGGCCACCGTATCGGCATTCCGGCTCACGGCGACCACTTGGTTCAGCACCTTGGCCACCGTCCCCGAAACCAACCCCTTGTCGTCCTTGTTCTGGGGACAGGCGATCTTGACGGCGGCAGCGGCGGCCTCTTCGCGTACCTCGGCATCGGCCAGATAGGGGGCCACCACCTGCAAGGCCTCCTCGCTGCGCACGCTGCCCAGACCTCCCAGTACCAGCTTCCTGTCGTCGGCGGTCTTGGCCAGCTCGGCGGCCCGTTTGAGCATGGGAACGGCCTGATTGCCCGCGTCGGCCGCCAAGCGGACATAGCCGCGCAGAGCCAGCACTCGGTGTACCTCGCTCTCCGGCTTTTCGATCACCGCCAGCAACGCGGGAGCGGCGGCGGCATCCTTCCATTCGGCCAGCGCCCGCACGGCGGCGTTGCGCAAATCGGCATCGGGACTCGCCAGATCGGCCTGCACCGCCGCCAGGGCGGGAGCGCCACCGACCTTGGCCAACACGCCGAGGTAGTCGGCCCGCAGCTT
Organism: Victivallales bacterium; assembly: GCA_003245525.1. GTDB lineage: Bacteria > Verrucomicrobiota > Lentisphaeria > Oligosphaerales > Lenti-02 > Lenti-02. The sequence continues at coordinate 24,796 of QKCY01000537.1, read as the reverse complement.
GCCGGTTGCCTGGACCTGGGCCGCTAGAATCGGTTCCACCGCTGCCTCGTTCCGGCGGCAGAGGGCCACCAGCACGTCCCGCGCTCCGGTCTGGGCCGAACCCGAAGCCGCCGCGAAGAAGTCGATGACTGCCGCCTCGTCCCGATCGCGGGCGATGGTTCCCAACGTCGCCAGAGCCGCCTTCACCACCGCGCGGTCGGCGCTCTTCAGTTCGGCCAGAACCGCCGGGGATTGGTCGGCGGCATTGCGCGCGGCCAACACCTCCAGCAACACCCGCTTGCCCAGCGGTGTAGCCGGGGCCAGCGCCGCGCCAACCCGCGCAGGGAAGTCCGCCTCGCGGACCTGTAGCAGCGCACCCTTGGCGGCGGCCGCATCTTCCGGCGAAGCGGAGGCCTGGGCATAGGCGACCAGAGCCGCCATGCCCTCGGCCCCGAAGCCGACGCTTGCCTGGGCAGCGGCCTGGCGCACGGCCAGTTCCGGATCGCTTAGACCAGCCAGCACCACCGCCTTGCCTGCGGCGTCCCGAGTGTTCCCCAGCATGGCAATAACTCCCGCACGGAGATCAGGAGAGGCCGTGGGGGCAACCAGGACGGCAGATGCCTGCCGGGCGGCGGGAGTCTCCGCCGCCAGACTCAAGGCGGCCTCGCGCACCTGCCAATCGGGACTCTGGGCAGTCTGGACGATAGCCGGAACCGCGGCGTCGCCGGCAATGTCCGCGAGGGTCGTCAGCGCCGCGCACACGATCTGGCGCGTGGCGGGGGTCACGGGCGTGGCCAGGAGTTGGCGGGCAATCGTTTCCCCCGCCTCCTTCTGTCCCGCCTCAGCCAGACGCCGGGCCAAGAGCAACCGGGCGCGCTGGGCGCGCGAGCGCACAAAGAGGTCGTCGACCTGCGCGCCAGCCACCAGCGCCTCGTCGGTCGCCGCCACCCCGCAGTTGGCCAGAGCGTACCAGGCGGCCAGGCGCACTTGCTGGTTCTCGTCCTTGGCGGCGGGAAGCATCGCCTGCGCGGCATCGACTTGGCGCAGTTGGCCGAGCGCCCGGATGATCGTCACCCGGTCGCCGCCCTGGGCCGTGGGAAGCGCCTGGGACAGGGCCGCCGCAGCAGCCGGCGAACCGATGTGCAGCAGAGCTTGGGTAGCGGGCTCGCAAAAGCGTGGTTCGGCCAGCAGAGGAGCCAGAATCGGCACCGCCTCGTCTTCGCCGACCATCGCCAACTGCCGGACCAGATAGGACTTGACCTCCGGCGCCGTGGCTTTGCCGACGGCATCGGCCAGACCTGCCGCCAACATGGCGCGCTGCGGACTCTTGGCGTCCTGCATGGCCATCATCACCATGCCTTCGAGGGCGAAGCGGACCTTCGTGTCGTCCCCCCCGGCATCGGGTGCCACCAACCTGCCGCATAGCTCGGCAACGGCGGGACCGCCCTGCTCCAGCAGCTTGGCAACGGCCGCCTGGCCCTCGGCGGGCTGCGACCAAACCAGGCCGTCGATCAGTTCCGTCACCTTGGCCGGTTGCGCCCACGCGCCGCCAACCAGCCACACGATCCCCACCATCCCCGTCAGCAGTACACGTCGATCCATGGTACGACTCCTTGCCTCTCGCAATGGTCTAGACCAGACGCCAGGGGGCGCGCATGGGCTGGTGGACGAGACGGTTGGCGGCATCGTCGTCGATGAATTCCCACTTCTCCGGATCGAACCGCAGCTTGCGTCCGGTCCGGATGGCCGCGTTGGCCAGGTGGATGAGGATATTGCTCCGGTTGCCGTTGACCTCGTTCAGGCCGAACTTGCGGCGGGTGCGCATGGAGACGTTGAAGTCGCTCACCATGGGCTCGGGATCGGGCAACTGGTTCACCAACTGGGCCAGTTCGGGCGGATCGGTGCGGAAGCCGCGGTAGACCTTGCCGTTGGGTCCCTCGATATAGGGCTTGTCCTTGGTCTCCTCCTCGCCCCATTCGCAGGATTCGAGGATGATCGTGCAGCCATCGGCGTACTTCATCCAGACCCGCCCCCACAGGCCGACCGCGTCGTCGTGCGGCGGCCAGGGCGCGTAGGCCTCGACCTCCACCGGGCTGGTGTCGTCCTTGTCGAGGATATACTGGACGGGGTCCAGATAATGCTGCCCCATGTCGCCCAGACCGCCGCCATCGTAGTCCCAGTACCCCCGGAAGGAACCATGGGTGCGGTGGCGGAAATAGGGCTTGAAGGGGGCAGGCCCGAGCCAGAGGTTGTAGTCCAGTTCCGGCGGCACCGGTTCGGGGGGCACGTTGACCTTGCCCGACCAACTGCTCGTCTTCCAGGCAAAGCCCGTGTGGGCGCTGACCCGCACGGTCAGCGGCCAGCCGAGGGCTCCGCTCATCACCAGTTTCTTAAGCGGCAGCACGGTGGTGCCCAAGCCGTAGAACTGGCCATAGAGCCGGAACCAGGTGTTGAGCCGGAAGACCCGCCCATTGCGGCGGACGGCATCGGCGATGTACTGGCCTTCGTCGATGGTCCGGGTCATGGGCTTCTCGGCCCAGACGTCGCACCCCGCATCGAGGGCAGCCACGTTCTGGAGGGCGTGCCAATGGGGCGGGGTGACCACATGGCAGCAATCGATGTCGCCCCGGGCCAGCATCTCGCGGAAGTCGTTGTAGGCCTGGCAATCGTCGCCGCCCCGCTTCTGGGCGGCGGCCAGCCGGGAGGAATCGACATCGCATACGGCCACCAGCTTGGCGCCCTTGTCGTTGAGCACATAGCCGATGTGGCCGTTGCCCATGCCGCCGCAGCCGATCACCGCGTGGTTGATCCGGTCGTTGGGGGCCACGTAGCCGCTGCCGCCCAAGACCGACCGGGGCACCACGAGGAAACCGGCACCCGCCGCCAGCGAGGTGCCGATGAAATTCCGTCGCGACAAGTCCGTGCGCTGCATGGTCATCACCCTCTCCTTGAACCTACCGGAACCAATGCGCCGAACGACCGGATCGGGATCGCCCTACTTGGCAGGTTCGATGCGGTCAAACCCGGTGAAGGGACGCAGGACCTCGGGCACGATCACCGTACCGTCCTCCTGCTGGAAGTTCTCCAGAATCGCGCACACCACGCGGTCGGTCACGCCGGTGGCCGAGATGGTGTGGACGAAGCCCTTGCCCGAATCGCCCTTGTAGCGGATGTTCAGACGGCGGGACTGGAAATCGGTCAGGTTGGTGTTCGAGGTTACCTCGCGGAACCCACCGTAGCCGGGGAACCAGGCCTCGATGTCGTACTTCTTGTAGCCGGGCGCACCCATGTCGCCGACGCAGACGTTCACCACCCGGTAGGGAATCCCCAGCGCCTGCAGCAGGGCCTCTTCGTTGGCCAGGCAGAAGTCGTGGTACTTGGGCGACTCCTCGGGCAGGCAGAAGACGATCTGCTCCACCTTGTGGAACTGATGCACGCGGAAGATCCCGCGCGATTCCTTGCCGTAGCTCCCCGACTCGGTGCGGAAACAGGGGGTGTAGGCCGTGTAGCAGCGGGGCAGCGTGGCCTCGTCGAGCGTCTCGTCGCCGTGGTAGCCCACCAGGGTCTGCTCCGACGTGCCGATCAGGGCCAGATCCTCCTTGGCCAGATTGTAGGTCTGGTCCGCGAAGAAGGGCAGATAGCCGGTCCCGAAGAGGGTCTGGGTCTTGGCCAGGCAGGGGCTGGTGAACAGGGTGAAGCCCCGTTTGACCAGCTCCATCTGGGCCCAGAAGAACATGGCTTGGGTCAACTGCGCGCCCTTGCCGACCCAGTAGTAGAAGCCCGACTGGGCCACCTTGGCCCCGCGGGCGCTGTCGATGATGCCCAGCTTGTCGCCGATGGCCTGATGGTCCTGGGGCGTGAACCCGAAACTCGGCTTGGTGCCCTCGAACCGGAGTTCGAGGTTATCCATGTCGCCGTCGCCGTCCGGCACATCGGGGGCCAGGAAGTTGGGCAGCCAGGTGAGCGCCTCCTTGACGGCCTCTTCCAGGCTCGCCATCTCGGCTTCCTTCTCGGCCATGACGACCTTGAGTTCCTTCACCTTCTCGCGGGCGGCGGGATTGTCCTTGCATTCCTTGCTGAGGGCGTTGCGCTCGGCCCGCATGGACTCCACCTCGCGGACCAGCGCCAGACAGGCCTGATCCTTGGCATGCAGGTCGTCAATGTCCACCGTGCAACCACGCCGGGCGCAGTTGGCTTTGACCATTTCGGGATCGTTGCGGAGGGTACGAATGTCAATCATGGTAGGAAGATTCCGAGGGATGCCGACGCGAATTCTAGAGTTTTTCCTGCTCGCGGTCGACCAATGCGAACTTCATCGTGGCTTCGAAAACAGTTTCGCCGGCGATGCGGCCGGTGGCCTGCCCGGTGCCGAAGCGACCGCGCACGTTCACCTCGACCTGCATCTCCAGGCGGTCGCCCGGCAGGGCCTGGCGGAAGAACTCCGCCTTGTCGATGGACATGAAATAGCCCAGTTTGCCCTGGGATTCGGGCTTGGACAGGGCATCGGCGCAAGCCGTCTGGGCGGCGGCTTCCACCTGCAAGTACTCGAAGAAGGACACGCACTTGGAGCCAACCAGCAGGGCCTCGCCGCCGGAGACGTTCTTGTGGCCCAGCAGCATCCCCTCGTAGACCTCGGCCGCATCGACCAGGAGGAAGGGATAGCGATGGGGAATGATCTTCATGATGGCGACCGCATCAAGATGCTGGAGCGGCTCGCCGGTCGGGGGCTCGCTCGCCGCCGGGGTGCCCACCGGCGCCGCCGCCAAGGCGAACCGGGCGGAACAGGCGGCATCCTCGCCCGTCAGGGTCTTCCCCTCGAAGGTCAGGGCACCGTTGGCATCGGTGCCAGTTGCCTTCACCTCGACGCCCATGACGTCTCCCGGCATGACCGGCTTGCGGAACTTCACGCGCTCCAGCAGCACCAGCCGGAGGTTCACCGCCTGGCCTTCGGTGGCCAGCAGGGACGCGGCCTGCACCATCGCCCCGACCTGGAGTACACCGGGCATGATCGGAGCGCCGGGAAAATGGCCCTGGAAGAAGGGCTCGGCCATGGAAACCGCCTTGGTCCCCACGGCAGTGCCAGCATCCGTATCCAGCTCCACGCGGTCCAGCATGACAAGGGCGGGACCTTCCAGCAGAGCGGCGGCAATTTGTTCGTGAGTGAGGGTATGGGTCATCTGCACAATCCTAAAATTCATGCAACAAGTGGCGGAAACGCACTGTAACGGACAGGCAGAGCAAGTCAACCGGAATCAGATCAACCCGCTCGCCTTCCGTGCAATCCAGTGCATTCCCATGAGGAGAAGCGGAACCAGACCCCACCACCACGTACACCAGAGCCGGATGCGCCGGGCCTGCTCGTCCCGCTCGGGAAGGGACTGCAGGGAAGCCAGCACCTCGCCAGCCTGCCGGGCGTCGCCGAACTGGCCATCGGTCAGACGGCTGATCTCGCGCAATACCTCGTGGCGGGCGGGCCGCCCCACCGGCTCGCGCGTCTTGCCCACGACCTCGATCCGGGTCTCGAAGGCGACGCTGCCGGTGGGATTGGTCACGTTCAGCACATGCTCGCCCGCCGCTTCGGCCTTGAAGCTGCCCATGTAGGTGCCCCAGCCCCCGGCCTCGGACTGGAGATCCAGATCGCGGGTTTCGCCCTGGGGACCGGTGATCCGGCACTGGAGGGAGGCGTTGTCGAGCGGGAAACCAGCCGCGTCGAAGGCCGTCACCCGCAGATCGACCGTATCGCCTTGGACCGGACGCTCCGGGGTGTGGAAGAGCCGCACACTACGCCCGGCGGCCACATGCCTCCGGTGCGCCATCCAGCGCACAACCTGGCCCCAGAAGCGGTAGTGGTAGCGGTCCTCGACTCCCCGCCGCCACCGCCAGGCGGAGTCGGTCCCCATGAACAGCACCCGCCCGTTGCCGCTAGGCCGGGTGACCAGCAAGGGAATGCGTCCCCACTCGCCCCGCGCCACCGAATGCACGGCCAGCACATCGCTGCCCGGTTTGGCCCGCAACACTGCCGCGTACCAGTAGAAGCCGGGCAACTGCCGCCACAGCGCGCGGTTGGCCGCCGGACTGTCGGCCAGACTGGTCAACAGATGGTCGCTGCCGAGATCGGTGAGACCCAAGGTCGCGGGAATCCCGCTGCCCACGCCGTTGGGGGCGGCCGGGTCCAGTACCACGGGATAGAGATCGCCCAAGGGCGAATCGGCGATGGTGCTCTGCCCTCCCCCCGGACCGGGCATGAAGATCAGGCCGCTCGCCTGTTTCTCCACCAGCCCCCGCAGCAATTCGGCCTGCTCGCTGGTCAGCATGGCATCGGTACCCCCCACGGTCACGTCGCCGAGGAAGACCACATCGTAGGAGGAGAGCTGGTCCTTGCTCTCCGGGAAGGCGTCCAAGTATCCCGGACCGCCCCCCCGCGTCATGCCGGCCTGGTGGAAGAGCAAGGTGTGGACCTCGACCCCCGGATCGCGGAACAGGGCATTGCGGATATAGCGGTATTCCCAGCGCGGACGGCTCTCGATCACCAGCACCTTGATGAGCTCCCGCCGGACGCTGATGGTGCTGCTGACCGCATTGTTCGTCAGATCCTCGTCGTCCCGTTCCTCGGGCACGGTCAAACGCACGGTGAAATCCCCCAGGGCGGTAGGCCGCCAGAGGAAGGAATCCCGCAGCACCCCGCCGGGCGCGAGCGAGACGGTCTTGCTGTCCCGCTGGCCGTCGCTGGAGTCCAGCGAGACGGTGGTGTCCAGGCTGCGCCGCAGATGGTTGCGCACGGTGAAAGGAATCATGACCCGCTCGTTGAGCACGCAGAAGGAGGGCACCCGCACATCCTCGATGCGCACGTCGGGCTGTTCCCGGTCGCGGCCCAGACCAATCGCGAACACGCTCACGTCCCGCGCCTGGTAGCGCAACGCGGCGGCGGCGGGCTCCTGCCCCATGTTCCAGTCGCCGTCCGAGAGCAGCACCACGGCCCGCAGCGAGGGATGGCTCGCCAAGGCTTCGCGGAGGGCCTCCTCGATGTCCGTGCCATCGGGTGCCCCGGCAGTCCCGGCGAAGTGCTCGATCCCGACCTCATAGCGTTCGCCCAGAGCGGCAACCGCGGGTTGGTCGACCAGTCCCTTCGCCAGGGCGGAGCGAGTGACCATGCCGTCGCTGGCCACTTCGTCCTTGGTCTCCATGCTCGGCGAGGAGTCAACCAGAAACAGGGCTTCGGGCTTCCGTTCGTGCGGATCCACTTCGACCCGCTCGGGCTCGAACAAGGTGCAGGCCAGAAAGACAGCGGCGGCAAGCCGGGGCAGTTCGATGAGGAAGGCCCGCAACCGACGTTCGGCCCGGCGCGTGTTGAGGTAGGCGAAAGCACCGAAAACCAGCACCGTGGCGGCAACCGCCAGCCAGTCCCACAGGGAGATGGTGAACACCAGATGGCTCATCGGCCGCCCTCCCCCTGTCCGCGTGGAGGCGTCACGGTCAACAGCCCCTCGCCCACCATGAACAACAGACCGAGCACGGCCATGACCCACCAGAACTCGCTCTGCAACCCCGCCTTCTGGCTGCCTTGCCGCTCCCGCATGAGTTGTAGCGGCAAACCGCCAAATAGATCGCGCACCGTGCGATCATCCAGCCTGCCGGGAGTGTCCTCGCTCGCCGGACGTTGCAGGACGACCATGGAACCGTCGGCCCGGAAGACCCCGGCCTGGCTAGTGCCGGAAACGGTCGGGGTGGTGCCCACCGGGACGAACTCCGCCAGATCCAGGGGTTCGCCACAGTCATGGACCTGGACATGGCCCAGACGGCGGCCGCCGTCCTCCAGCATCCGTTGCAGGAGAGGAAGCAACACCGTGCCCCGGCCCAGCGTGGACCATTCGCGGTCGGGCAAGGTGGGGCAGAACCACGCCTTCCCCTTGCCGACCGGTGCCGCAGCCAGGAAGGGGGTCTCGTCGGCCAGCGAGGCGGCAATCTCCCCGGCAGTGCCGAGCAGCGGGCAGGCCCGCGCTAGCCGCAGGCGGTCCACCGAGAGGGCCACACCGGAAGGCGTATCCGCCAGGGGGCCGTTTTCGTGATCCCAGGTCGCCACCCGCCAAGGCTCGTCGGCCGGAGCGTCCTGGGGTTTGCCCCAGGCCAGCCCGGCAACCAACTCGCCGCCGCCCTGCCGACCGGGCAGGAACAGCGCATGGCCTCCCGCGGCCAGGAAACCGTCCACGACCTCGCGGTCGGGTGCCGCCGGTGGCGTGCCCTGCCAGACCAAGAGGCTCGTGGCGGAAAGGTCCCCCAACTGGCCGACCGAACGGAGCTCGGCCCGCCGTTCCGGATCGTCGGGAACCGGGGCGGCGGCGAAGCTGAGCAACTGCCCCACTCTCGCGTCCTCGGCAACCACCACCGCCAGCCGTTCGCGGGGCGGTTCCCAGGCGAAGAACGCCCGGTTGTCCCGGGCATTGCCGTCGGCCGGCAGTTCGATGACCCCCCAACCAGCAGCGCGATCCGCCAACGGCAGCGAACGGTGGACGACCAGTTGCCCCCCCGCCACCTGCAGTTTGAGGTTCTGGGTCCGACCGTTGAGCCCCAGCGACACCACCAACTCGGAGCCGACAAGGCCGGAAGCCCGGACCTCGAAAGCCAGATCCAGCACCTGCCCCGAACCCTCGCAGCGCAGTTCCGAGCTCAGGACCCGGACCGAGGCGTTCGATTCCTCCGGCGGGGTCAAGGCCAGCAGCCGAAACACCACGTCCTGGTGCGCGTTGGACTGGCGCTCGGCCAGCGTCCGCCAGGTCTGCTCCGTCGGTTGCCAGTTGGATGCCTGCAAGTCGGAGACCAGCCAGATCTCGGCCCGCCCCACGGCGGATTCGGCAACCAGCGCCAAAGCCCGTTCCACCAAGGCGGGCATGGTCGCTGCCGTATCGGTGGCGGACCAGAACCGGTCGTCCCCCAACTGCGCCGCCGAGGGGAGTTCCACCGGCTTGCCGCTGGCACTGTCGAGCACGACGATCCGCCGGACCTCGTCCAGCAACGCCTTGCTGGCGGACAACTCCCGCAGGGCCCGTTGGCGGAGCGTCTCGCCAGTCCCTCCGGCCTTCGCCTCCATGCTGGCGGAACGGTCCAGCACGACGACCACCAGTTCGGGCGGACCGGCGAATAGGCGTCCCACAAAACCACCCAGCAGGGGCCGGGCCAGAACCATCGCGATCATGGCCAAGGCCAGCACCCGGCAGGCGAGGATCAGGAAGCGGCGCAGTTTGGCGAATCTGGTGGAACTGCGGCGGGCGCGGGCGAGGAATAGCATCGCTCCCCACTGCACGGGGCGGTGGCGCATCCGGTTGATGAAATGGATGAGCACCGGCGTGGCGGCCGCCAGCAATCCCCATAGCATGATTGGTTGCAGAAAGGTCACACGCCCGTCACTTTCGCCGCATCCGGCCGAGGAGGAAGGCGGAAAGCACATCCTCCACCGCATCGCTCGTCCGCGCCTGCCGGTAGTCCACGTTGTAGCGGAGGCACCCGGTGCGCAGTTCGTCGAGCCAGCTCGCGAACTCGCGCAGGTAGTCGCGCCGCATCACGCTTGGATCGGTGAGCATGCTGAAGGAACTCTCCAGATCCCGGAACCGCACGGGACGGGAGAAATCGAAATCCATTTCGCGGGGATCGAGCACATGGAACACCACCACATCGTGCTTGCGGTAGATCAGGTGCTGGAAGCAGTCCAGCAGCGGTCCCGGCTCCGCGAAGAAGTCGGAAATGACCACCACCATGGCCCGTCGCCGAATCCTCTCGGCCAGATCGTGCAGCACCGTCACGGCATCGGTCTCGCCCTGGGGATGCACCCGTTCCAACACGTCGTACACGGCCCCCAGATGGCGCGGGCCGGTGTGCGCGGGCACATCCTCCACCACCTGTCCGTTGAAGCAGCACACCCCCACCGCATCGCCCTGGCGCACGGCCACCTGGGCCAGATTGGCCGCCAGGGTCCGCCCGTAGTCGAACTTGGCCAGCGTCTCCCCGTAGGCCATGGACCCGCTGCAATCCAGCACCAGATGGCAGCGCAGGTTGGTATCGGCCTCGAACTCCTTGATGTAGAACCGGTCGGAGCGCGCATACGCCCGCCAGTCGAGCTTGCTGATGTCGTCGCCGGGCACGTACTCCCGGTACTGGGCAAACTCGACGCTGGAGCCCCGGTGGGGGCTCTTGTGCTGGCCGCCGAAGCTTCCCTCCATAGGCAGACGCGCATTCAGCTCCAGCCGGGCGAGCCGAGCCAGGATCTTGGGGTCCAGGAAGGAGCGCTGCCGGTCGGTCTTCACGCCTCGCCGTTGACCTCGTGCAGCAGCCGCTCGACGATGTCGAGGCTGGTGATGCCCTCGCTTTCGGCGTGGAAGGTGAGCTGGAGACGATGGCTCACCACCTCGTTCACCACCGCCTTCACGTCGTCCAATCCCACCATGTAATGACCGGCCAAAGCCGCGCGAGCCTTGCCGCCCAAGATGAGGTACTGCACGGCGCGCGGACCCGCCCCCCAGGTGATCCAGCTATTCACCCACTCCGGCGCATCCGGCCCAGGGCGGGAGAGGCGGACCAGCCGCACCACGAAGTCGTAGACATGGTCCGGCACCGGCACCCGGCGGACCAGGCGCTGGTATTCCAGGATCTTCTCGCCTGCCAGAACCACGTTCGGGGTGGGCAGATCGTCGCCGGTAGTGTACTTGGCGATGGCTAGTTCCTCGGCCAGCTTCGGGTAGTTCACCCGGATGAAGAACATGAACCGGTCGAGCTGGGCCTCGGGCAGCGGATAGGTGCCCTCCTGCTCAATCGGGTTCTGCGTGGCCAGCACGAAGAAGGGGCGGTCCAGCTCGTAGGTCCGCCCGACCACCGTCACCTTGCGTTCCTGCATGGCTTCCAGCAGAGCCGCCTGGGTTTTCGGCGGCGTGCGGTTGATCTCGTCCGCCAACACGATGTTGGCGAAGACCGGTCCCTTGACGAACTCGAAGACCCGGTGTCCGCCCACGCCCGTTTCCTGCAAGATATCGGTGCCGGTGATGTCCGACGGCATCAAGTCCGGGGTGAACTGGATGCGGCTGAAGGCGAGATCCATGGTCTGGGCCAGGGAGTGGACCATGAGGGTCTTGGCCAACCCCGGTACCCCCATCAGCAGGCCGTGGCCCCGGGCCAGGATGCAGATCAGCAGCCGCTCGATCACGTCCTCCTGCCCCTGGATCACCCGCGCCAGTTCGGCCCGGACCTTCAGGAACGTCCCGCGCAACTCGTCGATCGCCGCCACATCGTCGGTCTGCGCCGGGGCCGGCTCGTTCATTTCGCCAGGAGGCATGGGAAGGGGATCGCTCATGGTCGCCTATTCCTAACCTTGGGTTGGATCACTTTGCCGCCGCTCTCTTCTCCGCTCGCCACCGCGCCAGTTGGTAGAAGGTCTCGTCGGACACGTGCCGTGCCAGATAGCGTTGAGCCCACGCAATGGCCTCATCAAGATCGCCCCGCTCGTGCCGAATCCAAGCCAGGCAGTGGATGAGTTCCGCGTCGCACGGGACCTTTTCCAGCGCACGACGAACCCGCTGCTCTCCCTCGGGCAACCGCTGTCCGGTGCGCACACATACCCATGCATACTCATACAGACGTTGGAGCGCGAGGGGCCATTTGTCAAGCACCGCCTCGTCCTGGTCCAGCAGGAAGAGCAAGGCGAAACGGGCAGCGGGAGCGGAGACCCAACGGGTCGGTGCCGCTCCGGGTTGCCGTCTGGTCCTCATCCCCGCCTCCGCCGGTCAGTGCCGGTTTGCCTTCTCCGCCTCCCACAACCCCAACTGCAACCGATAGTGGACGCTCCACGGCTCCAGACGCAGGCTGGCCAGACCTGCCGCAATCGCCCCGTCGAGGTCGCCCTGGCGATAGCGCAGCACGGCCAGGGTGTCGACGATCTCATCCTGTTCCGGGACTTTGGCGATGGCGCGGCGGGCATAGTCCTCGCCCTTGGCCAGGTTCCGGCCCGTCCGCGCGCAGAGCCAGGCATAGCCGTTGAGGTGTTTCACGGCATCCGGCAACTTGTCCAGGATCCGCTGCTCCCGGGCCAATGCATACTCGCAGAGGGCGTCCGCTTCGGCCTTCGCCCCGGCCCGGTCCAAGGCTTCGACCGTATCGGCCACGCCATCCACATCGAAGGGAAAGGCATCGCTGACCTGCTTGGCTTCGGCGAGGGTGGCGGCAGGCCCCGCGTTCGCCAACCGCGCCCGGCATTCGGCAAAGGCGAGAGTGGCGTTTCCCTGGAGAAGCTGTTCGGGCGAGCGGGAAGAGACAGCCTGGACTCCCTCGAACCATTGCCGCCGGGCAAACTGCAACTCCAGGGCAGGGTCGCCGAGCCTCCGGGCGGCGGTAGCTGGCAGCTCGACCGCCAGGGAGTCTCCGTAGACCACCCGAGGCAACAACCGCCGCACGGGTTCGGACCACGGCAGCTCGTCCAACTGGGTCAGGGCCCAGCCCACTTGGCTGGGGCCGGCCAGGACCGCGAACCGATCCAGGCTCTTCTCCGCCTCCTCGCGGTGGCCAGCCAGAAACAGGGCGATGCCCTGCATCCCCAGGCTGGTCACGTCGCGGCCGTCCCGCCAGGACTCGCTGTACTCGGCCGCCGCCTCCTCCCACTTCCGGGAGCAAACCAGCGCCGTCATCAGAGAAGAACGGGCATAGCGCCCCATGTTCCGGTCCTTGCAGTCGACCGCGGCCCGCACGGCCAGCCGACTGGCCGTCACCGCGTCGTCCAATCGCCAGAGCGCCAGGCAAGTACGCGACACCTGGCAGAGATCCTGGACGCGCTCGCTCGCGGAGGCATCGGGCCGCACCGCCGACCTCAGGACCGTATCGGCCGCTTCGGCAGCCAGTTTGCCAGCCAGGAAGTCGCGCAGTCGGGCCGCCCGTTCCGTCGTCGCCTCGCCGGGATTGGCCTGGACCATGCGGGTCCACCAGAACCACGCCAGCCCCCGGTCCTGGCGGGAGGCGAGCAGGTTCACTACCTGCACGAGAGCCGACTGGTCCAGCGGATTGGCAAAACGCGCCATCAGTTCGGGCAGGGAAGCAACGAGCACATCGTGGAACCCGGCTGAATCCACCGCGATCATGAGCGCGCCGAACACCTTGTCGTCCGCCAGCTTCTCGTCGCCGTTCCGGCAGCGCGCCAGAATGTCTGTCACCATCGTGTCGGCAGCAGGATCGCCCAAGGAGCGGAGAAGCGCAGCCCGCCGGATCGTCAGGAAGGCATCCTGCGGCGGCTGGGCGGCCGCCAGTTCCTCCTTGAGCAGGCGATCGGCCTCGGCATAGCGGTAGAACTGGGTCAGAAACGTGACGGCTTGGCTGGCCTGTCCCTGCCGCTGGATGAACGCCACCGCATCGCCGACCAGCCCATAGGCAAGAGGAAGCCGCCAAGCCTCCACCTGTTGCTGGCGGCCGCTGCGACGCCCCGACGAGATGCGGACCTGTTGCATGGCCAACCGCAACTCGTTGGCACCCGCAGGCAAAACCACCATGCCGCGGTCGCCAAACAACTCCGGACCGAACCCATGGTCCTGCCAGACGATCTGGGCAGGCGCGTCGCCCAATCCCCCCGTCTTGGGCGCTTTGCCGTCCTCTTGGTCCGCTGCCGCAAGCTTGGCCAGGGTCGCAGCCGCCGCCGCATCCTGGCCCGCCAGGCGCTGGGCCGCCGCCAAGCGGATCAGCTCGGGACCATCCGGCGGATCCGTGCCGGAGTCAAGCGAGGCGGCCAGTTCGGCCCAGCTTCCGGTCCGGACCAGGAGATTCTGCCAGTAGACCGGATTCTCCAGGGACCGGGCGGTCTCCACCGCCTGGTCGGGAGTTCCGCCCATGACCTGCAACTCGGCGAGCAGGCGGCGCAGATAGGGGTTGTCGGCCTTCGCCAGTTGGGCAGCCACCTGGGCCTGCATGACCGGCAGTTTGCCGCGATACCATGCATAGACCACGACGCGGGGAATCAGGTCCGCGGCTTCCAGGCGCACCGCCCACTGGAGGAAGCGGTCGTAATCCGCCGTCTCGCCGGTCTCCAGCATGGGGCCCAGCACCGCCGGGGTCCGCCCCAGCACTTCGCCCACAATCTGCTTCCGCGAGGCATCCTCGGTCTCCCACTCGATCAGGTCGAGCAGCAGGCGGCAAGGCACCGGGGATTCGTCCAACAGTTGCCGGACACAATTCCGTTTCTCGTCCGCCGGAAGATCCTTCGCATAGCGGGTCACGAGCTCGCGCTGTGTGTCCGGTGTGGTCCGGGTAACGCCGGGCAGCATCTCCGCCAGCAACTGCCGCGCCACGTCGGACACCTCGGGATCGCCGCTCCGCACGGCCTCCTCCAGCTCCTTGCGGGCCTCCCAGCCCACGCCAGCCAACGCCGCCTGGGCGGCTTTCCGCACCGCAAAGGAAGGGGCGCCCAAGTCCTTCACCGCCTGGGCAACATCCACCTGGGACAAGTCCGCCGCCCGAGCGCCGGAGCCGACCCACAGGAGGATCGCGCAGAGGATGGGAATTGTCTTGCGCACGATACCGGTCCAGTACGCCTCGGAATTACAGCCCACTTCTCGTCCACAAGTCACGTCTCCAACTCTACCCGCCGCCCCGCAGGATGCAACTGGTCCTAAACGGCGGCGGAATGCGCCCTTGTCCCTGCCTGGCGATGCATTCCGGGCATTTCGGCGGCAGTTGGGCAGGTCGGCATGGCTGGTCCCCTTGCGTGGGTGCGATATCCCAACTAGTGTACAAAAATCCGCCATACATGGGGCCCCCAGGGCGAAACATTCCAGGAGAAGCAGTAGCGTCGATGACTACACCATCTTCGGGCAAGACCCAGTGCTTCCTCCGCGTCCGCCGGACGGACACCGAACCGGTGATCTACCGGGTCGAGGATTTTCCCTGCCGGATCGGGCGCAGCGACGAGAACGACATCGCCATCGCGGAGCCGTCGATCTCCACGCTCCATGCCGTGATTCTCAAGTTGCCTGACGGGAGACTCCAACTGGAAGACCAGTGGAGTACCAACGGCATCTACTTCAACCAGCGGCGCGTCACCCAGGTCCTGCTGGAGGGGCTGAAGGAGGTCATTCTGGGCCGGGTGCATGTGGACCTGGCCCTGGACGAGATCGCCTTCGACACCCCGGCCCTGCCGCCCACCCTGCCTGCCGCGAGCAAGTCCCCGGCCGAGAGCGGCACCCATCCCGCGCCGCAGACGGTGGAGATGAAAGCCCCGCCCCGGAAGCCGGCTCCCCCCGCCCCGACCGCGCCGAAGGGCCGCACCAAGGCCCCGGTGTCGGGCGACAGCGGCGGCATCCGGCGCGGCATCGTCTGCCCCCATTGCTGGCACCGGTTCGACGTGGAGGAGTTCCTCTTCATCGCCCGGCACCAGAGCCTGGTGGGCGACCCCGTGCTCGGGGCCGACGCCGCCCAGCGCTTCCTGCCCTCGCGCTTCACCCCCCAGGGCAACGCCGTGGACAGCGCGGGCATGAGCTGCCCGGACATGGCCTGTCCCCGCTGCCATCTGCGCATCCCGCAGGCCGCCAGCGAGATGCCCCCGCTTTTCCTCTCCATCGTGGGGGCCACCGCCAGCGGAAAATCCTACCTCCTCACCAGCATGATCTGGGATCTGCGCAACACCCTGCCGAAGAACTTCGCCATCAGCTTCACCGACACCGACGCGGTGAACAACCAGATCGTCAACGACTTCGAGGAGACCATCTTCCTCAACTCCCATTCGGACGAACTGGTGGCCCTGCGCAAGACCGAGCTCCAGGGCGAGCTCTACAACCAGGTGCTGCTGGACAGCATGCTCATCAACCTGCCCAAGCCCTTCATGTTCACCATGACCCCCGCCGAGCACCATCCCGACTACGAGGCGGTGCGCGAGCGCATGTCCCGCACTCTGGTGCTGTACGACAACGCGGGCGAGCATTTCGAGCCGGGCATGGACTCGGTGGACAACCCCACCACCCAGCACCTCCTGCACTCCGACACCATCTTCTTCCTCTTCGACCCCACCAAGGACGTCCGCTTCCGCGCCCGCCTGGAAAGCACCGATCCCCAGCTCGCCGAGGGCAGCCGGGTCCAGCGCCAGGAGATCATCCTCACCGAGATGATCAACCGCATCAAGAAGTACTCCGGCATGCGGTCGAGCGCCAAGACGGCGAAGACCCTGATCATCATCGTCTCCAAGTTCGACGTCTGGGAGCAGTTGCTGGACGAGGACCTGCCGCGCGAGCCGTGGTCGTGGGACCCCAAGCTCAACACCTGCGTGCTCGACGTGGAAACCATCAAGAACACCTCCTTCCAGGTGCGGTCGGTGCTGGAGGACGTCTGTCCCGAGATCGTCTCCACCGCCGAATCCTTCGCGGGGGACGTGCTCTACATCCCGAACAGCGCCCTCGGGCACAGTCCGGAACTGAACGACGACACCGGCATGGTGGGCATCCGCCCGCGGGACGTGATGCCCTTCTGGGTCTCCGTTCCCATGCTCTATTTCTTCCAGGAGCGCGGATTCATCCCGTCGCTGGCGCGGGCGAAGAAGGGCGACCAGCAAACCGTATCGGTAAGCTGCAAGATCTCCGGGGACGTGGTGTTCGTGAGCATCCCCGGACGGCAGAAGCCGCTGCAGGTTCCCGTGTCGTATCTGGGAACTCGCCTGCGCTGTCCCGGGACCGACCTCTGGTTCGACCTGCCCTCGCCCCGCCGCCGCCGCTGACCCGGTCCCAACCCAAGACCCTTTGCCCATGGCCCAAGAACTGATCTATACCTCCGCGGAACGTGGACTGCGCCCGGGAACCCGTGGTTTCTGCACGGTGGCCTACACGCGCGGCATGAAGCCGCAGACCATCCAGATTCTGGAGGCGTTGAGCGCCTACAAGAGCATCTACGCCGTCCACGACGCGCGGACGGCGATCAGTCCGCCCGCCGTAAGCCACTACCGGCTGACGGTCACGGGGACGAGCCTCAACGTCCTCTCGCGCGTGGCTCCGACCCAGGCCGACCACACCGGGCGCTCCAACAAGATGGCCCACCATGTCCTGCTCCACGCCCACGAGCGCATCCCCGGCGGGCCGGCCGCCCTCGCCTCCTCGCCCCAGTTCTTCATGGAGACCTGGGAGGGGGCTCCCCGCCATCTGGAGGAGGAGAAGACCATTCCCGAGGACTGCGGCCTCGCCGATGCCCATGCGGTCCAGTGGGAAGCCCTGACCGGCGACGCGGGCTGGGCGGGCGTCCTCGCCAGCACGATGCTGGCCCCAACCCCCGCCCCCGCGTTCCTGATCTTCGAACCCGGCATGGACATGCTGCCGCTGATCGACGAAGCCTTGGCCTTGCTCAGTCCCGAGCGGCGCTGGCAAGTGACCTTTAGCACCTACTTCAACTCGCTCCCCGCCCAGGCCACGTGCCTCTGGCGCTGCTGCGTGCCGGACTCCGAGGCATTGCGCGAAGCCCGGCGCAATCCGCGGGCCCTGGTCATCGACCTGACCCAACCCCTTGGCACCGCCAAGGAGAGCCCGTTGGTCGCCCGCGCCCGGACCGGCGGACCGCCCCCTCGCGAGGAGGAGAAACCGGCGGAGAAGGAAACCGAGACCCGTGCGTTCGTGTTGCTCCGCCATCGTGGTCGCCCCGGCCATGGCCGGCCGCGCCCCTAGCTTGCAGGCCCTGATATGACCCCAGAATTCCAACTGATCCAGCAGATTCGCGAACTGATGCAGAGCGACATGCTCGAGCGGACTCCCATCCTGGAGGACTTCGCCGCGCAGTTCGCCGAGACCTGCCAGACGGTCTGCCAGCGTCTCCAGCGCTGCAACGAGTATCTCGCCAAGGGCATGCGCTCCGAGGCGGTCCACGAGGCCTGCAGCCCTCCCCTGCTCATCGAACTGGCCAACGCCATCAACTTCCCCGAACTGAAGAAATGGCGCAATGTCTGCCTCGATCTGGAGCTCCCCACCTTCCCGGCCCTGCCCGAGGACATCCTCGCCCAGCTCCAACTCGAATGCGCCCGCGAACGCGATCTGGAACCCCTGCTCAAGCAGTACCGCCGGGCCGTCTACCAGGCCGACCGCGACGAGTGCATCCGCCTGCTCCGCGAACTGCGCGAGCACGACCCCAACAACCCCAGTTGGCCGCAGAATCTGCGGCCCCTGGAGGAGAGCAAACTGCCGGAATGGACCGAGCAGGCCCGGGAGGCCCTGGCCGCCGACGACCGCTTCACCCTCAAGGTCATCTACGCCGACCTCACCCACCCCCAACGGGTGGCCCCCCCGCCGTCCAGCCTCATCGAGGCCATCAAGGACGCGATCATGGGCGAGCGCCGGGAAGAGACCAAGCGCCAGGGCATGGCCCTGGTGGCCCGGCTCGACAAGGCCCTCGGGGCCGGGGACGGCGAGTCGGTCGACGCCCTCATGGCGGCCTGGGAAAAGCTCGAAACCGACGAGGCCTTCGACGCCACGCCCGACATGAGGGCCATCGTCGGCCGGTCCCGGGACTGGCAGGCCCTCCGCCAGCGCGAAGCCGAAACCCAGGCCGAGTTCCAGACCCGCGTCGATAGCATGTGGGCTCTGCTCGAACAGGGCAAGGCCGACGAGGCCGAGATCCGGCACCACTGGGACAATCTTCTTGCCGAAGGCCGCGAGGTGCCCGAGCGGCTGACCCGCAGCGTGGACGAGGCCATCGCCCGCCGGCAAGCGGGACGCCGCCACCGCCGCCGGTTGGCCGGTACCGTGGTGCTCCTGCTGGTCCTCGCCGGGCTGGCAGCGGTCGCGGTCCTCGCCTATGCAGCCCACCAGCGCAACCAGAAGACGGCGATCCTCGCCAAACTGGAACGGATGCTCCAGGAAGAGCAGTACGAGGATCTCGACAGCTTCCTCGACTCCCTGCGCGAACACCGGCCCGAGATCTTCCAGTTGCCCGAGGTCAACCAGTACGTCGAGAAGAGCCAGGCCGTGCTGAAGCAGCAGGACGAGACCGACCGCAAGTTCACCGGGCTCTACGAGGAACTGACCCGGATCCGCAAGGAGGGCTATGCCACCTCTCCCGAGCAGATCCAGCGGATTCTCGACGAGGCGGCACCGGTCGCCCGTACTGCCGAAGCCCGCAAATCCCTGGCCGAATGGGAGCGTTCCTGGCAGTCCTGGCGCGGACGCCGGCAACAGCAGGTCGACGACGCCCTGACCCGGGTGACTCTCCAGGTCCGCGAGATTCTGGAGTCCCGGCAACGCCGTCCCTTCAGCGACCTGCCCAGCGAGGCGGCCGCCCTGGGCAAGGTTCCCCCGATGCTGACCGAAGCCGCCACCTATGTCGCCGATGCCTCCACCGCCCGGGTCGAGGCCTTCAACGAGGTCTCCGCCCAGTACGACGCCTGGAAACGGGACTACGAGCGGCGGGTTCTGGAGGAGTCGCAGGCCTCCGAGCGGCTGCTCTCCCTCCGCCAGGGCATTCCCGCCGCCCTGCCCGACCTGACCCGCTATTTCGATCTCCTCGGGCAGTTCGTCAAGGAGTTCCCGGACGAGCCGGAGACCGCCTCCTATGCGCGCATTCTCGGCCGCAAGGACGCCTATGTGCAGGCGCTGCTTCTCGAGGACTTCCGTCCGGGCCAGTTCCCCCCCGATGCCGCGGCGGTGGAGCAGATCGCCAAGTGGCTGGACGGTCCCCTCCAGGATTCCGTATGGACCCGCGACCTGCGCGCCTGCCTCGACTATGCGCAGGGCTCGGTGCAGGTGCGCCAGTCGCTGCCCATGCTCCTCCGGGAAACCAAGGAACTGAACCTCAAGGTGTTCCGTATCCGCAAGCACGGCGACACGGACTGGCGGCTGGTCTACTACCCGGATACCATCGGCACCAAGACCGAGGAGGACGAGCAAGGCAACAAGTACCAGATCCACTGGGGAAAGATCTACTGGTACGAGACCCGCGAGCAGACTCCCTATCTGACCCATACCAAGGACGTCTTCCCCAACCGCCTGTCCTCGCTCGACTACGACGTCCAGATCCAGCGCCTCGACCGGGACAACCTCGTCCCCCACGCCAAGTTCCTCTATTCCTTCGTCGCCCGCGCGATGGAGGCCAAGCAGCTCGACCTCCATTTCCTGCAGGGCATCAAGGCCCTGCTCGCGGACCAGGAGATCGAGCCCGTGCCCCGCGCCTGGGTGCTCAAACGCCTGGTCGCCTTTCTGGTGAAGGCCTACCCCAACACCCCGGATGCGGACCTCATGCAGGAGCTTAGCCGGAAACTGCCTACCGACGTGCCATGGGGCAACCCCACCCAGTTGGACGTCATCCGCGCCAACCAGGAGATCGAGGAGTCCCTGCGCCGCTTCCCGGACGTCGATGCCATCATCGCCAAGCTGCGCACCCAGCGCGAGCTCACGGCCCTGGCCCTCGGCCGCCGGGTGCGCTGCGTCGGCTCCATCCAGTTCAGCGAAGGCAAGTCCGTGCCCCGTTTCGTCCGCCAGCCCGACAGCGAGATCTGGACCCTCGCCGTCACCGCCACCGGCACCCGCCCCTATTTCCGGCTGGCGGGGACCGTGCGCGAGGACGGCACCATCCGCCCCGAGAAGGGCGTCGAGGGCGACCTTGTTCCCGGCCAGTTGCTGCTCGCTCCCGCCGATGGGCGGGACACCCGCCAACTCGGCAACACCTTCCAGGAAACACCCGGCCTGAATGTCCCCGACTCCTGGCCGAGCAATGCCTGGAAATAGAACCACCTTCCCCGCGGAGTCGGCTTCATGAGTCTCTTCGGCACAACCCAGGCGCTTGGCATCGATCTCGGCTCGGCCTCGGCCAAGGCGGTCGTGGTCCGGATCGACAACAAGGTGCCGAGGCTGGTGGCCATCGACGCGCTGGACACCGGGGCCGAGGGCATCCTCAACGAGAAGGAGCTCTATGCCAGCGTCGCCGGCTGGTTGCGGGAAGCGCCCTGGGCCCAGGGCACCCAGACTGTGGGGTTGCCACAGTATCTGGCCACCACCCAGATCAGCGACTTTCCCGCTCTGGTCCAGGACGGGTTGGAGGACATGGTTCGCTACGAGACCCAGCAGTTGGCCGGACTCTCGGACGAGAGCTTCGTCCACGACTTCCAGGTGCTGGAGCCGGGCCATGGCCGCCGCAACCCGATCCTGATCGGGCTCTGCCGCGAATCGGTGGTCCGGGAGCGCATCCTGGCCCTCCAGGGCGCGGGTTTGCAGCCAGCTTCGCTGGGCATGAACGGGATCGCCAGTCTGAACGCCCTGTTCTTCCTCCATCCCGAAGCTGGCCAGGATGGCAACCAGCCCCAGGCGCTCGTCGACATCGGGCAGGACACCTGCACAATCGTGGTGTTCTGCGGCAGCCGCCCCCTCTATACGGGTACCCTCGATTTCGGCTCCCATATGCTCACGGAAGCGCTGCTTGAGCGGGCGGGAGGCGACGAGCGCAAGGCCGAGCAGCGGAAGCGGGAACTGGATGTCAACGACGCCGCCAGTTCCGCCGTGCGCGAACTGATGCGGCGGCTCGACAGCGAGATCCAGAACGCGCTCGAGCACTGGCGCGACCAGCAGCCCGGCGAGCTCGCCGAGGAGGCCTGCAAGGTCATCTGGCTCTGTGGTGGCGGTGCCCGGCAAGCAGGCCTGCCCGAATACCTGGCCGACCGCTACGAGTGTCCGGTACTCCGTTTCGGTCCTCCCGATCCGAGCCACGAGAACGCGCCGATGCCCGAGTACGCCGCCGCCCTGGGCCTGGCCCTGCTCGGTGCCCGCGTCGCCACCGTCGGCATCTGCCTGATGCCAAGCGAGACCAAATGGGCCCTGCTGCGCCATCGGCGGCTGCCCTGGCTGGTCGCCGCCTTCGTGCTGACGGCATTGGCCATGACGGCCCTAGTCGCCGCCGCCTTCGTGGGCGCCCGCAGGCTGCTCTCCGAACAGGATGCCTATGCCCAGGAGCTTTCGGTCTGCGACCAGCACATCGCCCGCATCCGCAAGATGGAGGCGGGAGTGACCAGCAACGAGGCACAGATCGTGCCGCTGGTCGAGAAGGGAAACCGCGCCCGACAGGTCCTCCGCTGTCTCGACGATCTGGCCGGCATGAACGAGGACGGGAGCTGGTTCGTCTATCTCGGCGACGAACTGAGCTACGAGAGCGGCAAGCTCTCGGAGAAGGAGCGGCTACGGCTCGCGACGGACAGCCGCAAGCCGCCGCAGACCAGCATGTTCGGCGACATCCGCACGGCCGGGGAAGTGCCCGACGAGTTCCCGGAACTGATGTCGGCCCTCGGTGTTCCGCACGTGGAGGCCCTAATCCTGGCAGTCTACGCCCCCTTTGTCGTCACGGAACCCTATGGGGCGCTGACCCGCCTGAAGACCAAGCTCGACAAACTCCCCCAGTACAAGCAAGTGGACTCGCTCCCGCCCGTGCAGCAGTTGGGGCGGGACGATATCCTGCCGCTGTGGGACTCCTTCCTCAAGGAGAATCCCGACGTCCGCTACAGCTCCTTCACCCTGCGCCTGGAACTCGCCTCCTTGCCCATCGCGATCCCCAAACCAGCAACTCCCGAGGGGAAGAAACCATGAGGCTCATTCCCCAACACCGCAAAGCCGTTGCCGCCTTCGGCCTGCTGTTCCTGGTGGCCGCTGGTGCCTACTGGTTCCTCGTCCGGCCCATCAAGCTGGAGTACTTCGACAATGCCGAGGAGATCGCGAAGAAGGAGAAGCGTCTCCAGCGTACCGGTCTGCCGCTGGATTCGGCGTTGCTCCAGGAGGAAATCGACTACCTGGACCGCAAGCTGAACGGCACCAATGGTAAGCCGGGCGTCGTGGGGAACACGAGGCAAGTCCTCGAAGCTTCCACCGCCATGTTCATGGGGCGGGTCGCCCAGCAGTACGGGACCCCGGAGCTGTTCCGCCGCAATGCCGACCGGGTGTTCTTCCAGTCCGACTTCAGCCGCATCGAGCTCAAGCTCGCCGAGCGGAATGTCTTCCTGGTTCCCGCCGTGCTGGGTATCTCCGACGAGAGTTCCTCCCCCTATATCTACCAGCTCATCCTGCGCATCTGGACGGTGGAGCGCTTGGCAGACCTCGCCGCCGAGGCCGGACTGACCGTGGCCACCGTGCCCAAGGTGGAGATCGAGCGCAAGGGCGAGAAAGTCATGGCGGCGGATATCCGGTCGCTGGAGGTGCGCGGCTACACCCTTGCGGACACCGACAAGCTGCCCTACCTGGTCGAGTTCCCAGTGCAGGCCAACCTGCTCGGCGATCTGGAGCAGGTGAAAACTTTCCTGCGCAAACTGACGAGCGGTGGGAACTTCCTGCCCGCCAGTCAGGTTGAAATCTTTGCGGACGACCCCGCTTTGCCCAAATACCATGATGGCCGCCAGGTTAGGGTGACCGGAGTCCGGCTGCGGGTGCGCTGTTCCGCCTTCTTTCTGCTGGCACCCGTCGGCGCCCTGCCTGCGGGTACCGGCAACCTGCCCGGTGGAGCTTAGGGGGGCATGGCATGAAACGGTTCTGGAAACAACTGCAGTCGGAGTGGGAAATCGCGCTCTGCGCCTTCGCTCTCCTGGCGTTGGTCTGCGCGTTGGCGGCGGGCTGGATGCAGCTTCATCCCCCCACTCCCGAACGGGCTTCGCGCAAGCAAGCTCCCCGGCAGGCCTCGCTGCTCGCGCCGGACGCCTGCGCTTTCCTGAAGGGCTATACCGAGCCCACTGAGGACCTGCCTTCGCCCTTTGTGTTCGAGGGGCAGACCAAGGCGCTGAAGGTCAAGCTCCCCCCCCCGAAAACTCCGCCCAAACCGGTAGTGCCGCCCAAGTCGACAGTGCCCGAAGTGCGGCCCAAGATCGAGCCAGCTCCGGCTCCGACTCCTGCTCCCGTGGCACCCAAGGTCACCTACCAGAAGGTCTATGGTGTCCGCTTCATCACGTACCTCTACAACACGCGGGGGGCCTCCGGTCGTCCGGTGGCGGCGATCCAGCTTGCCGATCCGGTCACCAACCAGACGGCGCCGCCTGCCATGCTGCCCATTGGCGGGGCTGCCGACGGCATCCGTATCGTGAGCTTCGACGAGCAGAACCTGATCGTTCTTGACGCCCGGGGCAAGAGGCACCAGATCGCCTTCGGCAAGTCCGCCCGGGTCAGTTCCGCCCCCCAGATCGTGGAGATTCGGCAATGAAGAGACGCTTCACGCTCATCGAGTTGCTGGTCGTCATCGCCATCATCGCCATCCTGGCGGGCCTCCTGCTGCCAACCCTGGCCAAGGCCAAGCAGAAGGCCAAGCAGACCTCCTGCATCAACAACCTGAAGAACCTCTCGACGGCCTTCATGATGTATGTGCAGGACTTCGACGAGCAGTTCCCCTACTACTGCAATGGCGGTGCCGGTGCCGGCCGCATGGGGGGCTGGGTCTACTACGACGCGTTCCCGGTGCCTTCGGCCGGCAACTACGACGTCACCCTCGGCACCGTCTACGGCTATATCAACAATGCCCAGGTCTACCGCTGCCCGAGCGACGAGACCGGCTCCAAGTGCAGCTACGGCGCCAATTCGGACACCCGGCTGGCGAAGGTTTCCAGCCTCACGGACTCCGCCAGCACCCCTCTGCTGTTGGAGGAGGGCTCCCTGGTAGCCACCACCAACGATGGCTATTTCGATCTGGACTGCAACCCGCCCGACGACATCGTGAACCGGCACAACAAGGGCGACTGCTTCGTCTTCTGCGACGGGCATGTGGAGTGGCGGCGCTGGGATATCACCGCGGTCCTGTCGGCTTGCGACTTCGCTGCGCCCATCAACAACTACTAGCCGTCTGCCGGGGCTTCGGCCATGTCCGTCCACCGTCCATTCTGGCT
>QKCY01000088.1 GCA_003245525.1 Victivallales bacterium | reverse complement strand
CCAATGGTGCTCCCGACGGCTGGTGGGAGGCCTGCACCATCTGGAACGGCCACTGGGGCTACAACCCCAACGGGCGGTTCCGGGGCAACGACTGGGTGCTTCACCAGTTGGCCGTCTCCCGCTCCTGGGGCGGCAATCTGCTGCTCAACTGCGGTCCCGATCCCGACGGCGACATGCCTCCCGGTTTCTACGAACGCTGCCAGGAACTGGCGGCCTGGATGAAGTGGGGGGAGGTGTCGTTGCAGAAGGCCGAACCCTTGCGCGAATGGCCCCATTTCAGCCCCGTCCCGGTCACGCGGACGGGGACGACGTGGTACTGCCACCTCGCGCCCACCGACTCCTCTCCGCTCGTCTTGAAAGGCATGCCCCTGCCGAAGCGGGCTACGCTACTGGCCGATGGCCGCGAATTGCCCTGCCGTCAGGCGGACGGTACCCTTGTGGTGGCGCTTCCCGCCGAGGTCCGGACGAAGCTGGACGATGTGGTGGTGCTCCAGTGGGAAAAGGAGCCGGATTTGGGTCTGGTCCCCGCCGCCGCCAGCCAGGTGCAGCCGGGACTGGTCTGCGAGGTGTTCGCCGGCAGACGGTTCACGAAACTCGCCGATTTCGCCGAGGGAAAGCCCGTCCGCACGGAGACGGCCAAGGAGATATCCCTGGCTCCGGGGGCCAACCAAGAGCAATTTGCGCTGCGCTTCACTGGCCTTTTCCAGGCTCCGGTGGCCGGGGACTATGTCTTCCATCTGACCAGCGACGATGGGGCCTCCCTGGCCATTGGCGGCCAGCCCCTCGTCGATCTGGACGGGCTTCACGGTCCTCTGTCGCGCAGCGGCAAGGTGGCTCTGAAGGCTGGCTTGCACGAGTTGGAATTGCTCTATTTCCAGGCAGGCGGCGACAAGGCGCTTGCCGTCGAGTTCGAGGGGCCCGCCTTCCCCCGCCAACCCCTCCCGCCGGAGAATCTGTGGCACGCGCAGCCATGACCCATGAAAGGCCTTCGGAACGCTAGCCACGAAACCCATAGAGCAGCCCTAGCCGCAACCACAGACGGTTCGCCGTCCTCGTCGGAGTCCCGCGTTCACGCGGAAGCCACCTCCGGTGCTTCAGCGCCGGAGGGAGGCGGTTGCCATCGTCCCCGCGCGTCCGGTGTGCCCCGCGCTCGCTGAAGCTTCGCGCCTGCTGCCGCCTGAAGGCGGGGCTCCGACAGCGTTCGCACCATGCTGAAGTCGAATGACTTGCGATGCGTTTCTTGCTCCAAAAACAAGAAACGGGATGATAGTAGAACGAAAGGCACGAACGGGAATTGCTTGCCCAACACATGGTGGGGGTGGGGCGGTAAGTCGGGCCTTCTGCGGCATCGTCCCAACCCGTGTTCGTGCTGTTCGAGAAGCTTCGTGGCTACCTCTTCCTTCCCTTCATGTGTGCACCTGTCCGGTGAGCCCTAAGAAAGGCAGGGTTGGCGCGTTACCTCCTATGAACCCCTTGTTTGAACGGAGGTGCATCATGCAACACCATCGTCTCGTCCCGGTCCTCCGCGCGTTCCTTCTCCTCCCCATGCTGGTTCTCCCGGTGTTGGCCTGTCGGATCGTGCCTCCCCCGTGGCCCCCGCCGGGGCCGGTGGTGCCCCGGCCGCCGCGCCCGGTGTTCGCGCCGATGGAGACGCGCCTGCACAAGGCGACCATCGAGATCCGCCAGCATGTGGCCGATGTGCTGGTGGAAGCCACCTTCTACAACCCCAATCCCCAGCAGATCGAGGGCATCTACGTCTTCCCCATCGGGCCGAAGGCGGCGGTCTCGTCCTTCAACATGACCGTCAACGGGCGGACCCTCGAAGCGGAACTGCTCGACGCCGACAAGGCGCGCTCGGTCTACGAAGGCATCGTGCGGCAACTCAAGGACCCCGCGTTGCTGGAGTACGCCGGACAGGGGCTGCTGCGGGCACGGGTGTTCCCCATCGCCCCCCGGTCCGAGGTCAAGGTGCGGCTGAGCTACGAGGCGGCGGTGGAGCGCGATGGGGGGCTCTCCCGGTTCGCCTATCCGCTGCTATCGGCCCGTCCCGCCGAACGGCAGAGTATTGGCGAGGTGCAGATCGAGGTGAAAGTGCAGGCCGATTCCGCCATCACCAGCCTCTTTGTTCCCGGTTTCCAGGTGGAGAGTAGTCGCGAGGGCCGGAATGCCGTCGCCCGGTTCGCCGCCAAAAACTTCGTGCCCGACAAGGATTTCGAGATCGTCTACGGCCAGGCCAACCGGGCAGTTGGCATCGACTTCCTCACCTACCGGAAGGGCGACGAGGGCTATTTCCTGATGGCCATCGCCCCGGACAGCGAGCTGCAAACCCAGGAACTGGGTGCCAAGGACATCACTTTCGTGGTGGACACCTCGGGCAGCATGATGGGCGAGAAGATGGACCAGGCCAAGGCCGCGCTCCGTTTCTGCGTCCAGGCCCTCAGCGAGAAGGACCGCTTCAACATCGTGGGTTTCGCCACCGACGTCGACCCCCTGGCCGCCGCCCCTCTGGCTGCCGATGCGGCGGGACGCAAACGGGCGCTGGAGTTCATCGAC
Source organism: Victivallales bacterium (assembly GCA_003245525.1). Taxonomy (GTDB): domain Bacteria; phylum Verrucomicrobiota; class Lentisphaeria; order Oligosphaerales; family Lenti-02; genus Lenti-02. The sequence goes on along the minus strand of QKCY01000088.1, from coordinate 4,939 downwards.
GGCCTGCGGGCCATGGGCGGCACCGCCATCGATGCGGCTCTGGAGTCCGTCTTCAAACAACCGGTTCCCGAGGGGCGGATCAGTCTCGTCGTCTTCCTGACCGACGGCCTGCCCACGGTGGGCGAGACGGACGTAAAGGCTATTCTCGACCGGGCTGGCAAGGCGGCGGGTGCCCGGCGCGTGTTCTCCTTTGGCGTCGGCTATGACGTGAATACCCGGTTGCTCGACGGGCTCTCCGGACGGACCCGGGGCTATACCAGTTATGTGCGGCCGCAGGAGAACCTGGAGCTGGCCCTGTCCTCCTTCTACGGCAAGATCGCCTATCCGGTGCTGACCGATCTGCAACTGGACACGGGTGGCGTGCGCCTGGCCAAGATGCAGCCCACCGTGCTGCCCGACCTCTTCAAGGGCGCGGAGGTTCTGGTGACCGGAAGGGTGAACGAGCGGGGAATCCACGAGATGAAGCTCTCGGGCGCGGTGGGCGACCATCGCGAGACCTTCCGCTTTCCGGCCGACCTGGATGGCAGCATGCGCAATGCCTTCATCCCCCGCATGTGGGCGGCGGGACGAGTGGCCTATCTCCAGGAACAGATCGCCCAGCACGGCGAGAACCGCGAGCTGGTGGACGAGATCCGCCAGCTGGGCCGCGAGTACGGCATCCTGACCCCCTACACCTCGTTCCTGGTGGTCGAGGAAGGCGTGGCCCCCGAACGGTTGCGCGAGGCGCGGGCGGCTTTCGGCCGGGCCGAGGGACAGGTCGGCAAGGACGAGTCGGGAAAAGCAGCGGTGGACCGGGCGGTGGCAAGGTCCGCCATGCAACCCGGTGGTGTGAATGGCATGGCGGGCGGCGGCATGGGCGGCGCGCCTGCTCCTGCCATGGCTGCCGAAGCCCTCGCCACGGACAACAGCTTCGACCGGGCTTTCCAAGTCGCCGGAATGCGAGCCGAAGAGGTGAAGGATCTGGTACGGACCGTCCATGACAGGACCTTCTACCTCCGGCGGGCAGACGGGATCTGGTACGATTCGCTGATTCCGAAGGGCGAGAACCCTCCCATCGACCAGCAAGTTGAGGCCTGGAGCGATGCCTTCTTCGCCTTAGTCCGGGACAACGCCGATCTCGGTCGTTACGCCCTGCTCGGGCAAGACATGGTGGTCCGCCTTGGCAGTAAAGCCATCAAGATCACCTTCCCCAAGGAATAGGCCTTCTCTTCTTCGCGCCTTCGCGCCTTCGCGTGAGTTCCTCTTCTTCAGTCCCTTCGCATCGGCTCCAGCGCATGGAGGGCGGTTGGATGCACCATCGCTCCGCCGCCTTCCACGACCGCCACCAGATGGTTGCCTGCCCCGGTATCCTTCCAGACCGTGGAGAACACCAGTTCATCGTCGAGGAACGCTTCGATGTAGCGGTGGCGCTTGAGCACCCGCAACCGATGGGCTCCGCCGTGGCATGCCAGACAGTGGGCCACATCCACCGGCGGGTCCAGCACCGGGCCAAAGGTCCCGGCCCGCAACTCCGTCAAGGCGACCTGATGGCGTTTGGCGTCCAGCAAGACCACCGCAGCCCCCAGGCCGTCGGCTTTTCCCGCCACGCCTATTCCGGCTCGTTCGGCCTCGTGCAGATGGATCTCGCAGGAGAGGTCCACGTCGCTGCTGTCCATGGGGGCCACGCAGACGGCGGCCCCGTGTTCGCACCGCCCGGTGATCTGTCCGTTCTGTACCTCCCAGATGCCGGACGAAAACGGTCCGGCTGCCGGGGCTTGCCAGTCTGTCGGCACGTCCGCAGGACGCTGGATAGCGGCCAACCCCGGCCAGGGGCGGAGCACCAGCCGGTTGCCCACGGCCTCCACCACCTTCGGCAGCCCGAGGGCCCGAGCCGATCCCGTTTCGCCGCTGCCATTGTAGTGGTGGTAGACCAGGCGTTCCCCCTGCCAAAGCACGGAACGGGCCACGACCGCATCGTGGCGGCCTTGCCCCGAACCGATCAGCAAGCTGTCTTCCGGTAACTGCCACTCGCCGAAGGGCTCCTCCGCCACCAGGCAGAAGGTGCCTCCCGCCATGGTGCGGGAGGCGGTGTCGAGCCGCCGTCCCCAGCCTCCGTGGGCGTTGAACGTGAGCCACCAGCGGCCCTCCAGTTCGAAGATCTCCGGCACTTCCATGGTGGGGAAGAGCGGTGGCGTGCGCAGCGGCTCCCGTGTGGTCCAGCTATGCAGATCATCGAGCCGGGCGACGGCCACGCAGGCGCGTGCGGCCAGCGGCCCATCGCCGCGCTTGGCGCAGAGCAGGGCGTAGCGGTTCCCGTCCGGCAAGTCCACGACAAAGGGATCGCGCCAGGCCTGGAACACCCCGCGTTCCCGGAAATCCGTCTCGTAGGGCGGCGTCAGCGCCTGCGGCCAGACCGGCGTATCCTGCACTTTGGTCCAGTTCACCAGATCGTCGCTGACCGCCAACCCGATGTCCTCCTGAGGATCGATCCGCCCCGTGTAGGCCATATAGAACCGCCCGTCCGCGCCCTGGAAGGTGTGCCCGGTTCCCACCCGGCCCGCATCCCAGCTTCCGGCGGGACCGGCGAGGTCGATATAGGGCAGCTCCGTCCAGTGCAGCCAGTCGGCGCTGACCGCATGGCCGATCAGCCGATGCTGGTTGTTCCCCACCTGCATGGCCAGGTAGAACAGATGCACCTCGTCCCCATGGACGAAGACCCAGGTGTCGTGCAATACGCGGTCAGTAGCGGTAGGGGCGAAGTTCATGGTTCGTCTCCGGACTGAGTGAAGGATACCCGGTTAGTCATCCGCCTTCTCTACCATCATGCCGCATGTCCCATAGACGAGCTTGGCGTGGTCCTGGCCCATGCGGAACAGGGAGCATTCCTGCTGTTCCGGCTGCCCGATGAACCGGAACCCGCTTCCTGGTTCGATTTCCACCTTGACCGAGAACGAGGTGGAGGGAACGAGACTGGCAAGAGGTACCCGGTAGCCTGGGTGGCCTTCGGCCAGAGCCGTGATCGGGAAGTGCCAGATAACGGTGATGGTCTCCCTTGGCAGATTGTCCCAGCATCCGGCGAGGTCCACCCGGTAGACTCCTTGGCCCACTGTAACCAAGCACAATTCTTGCTGCTCGCAGGTCACGGCGTCAAGCACTGCCTCCGCCAGGGGAAGGTGCAGTTCCAGGTCTTTGCTGGCCTTTGGCATCACCTGCAACGCAAGGGACGAGGTGGCATGCACGCTCTCTGGCGAGGCGATGCGCCAGACATCCTCCTGCTGGACTACAACGTCCGGCTCCAGATGGTTGTGGTGTACCTTCAGCAGAGCCACCGTTCCGTAACCGATCAGCACGGCCAGCGCGAGGACAATGGCCGTCAGGTACACCACGGGGCGGCGGGATGCGGGTGAAGCCGCCCGGTTCTCCTCGCGAGTCCCGAACAGAGCCCAAAGCAGGCGCTGCCGGATGCCTCTGCATTCCGCCGGGAACCTCTCGCCGATCCGGTAGCAGAGCGCAACCGAAACGCAGCCGATGGCAACACTGGCAACCGGATGCAGGAGCGGGCCGAGGGGCGCCGCGTGCTGCCACAGAACGAGGCCGAGGGCATTGCACATGGCATGGACAAGAACGGCGCACCAGAACCGTCGGGTCTTGAGAAAGACAATGCCCGCATAGAGTCCCACCACTGCCGTCTCGCCCAGCCGCAGGATGCTCAGATGGAATAGACCGAACAACAGCGCGGTCACGAGGACCACTGTGCGGCTGCGCCAGATCCGTTCCAGTCCGTTCTGGATCGCGGCCCGGAACAGGAACTCCTCGCAGAGCGGAGCGAGCAGTACCAAGGCCAGCAGGGAGACTCCTGGAATCGCTTCGCCTGCTGACGGCTTGATCCCGAGCAAGGCTTGGCGGATGGCGATGCCCTTCGCCGTGGCGATCAGAGCGGCGCACCCTCCAATCAGTACAGCCACCCCCCCTTGCCGGAACGTTGGCAGTGAGAACTGCCGCCAGTCCTGGGTGTCCCGGCGCAGGAACAGCAGGACAGCGGCAGGCAGGGCAATCAGGCAGAGCTCGGTGAGGATCAGACCGCTGTTGAGGTGGCCATGCTGCCACCTCGCCCCGACGAGGATGACGAGCAGAACCGAAGCCGCATAGGCGAACAGGGCGTGCAGGCCGGCCCGCTCGCTTGTTGCGTTTGTCCTGTCCCGGTCGGTGTCCATGGGCTAGACGATGCGCACTCGTTGCAGGCGCTGTTCCTCCTTGGCCTGGGTGCGCTGGGTCAGGCGGATACGGTGCTCAAGGAGGCGCTGGAGCAGAGCGAGGACGGTGGATTCGTAACCGGGAACCCCGGCCAGATTGTCCAGTTCCTGCGGATCGCGGCGGAGGTTGAAGAGCTGTTGCACACCATCGCCTTCGGCGTCGAAGACCAGTTTCCAGTTCGCCGTGCGGATCATCTCGGCGGTCCCGAGCTGGGCGAAGACGGCATCGTGTCCGCTGCCGGGAACATCGGCCAGGATATCGAGCAGGTTTCGCCCTTCCCGGCCCGGATCGCGGGGGCAGGGGATGCCGGCCAAGGCCAGAATCGTGGGGTAGAGGTCAAGGTGGGAAACCAGAGCCTTGCTCACCCGCGCGCCGCAACCCCGCTCCTCGCTGGCGACGCCCTGGCCGGAGAGGACCAGGGGCACGCCGCAGCTTTGCTCGTAGAAGAACCGCTTGTCCCAGATGCCGAAGTCCCCCGCATTTTCGCCGTGGTCGGAGGTGAAGAGGATGACCGTGTTGGCGAGCATGTTCCGCTGTTTCAGGGCGGCCAGCAGGCGGCCCACGTAGAGATCGATGTTGGCACAGCGGTCCATGTAGTGGGCCTTCCTCTCCCGGTCGCTCTTGCGATCCGGGACACCGAGCGCGGGGGGCATGCGGTCCGGGTCGTGGCGGAGTTCGCCCGGATGCCAGAAGGGCGGATGGGGGC
>QKCY01000203.1 GCA_003245525.1 Victivallales bacterium | reverse complement strand
GGTCGTCCTCGTGCCAGCGCCCGGCGCTGGGGATGCGGATGACGAGATGATGCTCGGGCTCCTCGGGCGGCCGCGGCCGCTGGAGGATCATGATTTGCTCGTTGCAGGCGGGGCAGTGGGTGGGCTTGACGAAGGTTCCCAGGCTATGGAGCAGTTGCTCGTAGCCGGACCACTGGATGGGGGCATCGCAACTCTCGCAGGCGAGGGTGGTGGCCTCATGGGTGGCCAGGAACTCGTCGCAGCTCTTGCAGCGGTGGGCGTTCGGCGCCAGCCGGCCCTGGAGCTGGTCGCGCAACTGGTCGGCGGGGTCGTAGGTCCAGGTCTGGGTACAGCCGGGCACCATGCAGGGGACCTCGGCAGGCTGCAGGGCTTCGAGCTTCTGGCTGCAGGCCTCGCACATCCGGGACGGGGGGCGGTCGGTGCCGCGCAGCCACAGGTGCAACTGGGCGCTGCGGGTGTAGGTCCAGGTGTTGTCGCAACCCCGGTTCCGGCAGCGGACCTCGCGGTCCTCGGCCTGGCTGTAGAAGAGGTAGCACTCCTGGCACATGCGCTCGGGCGGCGGGGCCTCGGGACCATGCTCGCAGATGTGCTCCAACTGGTCGTAGGCCCGGTAGGTCCAGGTGCGGGTGCATTCCTTCACCCGGCAGGGCTCCTCCCGGTCCTGGAGATCCTTGAACCGGTCGTAGCACTCCTGGCACATGCGTTTCGGGGGCTTGTCGAGGGATTTGCCCGCGAGCTGGTGCTCCAGTTGCTGGAACCGGTTCCAGTGCCACGTGCCGGTGCAGCCCTTCATGCGGCAGGGCACGTCGCGGTCCTCCAGCGACTTCAGCGCCTGGAAACAGTCGCGGCAGAGCCGCCGGGGCACCTTGCCGTCGGGATTCATCAACTGGTCGCGCCGGAACCATGTCCAGGTGTTCGTGCAGCCCTTCATGCGGCAGGGGACTTCCTGGTCCTGGGCCTGGTTGAGGGCGTCGCGGCATTCCTTGCACAGGCCGCGCGGCGGCTTGTCCAGACTGCGGCCGGCCAACTGGTGCTCCAGTTGCTGGAAGCGGTTCCAGACGTAGGTGTTCGTGCAGCCCGGCTTGGTGCAGGGCAGCTCGAGATCGGTCAGTTCCAGAAACCGGGTGTAGCACTCGTCGCACATCCGGTCCGGACGGGCGGCCCGGCCCCGGGCCACATTGCGCAGCGCATCCTCTCCCGAAATCTGCCAAACGTTGCCACAGCCGCGAACGCGACAGCGAATGTCCGTGTCCGGGAAGAAATCCCCGAGACTACCGAATGCCTTAGCCAAAACCGTGCTCCTTGACGAGCTGCTTCCTGCAACGTCAGCAAATGTGCGGGGCAAATATACTTCAGTGCCTACCCCTGTCCATGCAAGCACCTTAGCTTTGCGGACCGTTGTTCCGGCATAAGGGACACGTTCCGCCGCCCAAGTGCTAGCGCAGGGGGTTCACCCCGCCTAAAGTAGCGCCCTTCCGACAGTCAGCTAGGGGATTGCCTGCAATGACCAACCGCGAGCGTTTCCAGGCCCTGATGAACTTCGCCCCCGTCGACCGTCTTCCCCTGGTGGAATGGGCCACCTGGTGGAACCAGACCATCGACCGCTGGCACGGCGAGGGCCTGCCCGCCGAACTCCAGGACCCGCACGCGATCCGCCAGTGGTTCGGCCTCGATTCCTACCGGCAGGAGTGGCTGCGGCCCCGCGGCGCTGGTTTCCCCCAGCCCGCCTACCACGGTGCCGGTGTGCTCAACAGCGAGGCGGAATACGAGGCCATCCTCCCCAGCCTCTACACCAACCACTTCAACCTCGCCGCCTGGAAGCAATGGGCCGAGGAGCAGGCCCGGGGCGAAACCGTCACCTGGTTCACCTTCGAGGGCTACTTCTGGTTCCCCCGGACCCTCTTCGGCATCGAGAACCACCTCTACGCCTTCTACGACCAGCCCGAACTCATGCACCGCATGAACCAGGACATCACCGACTACCACCTCCGCATGCTCGACGAGATCTGCGAAATCTGCACGCCCGACTTCATGACCTTCGGCGAGGACATGAGCTACAACCACGGCCCCATGCTCTCCAAGGAGCTGTTCGACGAGTTCATGCTGCCCTACTACCGCCAACTCGTGCCCGAGCTCCACAAGCGCGGCATCTACGCGATCATCGACTCCGACGGCGACATCACCGCCTCCGTCCCGTGGTTCGAGGAGGCCGGGCTCGACGGCATCCTGCCCCTCGAACGCCAGAGCGGCGTGGACCTCGCCCGCATCCGCGAGCGTCATCCCCGCATGCGTTTCATCGGCCACTACGACAAGATGATCATGCACCAGGGCGAAGCCGCCCTCCGTGCCGAGTTCGAGCGCCTGCTCCCCGTCGCCCGCCAAGGCGGCTTCATCCCCAGCGTCGACCACCAGACGCCTCCCGGCGTCTCCCTGCAGGACTACCAGCTCTACCTCCGCCTCTTCCGCGAATACGCCGAATCCTGCGGCACCCGGTAGCCGGACTAGAAGCTGAAGTTGTCGGGGTCGGGGCCGAGGCGGAGGTTGCTGTCGAGGCGGTCCATGGTGGCCAGGTCGGCGTCGCTGAGGGCGAAGTCGAAGATGGCGGCGTTGTCCCGGATGCGGTCGGGGTTGGCGGATTTGGGGATGGTGACGATACCGCGCTGGATTTGCCAGCGGAGGGTGACTTGGACCGGGGTCTTGCCGAGGCGCTCGGCCAGGGCGATGATCTCGGGCTCCTCGTTCACCTTGCCGCGCATGATGGGCGACCAGGCTTCGACCACGATGCCGAGTTCCCGGCAGTGGCGGACCAGTTCGGGGGATTGGAGCCGGGGGTGGAATTCGATCTGGTTGACGGCAGGGACTACGCTGGCGTGGGGGAGGAGGTCGGCGAGGTGGTGGACCATGAAGTTGCTGACGCCGATGGCGCGCAGGCGGCCTTCGGCATAGAGCTCCTGGAGCACGTCCCAGGCGGCGCGGAACTTGCCGGGAACAGGCCAGTGGAGCAGGTAAAGGTCGAGGGTTTCCAGGCCGAGCCGGTCCAGGCTGGCGAGGCAGGCTTCGCGCACCTGTCCGCTACGGGAATCCGCGTTCCAGAGCTTGGTGGTGACGAAGACCTCGTCGCGGGGGAGGCCGCTGGCGCGGATGCCCTTGCCCACGCTGACTTCGTTGTCGTAGGCCTTGGCGGTGTCGATGGAACGGTAGCCCGCTTCCAGGGCGCAGGCGACGGCGGTTTCGGTGACGGGGCCTTCGGGGGAACGCCAGACGCCGAGGCCGAGCATGGGCATCACGACGCCGTTGTTCAGGGTGACGGTGGGGTGCGGCATGGCAAGTGTTCCTATGCGTCGAGGTAGCGGCGTTCGACCCGCGCGCCGAAGGAGCAGATGATCTCGTAGGGGTGCGTGCCCTTGAGCTGGGCCCATTGATCGACGCTGATGGCGGTGGGGCCGTTGCCGCCCAGACAGACCACGTCGTCGCCCACGGCGGCGTCGGGGACGCGGGCGAGGGAGACGGTCACGTAGTCCATGGAGACGCGCCCGAGCACCGGACAGAGGGTGTCGCGAATCAGCACGTAGCCCCGGTTGGAGAGGGCGAGGGGCAGGCCGTCGGCATAGCCTGCCGCGACGGTGCCGACTCGGGTGTCCTCCACCAGGCGGTGGGTGAGGCCGTAGCCGAGCTGCATCCCGGCGGGCAGGTCGCGGATGGCCACGAGGCGGGATTTCAGGGCGAGGATGGGTTCGAGGTGGAGAGAACGGAGTCCCTCGCTGTCGAAGGAACCGTGCAGGTTGATGCCGGTACGGACCAGATTGAAGGGAGCAGCGAACGCTTGGGGGAAGTTGTTGATGGCGTCGCTGTTGGCCATGTGGATCTTGGCGAAGCGGATGCCCTGCCCGGCCAACTGGTCCAGCAGACTCCGGAATTTGGCGATCTGGCCGAGGGTGTATTCCTCTCCCGCCCGGTAGGCAACGGGGAAATGGGAGTAGATGCCCCGGCAGGCGAGTCCGGGCAGTTGACAGGCCTCGGCAATGGCGGGGAGGGCGGTGTCGGCCAAGAGCCCGAGCCGGCCCATGCCGGTGTCGATCAGGAAATGGCATTCGACGGTGCGGTTCTGGCGTACCGCCTCGGCGCTGATCCGGCGGGCGCTGGCGAGGGAATCGATGGGGTGGATCACACCCGCCGCCACCGTGGCGGGCAGTTCGTCGGGCAGCATGGCCCCGAGAATCTGCACCGGCAGGCCGAGTCCGACCAGCCGCAGGGCCTCGCGCGGCTCGGCTACCGCGAACCCGGCCACCCCGGCGGCGGCCAGAGCGCGGGCGATGGCCTCGACGCCCAACCCGTAGGCGTCCGCCTTGAGCACGGCGATCACCCCGCAGGGGGCGACGCGCTCCTGGATGCGGGCCAAGTTGCGGCGGAGTTTGCCAAGGTCGATGTCGAGCCAGACGCGGGAGGAGGATTCCGGTTGCATGTCCGTGCTTTCGGGTTGGGTATCCGAGAACCATAGAGAATCCCGCCCGCGATGCAACCCGGCGCCGCGAGAGTTGCTGGCCGGTTTGCACTTGTCGCCCGATGGCGTACTCTGAGGAAGGCGAAACGGGAGCGGAAGGAAGCATTGGCCTGTCCCAAGGAGTCGTCCATGCGTAGACGCGAGTTTTTGGCCACCGCCACCGCCCTTGCCGCCGGCAGCCTGTTGCGCCCCGCGCTGGGAGCTCCCGAGGCCCCCCTGAACGTCCTGATGATTCCGGTGGACGACCTCAAACCGCTGCTGGGCTGCTATGGGGTGAAGGATATCCTGACGCCGAACATCGACCGGTTGGCGGCCCGGGGCACCGTGTTCCTCAACAACGGTTGCCAGCAGGCCGTCTGCGGGCCGACCCGTGCCAGCCTGATGACCGGCATGTACCCCGACACCACCGGCGTCTGGGATCTGGCCACCCGGATGCGCGATGTGAACCCCGACATCCTGGCCATGCCGCAGTATTTCATCCAGCAGGGCTACGAGACCACGGGCGTCGGCAAGACCTACGACCCCCGTTGCGTGGACAAGAAGCTGGACGAGCCCTCCTGGTCCATCCCCTACGGCTCCGAGAAGCTGGTGATGAACCCCGACGCGCCCCGGCCCATGAACGGGTACCAGAACCCCGAGACCAAGGCAGCCATCGAGCGCGGGCGCGAGGCGATCAAGGACCAGAAATTCACCAGCGGCAGCGCCCGCAACCGGGCGCTGGCCAAGGCCGCGGGCGAATGGGCCGCCCCGGCCACCGAATGCATGGACTTGCCGGACGATGCCTATCCCGACGGAGCCCTGGCCGCGGCCGGCTGCCGGTTGCTGGAACGGTTGGCTACTGGCGGCAAACCCTTCTTCCTCTCGGTCGGCTTCTTCAAGCCCCATCTGCCCTTCATCGCGCCGAAGCGCTACTGGGATCTGTACGAGGATGCCAGCATCCACATCCATCCCTTCCAGAAGCACGCCGCCCACCCGGTGGAGATCGCCTACCACGACTCGGGCGAGCTGCGCTCCTACAGCGACATTCCCCTCCTTGGCGACATCAGCCCCGAACAGCAGGTGGAACTGATCCACGGCTACCGGGCCTGCGTGAGCTACGTGGACGCCCAGATCGGCAAGGTGCTCGACAAGCTGGCAGCATTGGGGCTGGCCGACAAGACCATTGTCTGCCTGTGGGGCGACCACGGCTGGCATCTGGGCGACCACGCCATGTGGTGCAAGCACTCCAACTTCGAGCAGGCCGTACGCGCTCCGCTCATCATCGCTGCCCCCGGCCACGCTGCCAATCAGACCAGTTCCCCCACGGGGTTCATCGATGTCTTCCCCACCCTCTGCGAGCTGGCTGGTCTACCCATCCCCTCCCAACTCCAGGGCAAGAGCCTGGTGCCGGTGATCGCCGATCCTGCGGCGAAGGTTCATCCGGCGGTGCTGTCCCAGTACCCGCGCGCCATCGACGGATTGCCCGCCATGGGCTACACCCTGCGCGACGAGCGCTACCGCTATGTGAAGTGGCTCCAGCTCAACTTCCGGGCCGGCGAGCGCAAAGGACGGCTGATCGGGCACGAGCTCTACGACTACCAGACCGATCCCAACGAGACCGTGAACCAGGCCGACAATCCGGAGTCTGCGGCCATCGTCGCCCGCTTCGAGGGCATCTTCAAGGACATGGGCGTCGCCGAGGATACCGGGCCCTATGTGCCGGTGGACAAGCAGCCGGTGGTGGACGGGGTCGGCGGCATTCTCTTGAACGGGTCGGGCCAGTACGTAACCAGTATGCCCGTAAAAGTGACAGGGCAGCCCTTCACGGAGGCCCAGGAGATCGCGGTCACCACCGTGCCCGACAAGGCGTCCGGCGCGGCCTACAAGCGCGCGATCATGATCCCGCTGACCACTGGCAAGCACTACCGGGTGAGCTTCTACTGCCGGAGCGCCGAAGGGGGCGAATTCACCGCTATCTTCCAGCGCAACGGCGCGCCCTACACCGCCCTCGCCAAGCAGACGGTGAAGGCGGACGGCAACTGGCAGAAGGTGGAGTTGGCGGCCACGCCCGAGGAGGACTTCGACCCCGCCAAGACCGTCCTCACCTGCCATATGGGGACTCGCCTGCAGACGGTGCAGTTTGCCGCCGTCTGCGCCGAGGAACTGGAGTAGGCGTAGCGCAGACCGCTGGGAACCGCACGATGCAGATCCTTTTTGTTGTCGATATCCACGGGGCTAGTCGCGAACTGGACCGTCTCCCCGCCGCCGACATCCTCCTGGTTGGAGGCGACCTGACCCAGTTCGGGACCACGGCCCAGGCGGTCGCCACGGCTGAAGGCCTGGCGGCCCGCTATCCCCGCCTGGCCACGGTCGCGGGCAACTGCGATGCCGCCGACGCGGATGCCGCGCTGATCCGGCAGGGCAGCGGCATCCACCTTGCCTGCCGCGATTTCGGCTCCTTCCGGGTGGTCGGCATCGGCGGCTGCAACCGCACGCCCTTCGGCACGCCCAACGAGTGGGACGAGGACGCGATGGCCGGTAGCCTGGCCAGCCTGGCGGACGACGTCGCTGGCCAGGATACGCCGCTGGTACTGGTCACCCACGCGCCCCCGCTTGGTTCCGGGGCCGACCGTCTGCCCAATGGTGCCCAAGTGGGCAGCCGGGCCGTGGCGGAGTTCGCCCGGCGGGTGCGCCCGGTCGCCGTGCTCTGCGGCCATATCCACGAGGGCGCCGGTGCCTTCGAGTGGGAAGGGATGCCCGTGGTGAACCCCGGTCCCATCGCCCGCGGGGGCTTGGTCACCTTGGCCGTCCCCGGCCTGAAGCCTGTCCTCGGCAAGCTCCCCGCCGCCGAGTAGGGTCTCCGCGTCCGCCCTGTCGGGCTTCCTTCCGCTGGCTACAATCCGAACGTCCGCCCAAAGCCCATGTCGATTTCTCTTGGCTTGGCGGGTTGGGACCGGTACAATGTGTATCGGGGGGCTGTACACCAGCAGCAAAGGGGTCGTGCGATGGGCGCGGAAGAAATTCTATGCCAATTGCGGGACGTGGTGTTCGGCCAGGGGCTAGCCGTGCTGGCCACGACGGGCTGTACGACGCCCTATGCCAACCTCATGGCCTTCGCCGCGGCGGAGGACTTGCGGCGGCTATGGTTTGCCACGCCGCGAGCCACCCGGAAGTACGCCAACCTGCGGACCGATTCCCGCGTGGCTCTGCTGATTGACAACCGGGCCAACGATATCCGCGACTTCGACCGGGCGGTGGCGGTCACCGCGGTCGGCCGGGCTGTCGAGTTGGCCGGCACGGACGCCGACGGTCCGCGGGAGCAGTGCCTGGCCCGGCATCCGCAGTTGGCCGATTTCCTGGCCTCGCCCTCCTGCGCCCTGTTCGAGCTGCGGGTGGCGAAATACATCGTGGTCAGTTCGTTCCAGCATGTCTCGGAGGTGCCCATGGCATGAATCTGTCGCGGGACATCCAACAGGTGGAACCACGGGACGGTGCCCGGTTTGGCGGCAAGGCTCTGGCCCTGGCCAACCTGTGCCGGCGTGGGTTCCCCTTGCCCGAGACGATGTGCATCAGTGTCGATGCCTACTGGCAGTTCGTGCGCAGCGCCGGGTTGCGCGAGCGGATCCTGCTGGAACTGCACCGCAAGCATTTCGGCGACATGCGGTGGGAGGAGATCTGGGACGCTGCGCTTCGCATTCGCAGCTTCTTTCTCCGCGCCCCGTTCCCGCCGGTCCTGGCGAAGGAACTGAGCACCCGGCTGGGCGAGTGTTTCGGCCAGCGGCCCGTGGCGGTGCGCGCCTCGGTCCCGGAGGAGGACAACGGCAAGGCTTCCTTCGTCGGCCTGCACGACTCCTTTCTCAATGTACAGGGGGCGCGGGCCATGCTGGACCGCATCCGCCTGGTCTGGGCTTCCCTGTGGTCGGACCGGGCCTTGCTCTACCGCCAGGAACTGGGGTTGGATATCGAGCGCAGCGCCATGGCTGTGGTGGTCCAGGCCATGGTGGCTGGCGACCGGAGTGGCGTCGCCCTCAGCCGCGATCCGCAGAATGCGCGGCAGGCTGTGGTCGAGGCAGTCTATGGTCTGAACGAGGGGTTGGCGGACGGCACGGTCGAGCCCGACCGCTGGCTGCTGGACCGCCGGACCGGCCGGGTCGTGGCCCACCATCCGCCTGTGCGCCGCCAGTATGCCGTCCGTCCCGTCGGTACCGGCACGGCTCTCCGGCCCCTGGCGAAGGAACTGGCGGACCAACCGCCGCTGAGTGCCGAGCAAACCCGCCAGGTCTGGAATCTGGCCCGGCAGGCCGAACAGGAATGCGGCAGTCCCCGGGATCTCGAATGGACCTACCGGGAGGACCAGCTCTTCGCCCTCCAATGCCGTCCAGCGACCGTTCTTGCTCCCGACGACGAACGGTCGTGGTACCTGAACCTCAAGCGTAGCTATGGGAACCTGCGGCAACTCCACGCGCGGATCACCGGCGAGTTGATTCCGGAAATGGCGGCCGTGGCGGCGGCGCTGGCCAGCGTTGCCCTGGCGGACCTGCCCCCGGCCCTGCTGGCCGACGAACTGCGGAAGCGGCGCGTGGCAGTGGACCACTGGCGGCAGGTGTACCGGCACGCCTTCATCCCCTTCGCCCACGGGGTCCGGCTGTTTGCCCAGGTCTACAACGACATGGTCAAGCCGCAGAACCCCTACGAGTTCCTCTCCCTGCTGGCCGACACGGGCCTCTGGAGCGTGCGCCGCAACCAGGCGTTGCAGCGGCTGGCCCATCAGGCCAACCGGGAGGGCGGAGCCCTGGCGGCGTTGGCCAGCGATCGCCTGGACCGGGCCCCCGCCTCCTTCCGTCTGGCGGTCGAGGGGTTCCTGGCCGAGTTCGGCAGCATGTTCGACCGGCTCGGCATCGGCGAGATGCGCGAACGCCATTTGGCCGACCTGCTGCGGGAGTTCGGACGCCATCCGGTCCGGGTCCCGAATGCCTCCCGCCGGGATCTGGTCGCCGCCTTCGTCGGCTCCTTCCCGGCCACCGACCGGGAACGGGCCAATGACCTGCTCGAACTGGCCCGGACCAGCTATCGCCTCCGGGACGACGACAACCTGCATCTGGGGCAGATCGAGGCCGAACTGGCCCGGGCCGTTCGCCTGGCCCGCGAACGGTTGCGCCTGATCCTTGGCGACCGGGCGGCGTCGGTCCCCGAGGAGATCATTCCTCTCCTGCTGCGCGATGCCCGGGAGACGGCAGTGCTTCCGGAGCCGACCACCGTCGCTCCGCCCACGAGCGGCCAGGGCGAGAGCCATCCCGTCGCCGCCCGCCAACTGGTGGGGGAACCGGCCGGTCCCGGCCTCGTCTCGGGGGTGGCCCGGGTGCTGACAAGCCCTGCGGACTTCTTCTCCTTCCAGGGAGGCGAGATCCTGGTCTGCGACACCATCGATCCCAACCTGTCCTTCGTGGTTCCATTGGCCGCTGGCATTGTCGAGAGCCAGGGGGGGATGCTGATCCACGGGGCAATCATCGCCTGGGAGTACGGCCTGCCATGCGTGACCGGGATCGCCGACGCCACCAAGCTCATTCCCGATGGGGCCCGGGTGACGGTGGACGGGTACCTGGGGTCCGTGACCGTGGAAACCCCGCCTGCCCAGTCCCCCGCCGCCAGTTGATCGGTGGGAGGCGGCGACTATCTTCCTCTGCCGTGCCTCCGGGCGGCAAAGGAGTTCCCATGCCCATTTTCGAGTATCTCTGTCCCACCTGCAACCGCATCTACAGCTTCCTGGTGAAGAGCCTGTCCACGGCCAAGGAGCCGGTCTGTCCCACCTGCGGTGCCACCGACCTGCGCAAGCTGGTCTCGAAGTTCGCCATCTCCGGTGCCGAGCGTAAGTCCACGAAGGCGGCCCCCGCAGGCGAGGGCGGGGCCGATCCCATGGACGATCCCCGGGTCGAGCGCGAGATGATGCAGTTGATGAGCCAGGCGGAGGGCATGGACGAGAGCGATCCCCGCCAACTCGGCCGACTCATGCGCCGGATGGGCGAGATCACCGGCGAGTCCCTCGACGGCCAGATGGAGGAGGCGGTCCGCCGTCTGGAATCCGGCGAGGACCCCGAACAGATCGAGGCCGACATGGGCGACCTCTTCGGCGACGAAGGAACTCCGGCCCCATCCCGTGGCGCTCCGACCCGCGACAGCGGGCTCTACGATCTGTAGAGAAGCGGAATGGTGGAATGGTGGAAAACCGTAGCGCAGGCGTCCCGCCTGCTCGCGAGAAGTGACGGACGGGCAACACGTGCCGCAGGTTCAGCGAGAGGGGCGCCGACGGGCGGTTGGGCTTCCCTGATGGGGTTCCTGGTCAGGGCTCCTCGCCGTTATTGTAGATTGCCAGGTACTCGTCCCGTCCACGGTACGCGCAGGCGAACATCTCGCCCTCAGGGTCGATGCTCTTGGTCTTGGCGGCCTGCTTTGCCTCGTCCAGCGAGGCGAAATCAAGAATCTCGGGCTCGCGGCGTCCTTCGCAGTGGGCGACGAAGATGCCAGGATCGACGGAGATGAACACGACGTAGTACCTCTCTGGGTCTACCGTCTCCCTTTGGCCCAGATAGCGCGATGCGACCTCATCTATACGGGGAGGCGGCGCGATCCTCGCGTTCAGGGCGCGAGCTCGGCACCAATGTGGCAGACGCGAAAGCACGAGCAGCAGAATCATGCAGCCCACAACGAGTACCAGTTCCCGTGGAGCCATCTGGCCCCCAATGAGGCCATCATGGGCGGAGTTTGCGGCGGCCCGTGCATGGCACCTGTCCGCTGTTATGGTCGTAAGAGTCACTTACGGCAAGACGGTGCCGTCATCCCATTCCGCTAGTCGAGGGAACAGGGACCGGAGGTCCTCCAGATTCGTCCAGGTACGGGGACCGTGCAGTTCCCCCCCTGATCGCCCAAACAGCTTTCGCTCTTCTCTCGTCCAGTCCGTGGACTCGCCTCTGAGTTCCAGGGCGTCCCTACCTGCGCACCCGAACCCTTCGTACATCGGGAACTCGGCGTCCAGATAGTCAACCAGTGAGTCTGGATCGTTCAGCACGCTTCTGTAGGTCTGTTCCCCGGCGCTGATCAACCAGTCTATGAAGTCGATGAACCCGTCCTCGCTGTGGCCGTCGGTCGCGATTCCTGCCGCACCATAGAGATGCCATGTCGCGGCGTCGGAGCGAAGCCGATAGTAGATTGCGGCAAACTGCGCTATCTCGTATCGACTGCGCGCCGCAAGCAGGCGTGTGAGTCCCGTACGTGGTTCCTCGGGGCAACCTGCCCTACCTTGGTCGATCAACTGCCAGAACTGGGTTTCCGTCATTGCTCTTCGCCACGAACACCTGGGGTACTTGCCGCGCGGATGAGCGGCTAAGCGGTCCCGGATGCTCTACGCCTATTCCTTCAAGGCTTTCTCGACCGCAGCGTCAACTGCGGGCACCGTGGGCTCCCGGGGGTTCTCCTGGCGGTAGGCTCGAGCGGTCTGGAGGGTATCCTCAACCATCTTGCGGGTGTTCTCGCCTCCCTCGCCGGAGTAGGCGGAGAGCATGATCAGGCCACTATCGACCTTTGATTCGAGCAACTCGATGGCCTCGGGAACTCGCTGGTTATTCAGCTCTTGGATGATCCGGATGTTCGTCGTGACCTCCGCGCAAGGCTGGACATAGACCTCCTTTGCCTCCATCCAGCAGTACAACTCGCGAGCCGCCCATGCAGTCACGATGCAGCCACACAGGAAACTGACGACTGTAGCCACGGCGATCTTGAGGATTGTCTTCATTCTGCGCAACCAGTGACTATGCTGAAGTGCAAGCTGGCGTGAAGGGCTGGGGGGATCTGGCCAAGCATCTCGCCAACCCTCCACACAGGCTACAATGGTGTTTCTGGAGGGTCGCTTCAAGCTGGTCTTCCCCCGCTTCCGAACTGTCCTCTCCGATGCATCAACATATCATTCCTTGTGGCATGCTGATGCCTTTCGCGCCAGGGACTTGCGCGCCCTCCGGGGAGGCGGGATAGTGGGGGGAGTCAGGAACGTCGGTCGCGTTCCCGAGAGAACTCCAGGTTGGGCGGGGGAAGAGGGCGACTCGCCAGTCGCCCCTACGGGGACGCCCGCAACCAATCCACGATTCCCCCCCCGCAGGCGGGACGCCTGCGCCACGGACCCCACCACCTCATGAATCCCACTTCCCTTTCCCGCCGTCAGTTCCTCGCTTTTTCGGCCGCGACGGGGGCTGCGGTTGCCCTGTCTGCTGCCGAACCGGTGGAGCATCCCAACATTGTGCTCGTTCTAGCCGACGATCTGGGGTATGGCGATCTGGGCTGCTATGGCCAGGAACGGATTCGCACGCCGCAGATCGACCGCATGGCCCAGGAGGGAATGCGCTTCACCCAGCATTACGCAGGAAACACGGTCTGCGCCCCTTCGCGGTGCGCCTTGATGACTGGTTGGCACATGGGGCATGCCCGGATTCGCGGGAACTCGTCCCTCTCCATTGGTCCCGAGGACCGGACCATCGCGGAAGCCCTGCGCGAGGCTGGCTACCGCACGGCCCTGATCGGCAAGTGGGGGCTCGGTGAAGATGGCTCGGCTGGCGTGCCGAACCAGAAGGGGTTCGACCACTTCTTTGGCTACCTGAACCAGAGCCATGCCCACAACTACTATCCCGAGTTCCTGTGGCGCGACGGCGAGCGGGTCCTCCTGCACAACGAGGTGGTTCACGTGCAGGATGCCCAAGGCAAGCCCCGCCTGCCGGGGGCCGCGACGAAGCGGGTGGACTATTCCCCGGACCTGTGTATCGCCGAGGCGGTGTCCTTCATTCGCGAGAACCGGGACCGGCCTTTCTTCCTCTACTACGCCACGACCCTGCCCCACGCGAACAACGAGGCGCGGTTGGCGAAGCGCCACGGCATGGAGGTGCCGGACTACGGGATCTACGCCAAGGAGGACTGGCCCGAGCCAGGAAAGGGCTATGCGGCCATGGTCACCCGGCTGGACGACCATGTCGGCCAGTTGCTGGCTACCTTGCGCGAGCTCGGGATCGACGAGCGGACCCTCGTGCTCTTCACCAGCGACAACGGGCCGCACCGCGAAGGGGGGAACGATCCGGACTTTTTCCACAGCAGCGGCCCCCTGCGCGGCATCAAGCGGGACCTGTACGAGGGCGGCATCCGCGTGCCCCTCGTCGCCCGCTGGCCGGGACGCATCGCTCCCGGCACGGTCTCGAACCATCTTTCCGCCTTCTGGGATTTCCCGGCCACCGCAGGCGCGGTGGCGGGAGTGCCCTTCAGCACCGACGATGGCATCTCCTATCTGCCCGCGCTCACCGGCGGCACCCAGCCCGAACATCCCTACCTGTACTGGGAATTCGGCGAGCAGGGCGGCAAGCTGGCGGTCCGTTTCGGCAACTGGAAGGCGGTGAAGCTGAACGTGCGCCGCCAGCCCGACGGTCCCTGGGAAATCTACGATCTGGCCACCGATTTGGGCGAGACCACCAACCTGGCTGCGCAGCATCCCGAGATCGCGGCCCGCGCCGACGAGATCGTCCGGGCCGCCCATACGGACAATCCCCACTTCCCCCTCCTGCCGCGCGCCGACACTGCCGTGGCCCAACTGGCCAAGCGTCCGCCCAAACCGCCTGCGCCCGACCTGCACCTGGCCGACCTCGCGCCAGTTAGCCTGGGCAAGCCCCATCCCACTCTGGGCGAGGCGAAGGCCGACCGCTCGATCCGGGGCGAGCCGCTGAAGGTGGGCGGGGTCCAGTTCGCGCGTGGCATGGGGGTCCACGCCCCCTCGGAGCTGGTCTACGCCGTCCAGCCGGACTGGGCCCGCTTCGTCGCGGTGGTCGGCCTGGACGACGAACGCCCCTCGGGGTCGGTCGTCTTCCAGGTCTTTGCCGATCAGGCCCGGCTGGCGGACACGCCGGTCATGACCCAGGGCGTGGTCTGGCACCTGAACGTGGCGATTCCCGAAGGCACCAAGCAGTTGCGCCTGGTGGTGACCGATGCCGGGGATGGCACCGGTGCCGACCACGGGGACTGGCTCGACGCCGGCATTCTCCGGCGCTAGCCCCGGCCGGAAAGGAAGCGGCCGACACCCTCGGGAGGGTGCCGGCCGCGACGATGTACCGGAGTCCGACTACTTGCCGGCCGGAACCTTGGCCTTGTCGAAATCGGCTTGCTTGATGAACTTGGTGAGGTTGCGACCATCACTGGTCTTCGCCCGCAAGGCGCAACGCCCGTTGGGGTACTTCACCTTGGCGACGACCTCCACCTCCACCTTCACGCGCTTCTTCACGTCGTAGAACGTCGCTTTCACTGTTTCTGCTCCCTTCTTGGGGGGTCACTACTCCTCCGGGGAGATCGGCACGACCCCCGGACTCGTTCTCCTGCTGGCGCCATTGGCATGCCGAAGCCAGCATGTTGCGTCTGCGTACCTGCCTAATGTCTACTCAAAGATATACGGTGCGCGGGGCCAACTGCAAATGTCCCGGCCCGAAAAACCGCTACAACAACGGGTTCTGTTGCGGAATACCGGCGGAAAGCGCGGTTTTTTCCGTCCGTGGACCCTCGCTTCAGCGCAACTGCCGCAGCCGGGCGCAGGCTTCGCGCAGAACGGGCCAGTCCTTGGCATAGCAGAACCGCACCAGATGTTCGCCCCCCGATCCCGTGAAGAAGGAGCTGCCTGGCACGCAGGCCACGCCGACCTTCTCCAGGATGTGCATGGCCGCCGCGATGGCGTTGCCGTGGCCAAGGTCGCCGACATCGGCCAGGACATAGTAGGCTCCGGCGGGTACGTGGGGGGGCAGGCCCACCGCCGCCAGGGTGGCGCAGAACTCGTCGCGCTTGGCCCGGTAGTCCGCCGCCAGCCCGCGGTAGTAGTCGGGACCAAGCTGGGCCATGCCCGCCGCCAGACCGTGCTGGAGCGGGGTGGGGGCGCAGATGTAGAGCAGGTCGTTGACCAGCCCGATCCGCTCCGCCAGTTCGGCGCGGGCGCAGGCGTAGCCCAGCCGCCACCCGGTGATCGAGAAGGTCTTGGAGAACCCCGACAGAGTGACCGTGCGCGGCCCGAGACCGGGAATGGTGGCGGGGCTGATGTGCGGCTGCTCGTAGACGATGTACTCGTAGATCTCGTCGGTGATGACCAGCAGATCGTGGGTCAGACAGAGGTCGCGGATCGCCTCCAGTTCGTTGCGGGAGAAGACCTTGCCGGAGGGGTTGGCCGGGGTGTTGACGATGATGGCGCGGGTGTGCGCGGTCAGCGCCGTGGCCAACTGCACCGCGTCCAGTTCCCAGGCCGGTCCCGCCAGGGGCACGAACACCGGCACTAGCCCGAGGGCGCGCAGCACGTTCACGTGGTAGCCGTAGAAGGGCTCGAAGACAATCACCTCGTCGCCGGGGTTCAACAGCGCCTGGCAGGTGCAGGTGAAAGCCCCGGCGGACCCCACGGTCACGACCAACTCCCGGTCGGGGTCGACGGTCAGGCCGTTGTAGTCGGCCAGCTTGCGGGCGATCTGCTCGCGCAGCGCAGGCTGGCCCTCGTAGCTGCTGTAGACGCTCCGGTCGGCCAGCACGGCCTCGGCCGTGGCCTGGAGAATGGGGGGTGGGGTGGGCAGGTCGCAGACGCCCTGCCCAAGGTTGATGCCTCCCAGCCGCTCGCACTCGCGGGTCATGCGCCGGATGTAGGACTGTTGCATGTCCGCCAAATGGTGGTTGCGCCAGGTATCCGGCATGGCAGGCTCCTACAGCAACAGGGTCACCAGCGAGCCGCCCCAGGCGTTGCGGTGCAACCCGACGGTGAGGAAGCCGCTGGCGGCATCGTACCCGAACTCCGCCGGTTCGTCGTCCACCAGCACTTCGCGTGGCTCGCTGGCGCAGAAGAACCCGGCTGTGCCGGAACCGCGCAGCGAGACCTCGTAGCGGCTGGTGGTCGCCGAAAACTCCTCGCGCTCCACCGCGCCGCCCGCGTTGTACTTCTCCAGCAGGCCGATGCAGGCCACGTTCCCGGCCAACACCGGGGCGATGGCGATCAGTTCGAACTCCAGCGGGCGCAGGGTGATCGCCTGCCGGGTGCTCATCTCGGCCCCATGCAGGCGGGAGAGGGTACCGGTGCGGAAGCTGTAGACCGCCACCTCGTCCGCATCCACGAAGGGGTTGCTGTCCACCTGCCACTGGTCGGTGACCGGCTGGCCGCCCTGGTTGCAGTGGAAGAACCCGGTCACCGCGTGGGTCTCCGCCGGATCGCTGGCGTTGACCACCTGGAGCAGGCGGCTTTCGGTCAGGCAGTTCGTGAAGAGGCAGTCACGGGCGGGCATGGCGGGCGCCGGGCAGCGGTAGAGCCGCCCCTCGTCGTCGCACAGCCGCCGGAGGACGTCCGCGTTCTGCTCGCCGGGGCGGTCGCTGACGTAGACCGGGCCGCCGCTGATGGCGCGGGACGCGGCATGGAAGGCCCCGTGCTCGTGGTGGCTTTGGAACATGTCCCAATCCGGCACCGAGAACTGGCTGCTCCAGAGGTTGTTCAGGGCGTTGGCGTGGACGTGGAACTGGTGGCTCTCGGGCTGTTTCGGGAAGAAATCGTCCGAATTCCGCCAGACGGTGGAGGCCAGCATGTTGTAGGCGACGTCGGACCCGTGGCACATGCAGTGGATCAGGCCGCCCTTGAAGTGGGTGAAGGCAGAGCCTTGCAGGGCGTGCTGGTAGGCGCGCATCGCCGTGCCCCGCCCGAACAGGCCGTTGGTGAAGTTCTCCAGGCTGGACTGGTTGTCCACCTTCACGAAATCCACCCCCATCCGGCGGAGATGGTCGTGGAACTCCTGGAAGAAGCGGGCGATGTCGTCCGGGTCAACCAGCGAGCGGGCCCCGTCGGGGGTGGACGCGATCCGGTAGGAGGCCCCGAGGGGACCGTCGGGAGACACGCCCTGCCAGTAGCCCTGGAGGGTGTGCCAGACGCCGAAGTGCTCGATCCCGAAATGGGCCCGGGCCTGGGCGATGAGTCCGTCCAGCCCGTCGGGGAACTTGGCGGGGACGGGATCGAAGGAGAGCAGCTTCTTCTTGTCGTCCACGGTCTGCCAGCCGTCGTCGAGGATCACGTAGCGGATCGGGACATCGCGGTCGGCGAAGGTCTGGAGCCCCTCTAGCACCTTGTCGGCGGAGACGTCATGGTAGAAGGCGTCCCAGGTACACCAGCCGAGCTGGTCCACGAAGGCGGGCACCGACTTGGCGGCGCGCAGCCGGAAGCGCTTCGAGATGGTCGCCAGCTCCAGAATCGCCGTCTCGCAGGCCACGTAGGGATCGTCCTCGATCACGGCGTAGAGCAGCCCGGCGGCGGCCGGGAAGGCATCGCCCAGCACCCCGTTCCACTCCAGGCGCAGAGTGGTGTCCCCGCCCTTGAAGAAGGCGCGCAGGTCGCCGGAAACCAGGGGCAGGGCCACGCCGTAGCGACCGTCCTCGGTCTCCCACAGCACGAACTGGGTCTCGAAGGGGAAGGCGAACTCGCTGCTGCCGAAGGTGGGACGCACCCACCAGAGCTTGTAGCGCTCCAGCGCCACGTAGCGCTTCGCACCTGCCAGTTCCAGACCGCTGAGCGAGCCCTCCCGGAGGCGCTCGGCGGGGAGGATGTAGAAGGTACCTTCGCCAAGCTGTTCCTGGCGGACGTCGGCAGGCAGACCAAGGAGGGGGGAGTCGGGCATGATGGGGTTCCAGGAGGGCTGTTGTTTCCGGTCAGTCCAGTCCGGCTGGTCCGACTCGTCGGACTACTGACCGGTTGGCTGCAAGAGAAGATAATCCAAGTTGAGGCCTTTGCCGTCCGTGTTCTCCAGACGGATCGTGTGGGTTCCGGCCGCGAGGTCGAGGACCGGGCCCTGGGCATGGTCCCATTCGTCGGGAGCGCTGCCGAAGCCGCCGCTGCCGGGGAAACGGAGACCGCCCAGGTCCTTGCCGTCCACGCTCAGCTTGCGGCTGGCCGGCTGCGGCGAGGAATAGCGCACTAGGAGGCGGTACTTGCCCGCCCGGGGCACGGCGATCTGCCACTCGAGCCAATGCCCGGAATCGTCCCAGTGGGAGATGGCCTTGCCGACCACGCCCTTCTTGTCGTCCCGGACATGTACCTCGCCACCGCCTTGGCCCGCGATGGTCTCGGCTTCGACCCGGACTCCGTTGCGGACCGGCTTGCTGGCCAAGCGCACGGGCACGTCCACGGTCAGGTCCAAAGGCTGGACCGGAGACTGCGGCGGGCGGGTAGCATCGATCGGCAGCGGGGTGCCCTGGGGCAGGTTGCCGTGGCCGAAATCGGCAGTCCCGACCAGGCTCACGGACAGTGTTGCCTGACCACCCACCAGAGCGGGCGTGGCTTCCACCGGGACCTTCAGCACGCTGCGAGCGCCGGGAGCCACCTGGACCCCCTCCTCGCGGAGCGTGGCATCGCCGCAACGTACCAGCACCTTCCCCTGCACCGCGGCGGTGAGCGGGGCCGCAGCCACGATCTGGCAGAACGGCTGGCCATCCTCCACCATGAGGGTGGCGTTCAGGTTGGGCCAATGGGCTTCGGGCAGGTAGGAGAGGGTGGGGACGGCGGTGTAGCCCATGGTGTCCATCACCGTGTCGGCCCGGTAGATGCGGTCGCGCAGGAGGCAGACGCGCCGGTCGTAGGCCGGGATGGTGGTGGAGTAGATGCGCAGCTCGCCGGGGACGCTGGTGATGATCTCCTCGCGCCAGTCGCCCAGGATGTCGGCAACGAGCGCCACCGAACCCTCGATGCCTTTGGTCACGATGCCGCCATTGTAGTCGCTGACCCGGCCGCCGCGCAGGACTTCGCGTTGGAGGTCGGCATCCCAGTAGGCGCTTTCCAGGCTATAGGTCTTGGGCAGGGCGGTGCCTTCGAACCAGAGCAGGTCGCCCTTGGCGCTCCACAGCCAGGGGCCCCGGCGCACGTCGGGGACCTTGGAGGTGCAGTCCAGCGCGAAGCACTCGCTGCCGGGGACGGCGGGATCGAGATCGGCGCAGAGCCCCTTGCCGTGAATGTGGACCGTAGGCCCGTCGAATCCCCACAGGAACTCGCCAGTGGCGGGATCCACCATGCACATGCCGTTCTTCTGGGCGCGGGTCTCGATGCCGTAGTTGATCTCGAGGCCGGGGCGGGAGGGGTCGTGATCGCCGATGTAGGCGAAATCGGGATGGCCCATGCCGGTGGTCCAGAGGGGGATGCCGGTGTCGTCCAGCATGACGCTGCCGAGCATCACTTCGTCCCGACCGTCGCCGTCGCAGTCAAAGCAGTGGGTCATGTGTTCGCCCTGGCCCCAGTAGCGGCGGGGCAGCTTCTCGTTGTCGTAGCTCCACAGCTTCCGCAAGGTACCGCCGTGGAACTCGTAGGCTTCCGCCTTCATCCGGCTGTAGGTGCCGCGCAGGGCCAGCAGACAGGGGGTCTTGCCGTCCAGGTAGGCCACCGCCATTTGGTTGCGCGAGGCCAGATTGTAGTTGTTGATGGCGTCGCGGGCAGGCCAGGGCGCGCGGGCGATCTCCCGGCCGGTGAGGCCGTCGAACACGGCCAGCCACTCGGGACCGCTGGTCACCTTGCCGTCCTCGTCGCGGGGGTCGCCCTCGCCGATCTTCGCCGCCACCTCGGCCTTGCCGTCGCCGTCCAGGTCCCAGGCGATCAGAGGCGAATACCAAATGCCGCGCTCGATGGCCCAACCAAGGTCGATCTTCCAAAGGAAGGTGCCGTCGTGCTTGTAGCCTTCCAGCACATAGGTGTCGGGCGACTTCTCCCAATAGCTGCCGGCCGGGTCGATGTTCTTGTTCGGCGTCTTGATGACGTAGTCCAGCAGTCCGTCGCCGTCGAGGTCCACCACGCCGACCTTCTGGAAGGTGGTCTTCTCGTCCTGCAGCTTGATGGAGACGTAGGGTACCGGCGCTACGGTCGCCTCGTCGCCCGGCAGGCGAGGTTGCCTCTCTTTCCGGACGGGAACCACCCGATAGACAATGGCGCCCTCCGGTGCCTCGGTATCGAGGAAATCCGTTGTCCTCAGGATGCTCTCTGCCACCCGGGTCACCTTGCCGTCAGGGCCGAAACGGAGGACTCCGAACGCCTGGCCTGGGCCGTCGCTTTCCAGCAGCCGCCAGCTCAGGTACACGCCCTGGGGTGTGCGCAGGGCCACCAATCCCCGCCCGAGCTTCTCTTCTCGGCGCTGTTTGGCGTAGCCCTCCACCCTGGTCCCTTCGCCGAGGACCTGGCGGATCAGTTCGGGCCCGGTGGGGGAGAAGAGCAGATAGTCGTAGTAGCAGGAGCCCCGGCCCGCCTCGTTCTCCACGGCGTAGCGGTCGTCGACCCACAGTTCGAAGCGGCCGTCGGCCCCGACCGTGTAGTCGCGCAACAGGTTGCCGGCGGTGGCGGGTTGCCAGGTCTTGCCGTCGAAGGAGACGCCGAGAATGCGCCCGGTGGGACCCAGGTCCACGTCGTAGAGTCCCGCCGGAATGCCGGTGATGACCGTGTGCAGGACCGGTGCGCCTTCCTCGCCGGTCTGGCGGTTGGCCATGACCCGCGGGCTCTGCAGGACCACGCCGCCGGACCACTTCTTCGCGGCGTCCTGGTCGGTGCTCCACAGGTTCCACTTGGTCTCGGACGGTTGGTTCACTTGCCAGGCGTCCTTGGGCTCCGTCCAGTCCTCCGCCTCGAACCGCAGCCCGTCCTGGGCGCTCACTGTCACCAGACCAACACTACCAAGCAGAAATGCCCAGAACCGCGAACGCATGGCCGAAATCTCCTGCAATGACGGGGGTTTGCACGGGCAGTACGGTAGACCTTGCCAAGGGGATTGCCAGGACGCTATGGTACCAATCCCCCTTCCCCCCGAACCGATCCCTGCCAAGGAGTCCGAGGATGCTGCGTTCCTTCCTTTTCTGCATCGGGTTGTCATTGGTCGCGGCAAGCGCTCCGGTCACGGTTTCGGTGATCGTGAACGGCGACGATCAGGCGGATGGTGTGCGCCAGCCGGTCGCCACCTTGGCGCGGGCCCGGGACGTGGTGCGTGAACTGCGCCGGGCCGGGAAGCTGCCCGAAGGGGCCGTGATCCACCTGTATGCCGGGTACGACCTGCTGGAACCGGTGGTGTTCGGCCCCGAGGACGCGGGCACGCAGGCGGCTCCGCTGATCATCCAAGGCGGCCCCGACGATAAGCCCGTGTTGCGCGGCGGTCCGACTCTGCACGGATTCGTCCCCTACAAGGGCAAGATCCTCCAGTGCGACCTGAAGGCCCAGGGCCTGGGGGACCGCGACTTCAACCAGCTCTTCTTCCGGGGCGAGCGCATGCCCCTGGCCCGGACCCCGAACCTCGATCCCGAGGACATCCACGGCGGCACCTGGGCCCATGCCCTCGACGGCGTCGCCAGCCGTCCGAAGCGCGAGTTCCGCTACGGGACGGACATCGATCCGAGCAAGTGGGCAAATCCTGGCGAGGCCATCATCGGGGTCTTCTGCCGGTTCGACTGGCGGTGGAACTGGAAGCGGGTCAAGGCGGTGGACCTCCAGCGCAAGACCATCGAGTTCACCAACGATGCCACCTACGAGATCACCATCGGCGACCGCTATTTCGTCAAGAACGTCTTCGAGGAGCTGGATGCCCCCGGCGAGTGGTACCTGGACCGCAAGGCGGGCATCGTTTACTTCTGGCCGCCTACTGACGGGCAACTGCCTGGACCGGGGGTAGGGGGGGAGCACCATGGCGATGTGTCCGTGGCTATATCACCCTCGTTGCTGAAGTTCACGAACACGGCCTTCATTACCGTGCAGGGCATGACGCTGGAGGGCTGCACGGACACGGGTGTGGTGTTCGAGAACTCCACCGACTGTCGGCTTGAGGGCTGCGAGATTCGCGGCACCGGCGGCTGGGGCGCGACCATCGAGGGCGGCCAGCGGAACGTGGTCTTCGGCTGCGATGTACACCACGTGGGCAAGGGCGGCATCAGCGTGGCCGGGGGCGACCGCAAGACCCTGGCCCGCGGCGAGAACCGGGCCGAGAACAACGTCATCCACCACAACGGCGTCTTCGAGAAGACCTACAACACGGGCATCAACCTCAACGGCGTCGGCAACGCCGCCACCCACAACCTGATCTACGACACCCCCCACGCCGGCCTGGTCTTCGGCGGCAACGACAACCTGCTGGAATACAACATCGTCCACCACACGAATCTACAGTCCACCGACACGGGCGGCGTCTACTCCTGCCCCCGCGATTGGACCGCGCGCGGTACCATCGTCCGCTACAATATCTGGCACGACATCGGCGGCTTCGGCAAGCGCAGTTCCTGGAGCCCCGTGCAGGACGGCATGGTCCACTACGAGTACCCCCATTTCACCTGGGGCATCTACCTGGACGACCCCACCAGCGGCAACCTGGTCTACGGCAACATCCTCTACCAGGTGCCCATCTGCGGGCTGCACAACCACGGCGGCCGCGACAACACCTTCGCCAACAACATCCTGGTGGACTGCCCCGCTTTCCAGGCCGGGATGCTCGCCACGAACTGGGAGAGCTGGCCGCGCATTCTCAAGCTCTTCCACGAGTACGCCGGTCCCGGTTCGCCCTATCTGGATCACTATCCCAAGCTGCGCGAGTACCGGGACGAACGGCCCGAGGCCATGACCGGCCTCAGCTTCGACCACAACATCATCTACTACACCAAGGCGGGTACCGCCTGGTTGCGCGAGCACCGCAACTGGGGCGACCGCATGTTGCTCTACACCTATCGCACCAACCGGCAGGATCTGGCCGCCAGCGTGTTCGACCGCAACCTACTCTACTACGAGCCGGGGCTCACCCCCTTCATCGAGTTCACCGCCGTTCCCGACCGTAAGCAGGAACTGAGTTGGGCGGAATGGCAGCAGACCGGGGCCGATGCCAGCAGCCAGGTTGGCGATCCCCGCTTCGTCGATGCCGCCAAGTTCGACTTCCGGCTGCAGCCCGACTCGCCCGCCCTGAAGCTGGGTTTCCAGCCGATTCCGGTGGAGAAGATCGGTCCCTACGCCGATGCCGGACGCGCCTCCTGGCCCATCGTCGAGGATTCCACCGCCGCCCGCAAGGCCAAGCCCATCGTCCTCGCCTACGACATCTACCCCCAGATCAAGGCCCAGCGCTTCGCCATGCGCGCGGGCATTCCCCGCACCATCGCCAAACTCAAGGCAGGGGAAACGGTCCGCATCGCCTACTTCGGCGGCGGCATCCATGGGGCCGACGGGTGGCGGAAGCTGTATCTCGACGGACTGCGCCAAACCTACCCCAATGCGACCATCGAGGAGATCTCCGCCAGTGTCTGCGACTGTGTCCGGGGCTCCGGCTACAGTGTCTGGCGCTACGAGCACGATGTCCTGGCCAAGAACCCCGATCTCGTGCTGGTGGATTTCGCCTCGGACGATGCCAGCACGCCGCCGCCGTCTATCCAGCGGGCCATCGAGGGCGTGGTCCGCAAGACCCTCCGCCAGTCGCCCGCGCCCGAGTTGCTCTTCTTTTACGCCTTCCGGGAGGGTTACGAGACCAGCTATGGCAACGGCAAGTGTCCCACCGCCGTCACCGCCTACGAATTGCTGGCCGATCAGTACCAGCTTCCCTCGGTGAACGCCGGGTACGATGTCGCCCAGGCCATCCAAGCCGGGAAACTGGTCGCCAAGGGCGATGCCAACGCCTTCTCCGGCGACGGCGTCCGCCCCAGCGCCCTGGCCAACCAGAGCTATGCCGCCACCCTCGCCGCCGCCTTCGCCGAGTTGGCTACGGTCGCCCAGCCCCGGCCCACGGCCCTGTCCGATTTCCTGGCCGCGGACAACCTGGAGAACGCCCACCAGATCCTCGTCACCCAGGACATGCTCCAGGGCGAGTGGACCCGGCTCGGTCCCGACGACCCGGCCATGGCCCGCTTCCGCCAGCACTTCGACGAACTCTGGGTCACCCGCCAGCCCGGGGCCAAGCTCACCTTCTCCTTCACCGGCAGCGAGGCGGGCATGACTATGCTCGTCGGTCCCGCCATCGGTCGCTACCGGGTCTCGGTGGACGGCAAGGAGAAGTCCACCCAGGGCCATGCCGACCGCTGGTGCTACTACTACCGGTTGAGCGGTGCCACCTTCGCCAGCGCCCTGCCGCCGGGCCAGCACACGGTCACCATCGAACTCCTTCCCGATCCCCCCGACCGGAGCGAACCCATCGCCGAAGCCACCCGCCTGAACCAGTACAAGCCCGAGGACTTCCAAGGGGTCGCCCTCATGGTCGGCAACCTGCGGGTGTTGGAGTAGCGCAGGCATCCCGCCTGCTGTCTGGGAACCAGGGAGGAACGCTATGGAACAGGATGGGAGTCGGCACCGGTTTCGGTGGTACCAGATCGTTCTGCTGGTGGCTCTGTTGGTCATGCTAGTTCTGATCGGGGTGCGTCGGCCTTGGGTCGAGCCATTACCCGGAGTGTCCATCGTCCCCTCGCGTCCCGTCGTGCGGGAGGCCGATCTAGGGCCGGAATCCGCCTATCGGCTTCTGCTCGATGCGACCAGCATGCCTGCCGAAGAGGGCAACCCCTCGTTCCTCCAAGTCTGGCGGGGTGGTTTCCCCTATGTGTTGGTGAAGTTCCAGTTCTATCCCTGGCCTCAGGAATGTCCGGTGGCAACCGGCCTCGACAGGCCAGTCCCCTCCGGCCCCTGGACCCGCGCGGAATACGAGGACATCAAACGGCTGGCCAGGTTCTACGAGCCGTATGTTGTGCTGCTCGACCTCGCCCTCGACGCCCCCGATCCCCAGATGCCGACGGTCGACTCGCCCACCTACATGGTGAATTATCTGTCCGGGGTACGGAGGATGGGCTACTGGCTGGCGGTTTCCGCCTGCCAGCGGGCCGGGATCGGCGACGGGGCCGGGAGCATCCAGGACCTCTCGCGGGCCTTGCGCCTGGGCAATCTGGTCTGCCGGGGAGGCGAACTGGTCGGGCATGCGATTGGCCATGCCGGGCAGATTGCGGCGGCGGATGCTGCCTGGGTGGTCGCTCGCCAGGATGGCGTCTCGGCCCCCGCACTCCACGAAGGGGCGCAGCTATTCCTGGCGGCGTTGGCCGATGCGGAACCCGTGGCCGAAGGGCTCCGCCAACAGCTCCTCGTCGCGGAGGCGCTTGTCTCCACGGCGTCCCGTGGACCTACCCCGGACCCCCGCCTGCTGCCGCCATCCCTTTCGTCGCGGGAATGGCGGCCGGTGTTCGCCGCAGGACCATTGCTGGGAAGCACTCCCCGTTCCACCGCATGGAACGTCGAAGCCTACTTCCAGCATCTCATCGCGCTGGCGGAACGGCCCCCGGATGGGACAACGGTGGCGGACTTGGCGGCGTTGCGGGAGCAGGTCCGGCTGCCCGGCCAGGGCAGGTGGTATCTCATGTTGCGGATTCGCGATCCGGTCGGGCTGCTGCTGGCGGGTTCCCTGGCCGACGATGCCCAGCATACCATACTCTCGGCACTGCGCCGCGATGCCGCCTTGCGGGCCATGGCCGTCTTCCTGGCCGTCCGAGCCTACGAGGTGGAACATGGTCAGCCGCCGGAGGACCTGGCCCAACTGGTGCCCGAGTACCTGCCTGCCATCCCCCTCGATCCCTATGATGGGCAGCCGTTGCGCTATCTCCGGCGCGACGTTCCCGGCCTCCCGCCCGAGGCGTGGGCCGTGTACAGCATCGGAGAGAACGGTGGCGACGATGGTGGTACCGCGCGTGCGGTTGGGGTAGTCAGGGACGCAAAGGCCAAGGGCCCGGATTTCGTCTGGCCATCGCAGAACTACCGCTAGCGCCCCGGCGCACGGCCGGGGCACAGGGCGTCGCGCCCCAGAAACAGGGAGCGGACCCGTGAAGGTCCGCTCCCTGCCCGCATCTCAGTCAAGTGCGGGGCGCAAGACGCCGGGGATCACTCGCCGCCGCCGAGGGCAATGCGCACGCCGACGCAGACGCCCTGGGAGGTCAGGCTGCCACCCAGCTTGG